>JBJTMU010000069.1:0-21038 GCA_046070685.1 Flavobacteriales bacterium | reverse complement strand
TAATTTGTTTTTTTATTTTGAGTTTGGGACATGTTCATGCGCAATTTGGTTGCACAGATCCTCAAGCAAATAATTTTAATGCGCAAGCCACTGTAAATGATGGTTCTTGTCAATATAATGTCACAACTGAAAACCCCTTGTTGATTGCCAATCTCAGTAATCGTTTGCTTGAAAATTCAGGTATGATCGTGTGGAATAATCACATTTGGATGCTCAACGATGGAGGTTCACAACCAATATTATTTCAGTTAGATTTCTCTGGTGTTATTTTGGATTCATTTTGCGTTTCAAATGCGACCAATGTGGATTGGGAAGCTTTGAGCCAAAGTTCAACTCATCTTTTTATCGGAGATTTTGGAAACAATGCTGGAAATCGAACGGATTTGTGTTTTTATCAAATAAATAAATCAGATTTAATTGGTAATCAAACCCATACCGTACTTGCTGATAAAAAAATGTTCAAATATGCTGATCAGACTTCGTTCAGTGGTCCAACCAATGGACATGCGTTTGATGCAGAAGCCTTCTATGTTGAACAAGATTCGTTGGTCATTCTAACTAAAAATTGGAGTAATTTTTACTCAAAAAGATACCGTTTTCCTTGTATTTGGCAGGATACGATTTCCATTTCTCCCTTAGATTCCATGTTTTTAGATGGACTCATTACGGATGTGACGTTTAATGAAGCAACGAATAGGATTGTTGCTCTAGGTTATAAAAATAATGGCTCAAATTTCTACACAAGCTTTGCTTATTTATTATTTGATTATCCGGGATCAAGTATTTTTAATGGTAATGTTCGAAGAATTGAATTGGGGAATATGCTTACCTTATCTCAAACGGAAGGAATATCATGGATTGATTCGGTCAATTTATTTATGAGTTCTGAACAGATTACTTCAATTATCACCATTCCTCCTAAATTATTTTCGGTTGATGTAAGTACTTATTTTATGAATCAATCTAGTTTGATAGAAATGAATGACGTCATTCAAATTTTCCCCAATCCTGCAAAACGTTGGATCGATGTTCCGATAGATTGGGATGTTAAAGTGTGTAAAATCGTTTCAATGAATGGTATGGAATATAATTTTGGAGTTGTGCATGAAAACGATCAACTTGATCTTGGAAAAATTCCTTTCGGAGTATATACCTTACAAATAGGCAACAGCAAAGCACGTTTGGTAATCACAGAATAGCCATAAAATCAGCTTATTATCGTTCATTGCTGCGTTCTGCTAACTATTTTACCTTGAATGTTCATTTGTTGGATTTGGTGTTTTAAAACCAACTAATTTTCATAAAAAAAGGCCATGGAAGTTCTAATACCTTTAGCATTTGGCAATACCTTTTGGGTTGCGATTTTGACAGTAGCGGGAATGGTGGGTGTTTTTCTTGTGTTATTTTTATCTGAAAGAAAAGATAAATAATCTCGTTTAAAACGACTTCAGTGCTTTCAGCAGTTCTTTATCAAATGGATTAAGCACTCTGTAGTATCCTTCTTCCGTCCAGTTTTGACTGGCGATTTCAGCTTTTAACATGCGTTTGATCAAGGTTTTGCTTGTAGCTAATCCTAGTGCATCTTTTTGAACGTGAAATTCCTTCTGAGCGAAATCTAAGTAGCGTTTCAAAAGTTCGTCACTTACTTCAAAGGAAGTAACGAATTCTTTGGCGCTGCTCCACTTCCCTCTATTGACTTGCATAAAGTCAAAAGCAAAGGCTCTTGTTGCACCACTTAATTGCAATTCGGTTAAATAAAAGGAAGTTCCACTTGTATCTCCTGGTACAAAGATATCAGGCATAATTCCACCTCCTCCATAAACAGTTCTTCCTTTTTTCGTTTTGAATTTTAACGAATCGACAAATATGGAACTGTCAGGTTTAAAGTATTCATTGCGTACAATGCGTTCTTCATCTAGCATATACGCATCATAACCGCCTTTGTAAGAGCGTTGGATGCAGCGTCCGGATGGTGTGTAATAACGCGCAATGGTCATGCGAAGATTACTTCCGTCGCGAAGAACTTCATCTTTTTGTATCAGTCCCTTACCATAGGATCTTCTCCCAACGATCAATCCTCGGTCATTATCTTGGATTGCGCCTGCTAATATTTCACTTGCTGATGCCGAATGCGCATTTATTAAAACCACCAACTTAGTTTTTTCTAGGTGTCCACCTGCCGTGGAATAGTAAGATTTTACACCGTCAATTTTTCCTTTTGAAGTTAATATGAGGTTGTTTTTTGGTAGAAAAGCATCGGCGATATCGATGGCAGCGGACATCACTCCTCCGGGATTATTTCTCAAGTCTAAGACTAATTTTTTCATCCCTTGTGCTTGTAGTTTCGAGCTTGCACTATAGAATTCTTCTGCTGTCAATTGTGAAAATTCCGTGATTTGAATGTATCCTGTTGTTGCATCAATCATGTAAGCACAGGGAATAGATAAAATGGGAATAACTCCACGAACGACAGGTATGGTTTTCATTTTCCCATGGTGAAGAATGGTGATCATGATTTTTGTTCCTGGTTCTCCTTTTAATGTGGCTAGTACTTTTTCATTGGAGATGCCTTTTCCATACATTTTTTTCCCATTGACTTTTACGATTTTATCTCCTGATTTAATTCCGGCATGGTAAGAAGGAGAATTTTCAATTACGTTGGACACACAAATGGTGTCCCTTAAGAGTAAAAAACGAATTCCGACACCACCGAATTGTCCTTGAATCGATTCGTTGACAGATTTCATGTCCTTTGCGGCGATATAATTGCTGTGAGGATCTAATTTATGCAACATATCAGATATGGTTGCTTCGAAAATGGCGTCTTTATCTACTTTGTCAACATAATTCTTATCCAATAAAGTCAAGATATCCTCTAACTTTTGAATGTCACCAGAACCTTTTGGTTGAAGTCCATTAAAAAGTGTTCCTGTAAATAGACCGATGGCCAACAAAAAGGAAAGCAGCAGCGGAAGGAGGTAGTTATTTTTAGGTTGTTCAGACATCGTCACAGTTTTCAATTTGTACAAGCTCTAAGCCGGCATTTTTCAAAAAGTCTATTCCGGAAGTGTCTTTATATGCTTCTTGGTAAACGAGTCTCTTAATTCCTGATTGTAAAACCAACTTGCTACAATCCTTGCAGGGTGAATGTGTTAAATACAAGGTAGCGTCTTTACAATTATTAGTTGATTTCGCTACTTTCAAAATGGCATTTGCTTCTGCGTGAAGCACATACCAATGTGTATTTCCTTCTTCATTTTCACAACAGTTGTCGAAACCAGCGGGTGTTCCATTGTATCCATCTGAAATGATGATGGCGTCTTTCACAATAATAGCACCAACTTTTTTGCGTGCACAATGGGATAATTGAGCCCAACTTATGGCTAATCTCAAATAGGCTTTATCGTAACGTAACTGTTTATCTGATGTTGTCATTAAAAATCTTTCCCGTGCATAATTTGTCCACCTAAATACCCTGTATAAGCGAAAATGCTAAAACTGATGATACAAATCAGAAGAATAATCCAGGATATTTTTTTCTCTGCCGCTTGGTTTTTTTTGTGCGCATATAAACCTACGATGGCAGCAATGAATAACAAAAGGATGAACCAAAGTGCTTTTTCTGCAAACTCTTCGTGTTGTTCGATGAGGTATTCGCTGATTCCTTTGATGTGCTCCACCGATTCTTCTGCTTCATGTCCTGTTTTAAAGGTAATGTATCCACCAATGCTGGAGATTAACAATAAAACGAAACTGGCAAAACGCGTTTGAACGGAATTGGATAATAGTCCGATTAGCAAAACTATTCCTGCGAATAATGTACCAATGATGGCTACGTGATTCAAGATGAGGTGCAAATGAGTTTGATTCATGTCTTTGATTTTAACGATTCATTTGAAAGTTACGCTTTTTATCTTGATTTAATGCTGGTAATATGGAGAAATCATGTAAAACACTACAACTCCGGTGATAGCAACATAGAGCCAAATCGGAAAAGCGAAACGGGTGTATTTTTTGTGTTTTTCGAAATTCCCTTCGAGCGCAAAAAGATAAGTGAACAGTACAAGTGGAATAACAGCAACACTCAATAAAATGTGTGTAGAGAGAATAAAATAGTACACATATTTGATGGATCCAATGTTGGCATCAACTAGCCCATCGTGATTTAAATCACCGAATTTGGTGCTATCAGAGGTCATATGGTAAGCGACATAACAAACTAAAAATAATAAGCTCAATACTAAACAAGCTTGTATTGTACGTTGATGAAGCTTCGTACGGCCGTTTTTAATAAAGATTAAGGCACTTATTAATAAAACAGCTGTTAGTCCATTCAAAAAGGCATAAAATGGCGGCAAACAGGATAAATCAACGCCTTCAATTTTTATTCCGAATAATGCAGCGACGGCGATTGGAATGATAATGGAAACTGCTACTACTAATTTGCGATACTTTGAAGAAGGTAGGTTATTTGTTGACATGGTATTCATATTTTAATAAGTTAAAAAGATCTGTTTTCAGGCGTTTATATTCTTTTTTGTTAACTGTTAAATCTGGATTTGTCACGGCGTAAACACCGCGTACATGTCCTGATTTATCCACAAGTGTAAAGGATCCAGAATGAGCATATCCTCCTTGAGCTTCATCATCTCTTCCGGCAAATGTTAGGAAATTCTCAATGCCAAGTCTATGTGTTTCTGCTTCATTACCGGTTAAAAAATCCCAGTTATTTGCTAAAATCTGATGGTCCTTCATGTACTTTTTGAGTACGTGCGGGGTATCGTGTGTGGGATTAATACTGAAGGATAGAAATTGAATGTGTTTTTTTATGGATGCCGTTTCTCGATTTAATTGCTTGAATTGCGTGTTCATAATTGGACAAATCGTTGGACATGTCGCAAAGAAAAACTCCACCACCCATATTCGGTTTTTATAATGAGCATTGTTAACCCAAATACTATCTTGGTTTAAATAACGAAAAGGTGGGATACTGGCATAAAGCGTGTCAACTTTTGTTTGACCATTGACTGTTTTGTACAATAAATCAACGTTTCCTAGAATGGGGAGTTTCGGTGGATTTGCATCCCCGCATGAAAAAAGCAGAAATATGATGCCAACTAATCCCGTTAATCTATTCATGTTTAGCCTGCGCTTTGTCATATTGTTTTTGAAGTAAAGCTAGATGTTCTTTCATGCGACGAATCATACCTTCTTCATTTCCTTTTAAAACCATTCTCAAGTGATTTTGTTTATCTAACAGGAGCATGAGAGAGGAATAACTGACACCACCGAAGTATTCTTTGCCTTTTCGGTATAAACGTTGGTTGTTGTGTTTGATGTTGTACACTTCTGCGGGGTTCCCTTTCGCAATGATCCAAAGCGAAGGGTCAAATCCTTCCACTTCTTCTTTTAACATTTCGCGAATATTGGCAATTTGTTCATTACTTGCGGGATGACCAAATTCGTCTGTAGCAAAAGAAATTAAACGTACTTGTTTTAATTTCTTCCGCTTATTTTTACGAATGTGTTGAAACAGGATTTGATCGAAATGCCATAGAGAAATGCCACATTCTTTCGGACAAGTTGTTTGAATGGTGGAAATAACCACTAAATCTCCCTTGTAATCACGAAGGGACTTTGTATGATAAGTGCCTTTTTCAAGTACCTGAAAGGAAGGAGCTTTCACAAGTCCATAATCGTCCAACTCTTTGAAGCGGTGATCGCAACGACGAGTGGAGATAAGAATTAAAAACAGGGCAGGTCCGAAAACCAAGAGCAAAGCCAAAATCGATTTAGCGCGATTTCTTGGTTGCTGAGACGATTTCATTTAATTAGAATCCGAAAGATTTCCATGCGGATGCAACCGCTTTTGCTTCCCATAACCCAATAAATATCAGATAAATGATGAAGATTGCATAAGGGATTAAAATAACGTTTCTAAGCGCTTTTTTCTCGTCGCCAAGGTGCATGAATACCATTACGATGTATCCTGCTTTAACAAGCGTCATAATGATAAACGACCATTTTACATAAGACCAAGCATCACTACTTTGTTTAATCAAGGCACCTAAAAAAACTTCAACGGTTGTAATAATCGTTAAAAGAATGGTAACCTGAATAATTTTTTTACGAATGGATTTACCTTGTGCTTCGTCGTGGTGATTGTGTAATGAATATTCAATTAAATCATCTCTTTCCATGAGAATATATTTTAGTGTGTTTAAATCAGATCAAGTAGAAGAATGTGAAGACAAATACCCAAACTAAATCGACAAAGTGCCAGTAAAGTCCAGTTTTTTCAACCATTTCATAATGTCCACGTTTGTGGTAAGTACCAGCAATAACACCCAACAAAATGATGATGTTAATGACAACCCCTGAGAATACGTGGAAACCGTGGAAACCAGTAATAAAGAAGAAGAATTGTGCATATTGTTGTGGTCCGTACTCATTTTGTTTCATGTTCGCACCGTAAACTACGCGGTTAGCTTCACCACTGTAAAGTGCTTCATAATACATTTTTTCAGCAGCAGCACCTGTAATAGCAGCAGCGCCAATTTTGTTTTTTAAACCAGACTTTTTGATGATCAATTTCATCTCGTGGTCTTTGGCTTTGTTGATTTTAGCAACAGTACCATCCGCAAAATGAATCATTCCATCCTTCAAATGACCTTTTTCAGCGGCATGTTGGAACGAATGCATTAAATCATCTTTCATTACTTCACCAACTTTATGGTGTTTTCCTGCAGTGACAACAGTAAAGTTTTCAATTTCGCCGAAATGACCTTTCACAATCGCTTGAGAACCATCAGCTAATTCAATTTTACCAAATTCTGAACCGTGGATAAAGTGAGACCATTCCCATGCTTGGGATCCAACGAAGAAAAATCCACCAATAATGGTAGCAATCATCCATTTTGTCACGCCTTTACGATCCATTCTGTGTCCGGCTTCAACGGCTAATACCATCGTTACAGAAGATACAATCAAGATAAAAGTCATCAACGCTACGTAAAGTAACGGATATCCGTGTCCTAGGAACGGCATTGAGTTAAATGTTTCTTCTCCAATTGGCCATGCATCTTGGGCGTCGTGACGCGTAAATCCATAAGCAATCAGTAATCCACTAAATGTCAGGGCATCTGACACTAGGAAAAACCACATCATTAATTTACCGTAGCTTGTTTGAAAAGGTGATTCTTTTCCACCCCACAATGTTTTGGCGTCTAGTTGAGTTGTATGTCCTGCCATTCTAACTAATTTTTTGCAAGTTTAGTGAATAAATATGAAAAATAAGAGTAAAGCTAACCATAAAACCCCTAAAAAATGCCAGAAAAGTGCACTTAGTCTTAGGGACAAATGATTATCTGCATTGAAACACCCTCTAAATGAAGCAGTTGCAACTTTAATTAAATATAATAGTGCAATAAGAACATGCAGCAAGTGTACAAAGGAAATTAAATAAAGGTATTGTGAAGCTGAATCTGCTGACTCCATCGCTTTCACTTGTAAATGTGGTTTAATGGTTTTTCCATTGTACCACAATTTACGGTCCTTGTAATCTAATTTTTGTTTTTTGTAGTAAATGGTAAAGTCTTTACCATATTCTCCTCTGGCAAAAAAGTCACCTCGATTATCGAGTATGTTCACAGCAAGTTGACTCAAACGAATTTCATCGGTGTATGCTAGTTGAGAGGAATCATTTACGAATAACTGCTTGTTTTTAATGAGGATAGGTGAATGATTGAAATACAATTCAAATCCAGCCATAGGTTTGGTTAGCGTTAATGGTTTGTTTTGATCCACCGTTTTGAACTGACCCATGTATGCCTGAAGTTTTTGAAAGTCATTTTCATTCATTTCTTTTCCTTCATAAACGAATTTATTTCCGTCAACATCAATGAACTTATCCTTGTATTTAACTTCGAAATAGTCGCCGTATCGTCCATCTGTAACCACTAGGTTATTCACTGCGTGGAAGCCATTTCGAACCAATTCGCCATAGCCCTTGAATTGAAAATAGATGAATCCAGCCCCCAGAATCAGGGTAGTAGCCATCCATAATTTAATTTGACTCTGTTGATTTTTCTTCGCGCTTCGAATGGCTAAAACGAAAGCTAAACTACTCAGCGCGATGCTTGCTGTACTGATCCAAAAGAAAATGGGCATTGGATACTTCAACCAGAAGGAATCTCCCATGGAAACGTAATAACCAGATGTAAATCCAGCGAACAACATAATGATGCTAAAAATCCCTACGTAAACGAGGTTTTTTTTCATTTTTTCTTTGACTTCCGGACTGATTTCGTTCGAAAAATCTCTTTTTCCTGACATTGTTTTTTCGTTTTCGTTGTTCATGTTGTCGTTCATTTTATAATTTATATCGTTCGATCAAATACGTAAACAAATTGTATGATCGGTAAATAAACAAAGGAAGCGAACATTAGTTTTCGTGCATCTGCTACTTCTAAACTGTGATAAAGTTTGTATGCATAAACAAAAAATCCAATGCCTAATACGGTTGCAAAAATGAGGGAGTAAATGCCTGTCCATCCAAGTAACCATGGAACCAAACTAAATGGAATCAAGGCTAAAGCATATAACATGATTTGGAATGCAGAATGTTTTGATCTACCAGTTTTGGACGGAAGCAAGGAGAATCCAGCTTTGTTATAATCATCATAAAGTACCCAAGCAATGGCCCAGAAATGGGGAAATTGCCACGTGAATTGCACGAAGAAAAGCACCCCAGGTTCAAATCCAAAAGCGTTTGTATGTGCAATTGCTCCTAACATCGGTGGAATAGCCCCTGGAAAGGCTCCAACAAACACGGCCCATGGCGATTTTTGTTTAAGTGGTGTGTAGATGAATACATAACTGATGAAAGCCAATAGACCAAGAACAGCGCTTTTCCAATTGATCAACGCCAGTAAGATTGTACCAGTAATCAAGGTGAAAGCACAGATAAAATAGGCCTCACGAAGCGACATTTCTCCCGTTGGTAATGGACGTCGATTGGTACGATTCATAAATTTGTCCAAATCTCTTTCCCAAATTTGATTTGCTCCGTTAGATGCAGCTGTAACAAGTGTTCCGCCTAACATCAAATAGAAAATGATAAGCCCATCTTTGCCACCAGCAAACAGATAACCAGATAAAGCAGATAGGATGACAAGAAAAGAAAGTCGAAACTTAGTGAAGACCAAATAGGTTTTAAATTTGGATGGCGCCTTGTTTTCTTGATTCATGTCGCAAAATTACGAATAAAGGTGTTTGATTCGCGAAAAAAATCCTTTGCCTTTCTTATGCCTTTCTTGGGAATTCAAACTAAGAAGTGTGCTGCTCATCAATCGGTGTATAATAATCGTTTTGAATAAAATATTCGATCATCGCTTCCTTCATCAAATGTTGTTGCTCTTGATGACCCAAAACCGGGATAAGTTGATTTACTTTAAAATGCGGCCATGAATCTTTATCTCTTCCTTCAAATTCATAATATCCATAGGGTTCTAAAAGCGTACAAATGGCGATGTGCATTAATTCTGTTTTTTCTTGCTTACTGAAAGTTTTGTGTCCAATCCCTAATTCGTTCACTCCGATTAAAAACAAAAGAGCAGGCACGTCTAATCCTGGTCCGAAGTCTTTTTCTAGGCTGGTTTTCAGTTGCTGAAATTTGATTTCAATTTCGTGATCCATGCTACAAAAATAAGCAAAGTAGCTACTCAAATGATTTTTACAAATGAATATGGCAAAAAAAAGAGGGGCAATTAAACCCCTCTCTTTTCATCAATCAAAAACGAGTATTAATCAACCATTACACGAGAAGTCGATGTTCCTTTTTCAGAACGAACGATGATCGTGTAAATTCCTTGTTCTAAGTCAGAAACTGGGATGTTCATTTGCGTAGCAGTACCAGTTAATTTACGAACTGATTTTCCACTTAAATCTACTAATTCAATCGTTTCAATCAAAGCAGACGAAACCACATTGAATGAAGTATGACTTGGATTAGGCATCACGGATAATTGGATCGCTGTTTGATCCTCAAGTCCTCCGATACAAGCTTGACAGCTTTCGTAGCATACAACTCCTAAATCAGCAAGACCTGCAACTGTGTAAGCGCGATTGGTAAATCCTCCTGTCGTAATTGTACAAGATTCACCACCAGCAAATTGCTCAGAAGCATTCCATCCGTCTAAGGTAAATTTATATTCGATCGCACCATTTGGAAGAGGTAAAGTGACATCCCAAACCCCGTCTAAATTGGCATCTGTCATTGGATTTGATGTTCCATTCCATCCGTTGAATGTTCCATTAATGAACACACCTGTGAAGGCTGCACCTGTGTAATTATTCATGTCCACGTGGAAGGTTACATCTGATGTACAAACAGAACAACTTTCATAACAAACAGCACCTAAGTTCGCATCACCAACAACTGTATATGAACGATTGGTAAATCCTCCTGTTGTTATCGTACATGTCTCTCCTCCTGCAAATTGCTCAGAATTTGTCCAGTTGTCAAGCGAGAATTTATATTCAATTGCACCTTGGTTAATCGGTAAAGTTACTTCCCAAATACCATCTAAGTTCGCATCTGTCATTGGGTTCGCGTTTCCACTCCATCCATTGAATGTTCCACTTACATAAACATTTGTAAATGCCGGCCCAGTGTAATTATTCATGTTTACTTGGAAAGTAATCAGCGGCGTAGAGGTTTGTGTAATTTGTGTTTTTTGATAAACAAATTGCCAGTAACCAGCACCAAAATTAATCGTTGCCGTCATTGTGTTTCCACCATTCGAAAATTCAACATGGTAAGATATGGTTGAAGCAGCATTTGCAGGACTTGTAAGTTCTGCTCCGTTGATCACTTTTGCTAATCCGATGTGAGCTCCAACACCAACAACTGTTAATGTACCTGTTGTTGCATCGTAGTTCCAAGTTGCGGGATTAGATCCATCATGAGGAGCAACAGGTGTACCACAGCCATCTGGATTTGCTCCTTGCCATGCTTCTAACCAAGTATTTCCATCCATGAAATTGTTGAATGTTCCGTTTGGATCAAAACGTACAGAGTCATCAAATAAACACGCACGTGTCGTAACATCTCCGGTAGAGTTTGACCACCAAGAAATGTCTCCAAGGTTGGGACCAACTCCCAATGCACCTGCTTGAGGAGCAAGTTTCCAAGTTCCCTCTACTTGTGCGTTTAAGCCAAAAAATGGCAAAAGAAAAAATAAGTACAGTTTTTTCATAATTAGTAAATTAAAAAGGTTTATGATTCAAAAATAGTTGATTTTCGTTGGAAAATCGAACTAATATAGTAAAAAATACAATAAGCACAAAAAACAGGCATGTATTCATGGTTTTAACAAGTGAAAATGAAATAAGTTTTTGCGTGGATTATTTTTTTGAATAAGTGAACGTCTTTTCCTGATTCCCTATTTGGATCTTGAATTCACCATCTTCAACAATGAAATCACCACGCATACCCACAAACGATAAATCTTCTTTTGAGATATAGAAGGTGACGGTCTCACTACCGTTACTTGGAATGTCGATTTTTTTAAATCTTTTCAATGATTTACCCGTTGGAATCATGCTGGCGTATAGGTCGCTCAAATAAAGTTGAACGACTTCTTTTCCTGCTCGATTTGAATTGTTTTTAACGGTCACGCTTACTTTCAGACGATCGTTTCCATGTAATTCATTTGAACTCAGCGAAATGTCTTGATAGGAAAAGGATGAGTATGAGAGTCCAAAACCAAAATCCCATTCTGGGTTATAAGCGGAGAAATCTCCTGATTTTGAGCGGTCAACACTTCTCGGATGATCGTAAAATTCAATTACACCATCATATTTCGGATACGTATAAGGAAGTTTACCGCTAAAATTCTGCTCGCCGTAGATCAATTGCACCAATGCTTGAGCACCATAATCTCCAGGTAAATAAGCTTGAATGATCGCTGATGCATTTGGAACAATATCATGAATGATTCGTGGACGACCTTCTAGGAGAACTAAAATGACTTTTTTATTTTGCTCGTAAGCAAATTTGGCTAATTCAAGTTGTTCTGATGAAAGGTGCAGGGAATGAATGTCTCCTGGTTTTTCTGTGGAAGGTAATTCGCCAAGACATAACACAACAACATCGGCTTGTTTTACTTTTGATTGATAATCATTGAGTTGAACAAAACGTGATTTTTCAAAACCATCTTCACTGTAGAGTTCGGCTCCTTTTGCGTACAGGCAATTTCCTTTTCCAATTTTTTGCTCAAATGCTTGTCGAATTGTTAAACATCCTTTTGTGTTGTAGGACGTGTCCACGCCTTGCCATGTATGTGTCCAAGCGCCATTCAAATAAATCATATTGTCTGCTGTTGGTCCGGCAATTAATACCTTTTGACTTGTAGCTAAAGGCAATGTTTGCGCTTCATTTTTCAGTAGAGTGATGGATTCCAAGGCAGCTGTTAGCGATGCTTTTTTAAATTCCTCACAAGCAAATTTTGGATAACTTTCGAATGAAGGTACGGGTTGTTCAAACAATCCCAATCGCGATTTCACTAATAAAATTCGTCGAACGGCGTCATCCAAGCGTTCCATCGAAATTTTTCCAGATTTAACGGCAGCTACCATGATGTCGCAATATTCTTTGTATTGTGGACTTAGCGGAACCATGCTCATATCAACTCCCGCGTTGAAGGCTTGAACATAAGCATCAGCAAGGCTTGTTGACGTACGATGAACGGTGTGTAACATGATGAAATCCTCCCAATCTGAAACAGCAAATCCTTCAAATCCCCATTCATTTTTTAATGTTTCTGTGATGAGGTGATGGTTAATATGTCCGGGAATACCATTGACAACTCCGCTGTTAATCATAACGGTTAATGCCCCATGTTCCACCGCTTTTTTGAAGGATGGAAGGTATAATTCTTTCAGGTATTTTTCGGGAATCCATGCGGGCGTTCGGTCTCTACCGCTAGATGTTCCGCTGTATCCCACAAAGTGCTTCATGCAAGCGGCCACGTGGAATTGATCGATCGTTTTTCCTCCTTGATAACCATCGATAATGGCTGCGCCCATTTCACTTGCTAGAATGGGATCTTCTCCCAGCGTTTCAAATGTTCTCGACCATAAAGGTTGACGACCTAAGTCAAGGACAGGTGAAAAATTCCAAGGAATTCCGGATGCTCTTGTTTCGTAAGCGGTAATTTCACCAAACGTTTTTGCTAATTCCGTATTCCAAGTGGCAGCCAGTCCAATTTCTTGTGGAAATAAGGTGCCATCAACGGTGTAATTGATACCGTGAATAGCATCTATTCCGTAAATGATAGGAATCAAGGTTTTTCCAGTTGCGTAGGGATTTTGTACGGCCGTAATGATTCCTTTCCATTCTTTTTTAGAAAGTGTATGAGCCCCAACATTAAGGATGGATCCAACGTGATACTTGAAAATCGCTTCGTTCAATTTTGCTGTGTCAACACTCGCTGGAATGAGCGCGGCTCCTTTCTCATCCGTTTTGGTGATGACATCTAAGGTGATTTGACACGTTTGACCCACTTTTTCTTCGATGGACATTTGAGCAATGCGACTATTCAGGATTTTTGTTTCACTACTTGGTGCATTGTGGGAAACAGTTTGTACACTTTTGCACGAAAACAAAAAAAGGATTGTTCCGCTGATGTAATAAACGAATTTTTTCATGATTTAAGAAAATTTATACGATCTGTTTATTGAAAAACACGAACGTAATCAACATACATTGTTTGCGGGAAAACAGTCGTTCCATCTGGATTTCCTGGCCAGTTTCCACCTACGGCAACGTTGAAGATTAAAAAGAATTTTTCTTGGAATTCACTGAGTCCTGCTGGCGTTGTGTTCAATGTGTTGTATGGAACGTCATCCACTAACCAAGTAATGCTGTTTTGATTCCAAATAATGGAGAAAACATGAAATTCATCTGAAAATTTACCACTCGGAAGTACTTTATTACCTCCTTGTTGCGCATGTGTTCCGTTATCACTCCAATGTCCTGTGCCATAAACGGTTCGATCATTTGCGCCTGATCCACCAACGAGTTCCATGATGTCAATTTCTCCACATGCCGGCCAACCAACAGTGCTGATGTTGTCTCCGAGCATCCACAAAGCAGGCCAAATCCCTTGACCGTAAGGTAGCGCCGCTCTAATATCAATTCGACCGTATTTCCAGGATTTAATGCCTTGGGTTTTTAGTCTTGTGGACGTATATAATTGTGAATTGAATGCTTGGTTTTTAGCGGTTATTTCCAAATATCCATTGTCAACCAAATAATTTTGATTGTTGTAATATTGAAGCTCGTTATTTCCCCAACCACCACTTCCGGTTCCAATGTCAAATGTCCAATCTGAAGAAAGTGTTGTTCCATTGAATTCATCATTCCAAACTAGGGAATAGTTTGCGTAGGAAAGGGGAGTACTATAACCTGTAGTAGGTGCGCCAGATGTCGTTCCGCCTATAGTTACAGTGATCTGATCAGTTTTTTTAATGAAATCAGTGTAGGTCGTATGCGCACATGTTTTTACTTGATAATTTCCCGAAGCTGTATATGTATAACTTGCATGACCATCATTCGTTTCTACAACCGTTGAATCATTGTTATGATAAAAAGTAATGGTATAAAAGTTCGCATTATCTGCTGATGCTTGAACATCTACAAGTCCACCAGTTACATTAATAGCGGTGACTAGGTTACTCGGTAAGACAACTGCGGGTGGAGTTTTTTTATCACATCCTGCAAGACCGGCAAAAACAAAAATCAATAAATAATGAATGCTCATAGTTTGGTTTATTATTCACTTTTCAGACGTAAATACCAATTTAGTCCGCCTGCGTGATGTTTGTATTGTAAAGATAAGGTAGAATCCGTAATGTCTAATATGCGGTAGGTGTGCACACCAGTGTAGAAACCGATAAATGCATTATTGGAAATGGTAATGGTTGTATCTGTATTTTCGAGTAGTGTCCATGATTCATCCATTTGGTTTGTATAGGGTGCGGTGAAATCGCCAAGATTTTGGAATGATCCCGGGAAATTGGCTGCCAGTGAGTTGTGCACGTAAACGTTTCCGTTGTTGATCATATCAAACTTAAAGCCATTCAAGTGAAAAACGTATTTATCGTCGTACAAACCTGCGCCAGATTTATCCAACGGACCAGCAGACCACCATTCAGGAATGTTCCCTAAAGCACTGACTGGGTCTGGACCCACGCCCATGTGACCATCTGCTGTTGAATCAATCACCCATGTTTTATAACCTGGTCCGTTCACTCCACCTGTCAACATAATGAAAATTGGATTATTAAGTAAGCCTAAATTGTCTTGTGCAATGGTGATTTGTTGAGATGTGCTGCGACTCCCTCCAGAGGCAAAAACAGTTAACTTAACGGTATATGTTCCCGCATAGGGATAGGGTGAAGACACACTTGAACCTTTCGCCGTTGTTCCGTTTCCAAAGTCCCAAAGACATTGAATGTTGGGATTATTGGCTGTAAATTCGATGATGTTTGCATTACCTGCTGATGGCGCATAGGTAAAAGATGCATCTGCTAAACTTGGTGCATCACCTAATTGGGGATTGTCCTTTTTACATGCAAAAAGCAACAATAGAATACTTGCTGAAAATAGTAGTTTCATGTTCATTATCTTAGGATTAATAGCCTGGATTTTGTGCCCAATTTCCACCAGCTAAGTCAATTTCAACCTGTGGAATAGGAAATAGTTCGTGTTTACCAATGACAAAGTTATCAATGTAAGTCGCAGCCTGTCCCGTTCTTACTAAGTCGAAGAAACGAAGTCCTTCACCTGATAATTCGTAACGTCTTTCTTTGTAGATCACGTCGATGGAATTAACATTGATTCCCGGTATGCCAGCTCTTCCACGCACTTGATTAACCAACTGTTGTGCGATGGATGTTTGACCAAGTTGATAATGTGCCTCAGCAGCCATCAACAGAACATCTGCATAACGCATCACGCGGTAATTCACGGGGCTCGTCAAATCGTTATCTGGCAAACCAATTTCTCCTTGACGTTTAATGTATTTGTTGTTGTAATAGCCCGTATGTCCACCCGCCCCGATGGCGTACGTAATTGATGCTGGATTCGGTTGACTAGCAATAAATGCGTCAATATCGAGTATCGTTGCATTTCTGCGTGGATCAATGGAACTGAAAGCGTCATAAAGTGCTTTTGTGGGCAAATTATAACTGTTTCCATCGCCGTAAACTGGTCCATTGTATTGTCTAATCCCTTGGAATCCAACGGCTGCATTTCCTTCAAGACAAATCAAACAACCGTAACTACCGCCTTCTAAACCAGTGTATTGAACATCAAATACTGTTTCGCTGTTGTTTTCGTTTGCCACTGAGAAAAGGTCATTGTAATTTGGAATAAGGCTATAACTTCCGGAAGCAATAACTTCGTCAAAAGTTGCGGCTGCTTCTTCAAATTTATTCTGATATAAGTAAACTTTACCAAGGAAAGCTTGTGCAGCGCCTTTTGTGGCACGACCTTTTTGACTAGCAACAGGATTTAAGACTGCCGCTGCATCCTTCAAATCTTTTTCGATTTGCGCATACACTTCTGCTTTGGGTGTACGAGGAATCTGAAGTGCTTCTTCAATTCCAATGCGACGATCTACGATTAATGGAACATCACCAAAGTATTTAACCAATTCAAAATAGTAATAAGCACGTAAAAACTTGGCTTCTGCTAATACATGTGCTTTACCTGGAAAATCAATATTGTCTTTGTGTTCAAGGATATAATTTGCACGAGTTACACCGGCATAATTCCAACGAAGTACGTTGCGTAAATCATTATTAACTCCACCATGAGTCATGGCATCAATTTGATGTAATCCTTGAGAATCGTTCACACTTTCACCTCCGGCAATGGAATTGTCAGAAGCAATTTCTCCGATCCATAAGGTCATAAATGAAGCCTGTAATAAATCATACGCTCCAGTTAATGCACGGTCATAATCTTCTGGTGTTTGGAAGAAATTTTCGACATCCTGTGTGTAAGGAGGATTAACGGTTAAGAATTTATCACACCCTGTCTGTGAAACGGACAAAGCAATAATCGAAATGATAAAAAGTAGTTTTTGAATCTGTTTCATCGTTTAGAATTTTAATTGGATACCACCCATAAATGTTTTCGCCTGTGGATAAAAACCGTAGTCCACACCTGCAGATAGCGCATTGGAGGAACCAAGATCGGGATCAAATCCTTGGTAACGTGTAAGGGTAATTAAATTATTTGCTGACACGTAAATGCGCAAGGTCTCAATTTTGATTTTTTTCAGTTTTAAGGCTGGAAAACTATAACCAAGTTGAATATTTTTCAAGCGAGCAAAAGAACCATCTTCCACGTAGTAGGATGAAAATAAATTATTATGTGTTGACTCCGTTGTTACACGTGGATTGACATTGGTAGAACCTGGACCTGTCCAACGATCAACCATATAACCTAGTTGATTTGCGTATGGCTGCTGTCTTTCATAATTTCGGATGATTTCTTGTCCAATGGCTGAATAAATCATTCCAGATAAATCAAAAGCTTTGTAACGCACATTGAAATTAAATCCAAAGGTAAAATCTGGAATGGCCGATCCTAAATACGTTTTATCACTGTCATCCGAAAAACTTATTTTTCCATCACCATTTTGATCAACAAAAATTAAATCACCTGGTTTAGCCCCTTCTTGAACAACAGGAGAAGCATCAATTTGAGCTTGGGTTTGATAAACACCAGCTGTTTGATAACCAAAGAAATAACCAATTTCATATCCTTCTTGGAAGCGTGTTGCCACATCTCCTCCGACACTGAAGGAAGCCCCCGGAATGTAATCCACTCCATTAGGAACCTTTGTCACTTTATTGGTAATCGTTGTCACGTTGAAATTCAAATCAGTAGAGAAGTTTTTCTTTTTGCGAATATGGTAAGCGAATTCGAGTTCTACTCCTTTATTCGATACATTTCCAGCGTTTATCACCGGTGGATAACCACCTGGCCCATAAGAACCAATGATTGCCGTCACATCTGGCTGGAACAATAAATCAAATGTGTTTTTAATGAAGTAGTTGGTGGTAAAATCAAGGTTTTTCCAGAATGTAAAATCTGCCCCAACATTTAATTGACGTGTCGTTTCCCATTTTAAATCCGGGTTTGATGGACGTCCAATCGCCACACCTTGGGTGATTAAGTCGTCAAAAACATAGACTCCTTCTCCATTTAACAAGCCACGATATGCGAAGTTCGGAATTTGGTCATTCCCTGATACACCATAACTTACCCGTAATTTGGCGTAATTAATGAATTTTACTTTAAAGAAAGATTCATCAGACAACAACCACCCAGCTGCCACAGTTGGAAAGAAACCATAACGGCTATTTGGTCCAAATTTACTAGATCCATCTCTTCGAATAATTCCTGAGAACATGTATTTCTCTTTGAAACTGTATTCCGCTCGAAGGAAAGAGGAAACCAATCTTTCTGTAAATTGCCAAGAACCTGTATTGTTCAGGTATCCGCCTTGTGCTGTATTTGCGGAAATATCAGCATATTCAACCGAGTTATTTGGTATGCCATAAGCTGTTCCACTCAGTGAATTTCCGTTTCGTTGGAAAATAGAAACACCAGCAGTACCTTTGATTTTATGCTTTTCGTTGAAGGTTCTTTCATAGTTTAAAAAGCTCTCGTAAGTTAAGTCCACGAAGGTATTTCGTTCTTCGTAAACAGCCGCTCCACGGTTGATTTCAACTCCGGGAGCTAGTTCAACAGTTGGTGATTGTAATTGGTCATTGATGGCCGTATTTGCGTATTTTCCATCGCCGTACCATACAAGTGGGGAGAAAACTTTTCCATCGACAAAAGCGACATTGTAATTGAAGCGATTGGTGAAGGATAAATGTTCGTTGAATGAATAGATAAATTCTTCTTTTCCAACGAGTTTATTTGCTGTATTCCAGTTATATTGATTCTGAATTTGTGCAATGGGATTAATGATGTCACTGACTTGCTCCATATAGGAAAATTGTCCATTAGGTTTGCGAATTGGAACGGTTGGAAAGGCATTAATGGTATTGTAAAGTACTGATCCAATGCCGTTTTCCGGCAATGTACTGCGCGCATCATTGGAATATAGAAGGACGGAATTCAATTTTAGTTTAGAAGACATGTCCGTACTAAAATTCATGCGGGCATTGTAACGTGAAAAGTTCGCTTTAGGTCCACCAACAATACCATCTTGACTGAAATAGCCAAGGGCAATGGAATAACGTGTGTTTAAAGTTCCCCCACTGATGCTGAGATTATGACTTTGAATTGGTGCTGTTTGAAAGACAGAGTCTTGCCAAGGAGTTCCAACACCTAAATTCGTGTTATTAAACGGCATATCTTGTCCTCCCATGGCAAACATTTCATTTTTAATCACAGCATACTCTTGTGCCGTTAGAAGGTCGAGTTTTCTGGAAGTTTGTTGTTGTCCCCAATATGCATTGTATTCGATTTGTGGTTTGCTATTGATGTTTCCTTTTTTTGTTTCTACAATGATGACACCATTTGCCGCACGAACACCATAAATACCAGCTGTTGCATCCTTTAATACGTTAATTGATTTAATATCAGATGGATTGAGCGCATTTAATCCTTCTGAATCGTACACAACGCCGTCCACTAAAATTAAAGGATCATTGTCTCCAAATGTGGAAAGTCCGCGAATTCGAATGCTTGAAGATCCTCCGGGAGATCCTGAATTGGTGGCAATATTTACTCCTGCTACTTGACCTTGTAAAGCTTGATCTACTCTGGCAACACTCATTTTCTCTACGTTTTCACCGTTGATTTTTGTCGTGGCACCAGTTATTTCTTTGCTTTTGGCAGTTCCATAACCCACAATGACTTCTTGTTGATTGTTTACGATTTCCTGCAAAATGACATCGATGTTTAAGCGGCCATTCAATTTAATTTCTTGTTTTTCATAACCTGAAAAAGTGAAAATTAAATAGGTATTGGTGGTGTCCGTGATTTTTAGGCGATAAATACCGTTAGCATCCGTAAATGCACCGTTATTTTTCCCTTTTTCTTGAACCTTCACATAAGGCAAGTTCACGTTCTGCTCACTTTTAACCGATCCGGTCACAAATAGATCTTGCGAGAAGGAATAGGTTCCAAGACCCATAATGAGGATCTGAATGAATAGTTTTTGAATCATTTTAGCGTAGTTAGTTTCGTAAATATAGAAATTTTATAATTATGGTAAAAAGAACAATAAGTTTTTTTGATCGTCTGTATTCTTAAAAAAAAAGAGGCCGAAGCCTCTTTACTAAGTATTTAACCCTTAACTATGCGAAAATGTTCGCTAGTTGATGTGTAAATATAGAAATAATTGTAAAAAATACAATAAGTGAGTGAAAGTTGTTATTACATCTTAAAGGTGTAGCTGTTGTTTTCAACAGATGCCATGTATTGCTCTCGGTTGAAAGAAAATAGTTTTGCTGGTCGATGTTTCACATTTTGTTGTTTTTCATCGTGTGCAATTAATGGGATGTACTTTATTTTCTTTCTGAAATTCGCTTTATCGAACGCTTGATTAAACGCAAATTCGTACAATTGTTGTAATTCATTTAATGTAAAGCGCTCTGGTAGTAAATCAAAGCAAATAGGTTCATTTTGAAGTTTCAATTTAAGCATATCATAAGTACTGGCCAAAATATGATTGTGGTCAAAAGCAAGTGCCGGAACTTGATCCAGTGAAACCCATTGAATATCTTCTGCCCAAGATGATGCTTTAACTTCAAAATCATCAATGCGAATTAATGCAAAATAAGAAATGGTAATCACTCGTCCTTGCGGATGGCGATTCGGCTTTCCAAATGTTTGAGATTGATGCATGGCGATGTTTTTCAGCCCGGTCAATTCAACTAGTACACGTTCTGCAGCCGCTTCCAAATCTTCATCTGGATAAATTAAATCTCCAGGAATAGCC
>JBJTMU010000068.1:0-30334 GCA_046070685.1 Flavobacteriales bacterium | reverse complement strand
CCGTAAGTGTGTTACCTTCGCCTGTGGTAACAATTTCTACGAATGGACCAACGACGTTTTGTCAGGGTGGATCTGTAGGATTAACGGCAAGTAATGGCGTTTCTTATTTATGGAGTTCAGGCCAGACTACAGCATCAATCACTGCTGCAACCAGTGGAGCATATTCCGTAACCGTTAATGGAGCAAATGGCTGTAGCGGTGTGTCTCCAATCACACAAATCAATGTATTATCGCCAAATTCGGTTAGTCCAATTGTTGGTGCTAATTCTGTTTGTGTGAATAGTGCCACTTTATTCTCAAGTCAAACCTCGAATGGAGTCTGGTCAAGTTCGAATCCTTCAATTGCAAGTATTTCTAGTGCGGGTATGATTACAGGAGTAAGTTCGGGTACAGCAACGATTAGTTATTCCATCGTTTCTACCAATGGATGTCCTAACAGTGTGTCTAAAACTATTAATGTCAATCCGACTCCTTCTACAATTGTAAGCGCTAATGGTCAGTTATCTTTCTGTCAGGGAGGAAATGTGAATTTAACGGCAAGTGCTGGCTCAACTTACTTATGGTCAAATGGTGCCACATCTCAAACGATCCAAGTAAATGCAGCTGGTTCATACACAGTAACTGTGACATCAGCGAATGGTTGTAGTGCAACATCAAGTCCACAGTTGGTAAATGTGTTCCAAAACCCAATTGCTCAAATTGCTACAAATGGATCAACAACCGTGTGTAGTGGTACGATTGTGAACTTAATGGCTACTCCAAATGCAAGTTATTTATGGTCCAATAATGCAACAACATCAAGTATAGCTGTTTCAAGTTCAGGTACGTATTCAGTTACTGTGACTAATACCGCTGGATGTTCTATGACATCTACGCCTGTAGTAGTAACTGTAAATGCAACGCCTACTGCCACCATCTCTGCATCAGGTCCTACAACTATTTGTAACGGAGCTGGGGTTCTTTTAAACTCTGGTATTGCAGCTGGTCAAACATATCAATGGAGTTTGAATGGAACAGCCATTCCAAATGCAACCAATGCCACGTATAACGCCACTATCTCAGGGGCATATTCAGTTCAGATAAGTAATTCAAGTACTTGTACTGCTGTTTCGAATATGATTAACGTTGTGGTGAATTCAACACCAGTTGCGACTATTTCTTCAAGTGGTGCAAATACGTTTTGTCAGGGTGGTAATGTAATTTTAACGTCTTCATCAGGATCATCTTATTTATGGAGTAATGGTGCAACATCTCAGTCAATTGTCGTGAATTCAACTGGAAATTATTCTGTTATTGTTTCAAATTCGAATGGATGTAATACTACTTCTACAGTCCTTCCGGTTGTAGTTCAATCAGCACCACTTGCTTCGATTTCCGCCAATGGACCAACGACATTTTGTAGTGGATCTTCAGTTGTGTTAACAGCAGCTGGAGGCGTGAATTACATTTGGAATAATGGTTCGACGGCAAGTTCAATTAATGTGTCAAATTCTGGTACGTACAGTGTAACTGCGACAAATGCAAATGGATGTTCTGCCGTTTCAAATCCAATAATACTTGTGGTGAATACGCCTTCTGTTGCGACAATTTCTCCATCTGGTTCAACGACATTTTGTCAAGGTGGGACAGTCAATTTAACGGCTTCCCAAGCAACAAGTTATCTGTGGACAAATGGAGCTACAACCCAATCAATTGCGGTAAATACGGCAGGAAATTATGGTGTTACTTTGACGAATGCTCAAGGATGTATTAGTAATTCAACTTCCATTTCAGTTGTTGTTAATTCCATACCAACTGCTTCCATTTCGACAAATGGTCCAACTACTTTCTGTCAAGGTGGAAGTGTTCAATTGACTGCTAGTCCTGGTGCAACCTACTTGTGGTCAAATGGCGCCACAGGTTCTACTATTCAAGTTTCATCAGCTGGTACTTATAACGTTCAAATAAGTTCTAATACGGGATGTTCCTCCAATGCAACACCTATTGTTGTAACGGTTAACACTGCACCTGTGGCAACGATTTCCTCCTCAGGACCTTTGAGTTTCTGTCAAGGTGGTTCCGTTTTGTTAACAGCTTCTAATGGTGCTAACTATTTATGGTCTAATAATGCTACAACTCAATCCATTACCGTAAGTTCTTCTGGAACATATTTTGTTCAGGTTTCCAATTCGAACTCTTGCATTGCGACAAGCACGTCAGTTAATGTGATTGTAAACCCTAATTCAACTCCAATTGTAACCAGTAACGGTTCAACAAGCATTTGTCAGGGTGGATCAGTCTTTTTATCAACGACGATTGTTCCTGGTGCAACATACCAATGGAAGAAAGATGGGGTGAATATTCCAGCTGCCACGGGTTATAATTACTCAGCAACATCTGCAGGGATTTATAGTGTTCAAGTCATCAATGCCTCAGGATGTTCGAGTACTTCTGTTGGGACAAACGTAACAGTGAACTCACTTCCTTCGGTAACTATCTCGAATTCTGGGAATCCAACAATTTGTTCGGGGTCATCTGTGAATTTAACCGCATCAGGTGGCGTGACATATGTCTGGTCGAATGGATCTACGAACTCATCTATTCCGGTTTCTTTATCTGGGACATATTCCGTTCAAGCGACAAACGCATCTGGTTGTACGAACACGACTTCCTATACCTTGAATGTCATTACACCTACACAAGCAAGTGTTTCGGCTAGTGGATCTACCTCATTCTGTACAGGTCAAAATGTTGTTTTGACAGCAAATCCAGGAGTTGCTTATCTGTGGAACAATGGTGCAACAACTGCATCAATTACCGTTTCTAACTCTATGACTGCAAGTGTTCAAGTGACCTATGCAAATGGTTGTTCTTCAACTTCGGCAAGCTTACCGATTACAGTTAATGCAATTGCTCCTGCTGTTATTACCGCAAATGGTCCTACAAGCTTCTGTCAAGGTTCAAATGTGGTGTTATCAGCAAGTTCTGGTGCAACATATCTGTGGAATACTGGCGCAACAACTAGTTCAATTACCGCTTCTACAGCTGGCTCATATAACGTTTTAGTAACGAACACAAATGGATGCTCGACTTCTTCACAAACTGTAAATGTTCAAGTGAATGCGAATCCGACTGCGACAATTACAGCAAACGGTTCCACTTCCTTGTGTCAAGGTTCTAGTGTAAACTTATCAGCAAGTTCTGGCTCAAGCTATGTATGGAATACAGGTGAAACGAGTGCAACAATCACTGTCAATACAGGTGGAAATTATTTCGTAACTGTGTATAGCTCAAACGGATGTTCAGCGGTTTCAACAATTACACCAGTTAGTGTTTCCATTGCTCCAGTTGCGACTATTCAAGTTCAAGGTCCAACCACTGTTTGTCAAGGAACAAATGTGTTGTTGTCAACTAGCGGCGGAGCCAATTATTCATGGACGAATGGACAAACAACAGCGAGTATCTCGGTGAGTAATTCAGGATCTTATGGTGTAACTGTTTCGAATGCTCAAGGATGTGCGACAACGGTTGCTCCTGTTTCGATTGTCGTGAATGCGAATCCAAGCGTTTCATCAATTGCTGGCACAAATGCTATTTGTGTGGGAAGTACTACTGCCTTTACAAATAATACACCGAATGGTGCGTGGACAAGTGATAATGCCAATATCGCTTCTGTAAACAATGCAGGACAAGTTTCAGGTCTTGGATCAGGAACAACGAATATTCACTATACGGTAACCAATTCGAATGGCTGTTCGACTTCTGTTTCAAAACCAATCACCGTTAATTCATTACCATCTGCATTAATATCAGCAAGTGGGGCGACGAACTTCTGTCAAGGGGGTAGCGTGACATTAACTGCTCCAGCTGGTCAATCATATGTTTGGACGAATAACGCAACAAGTCAATCAATTACGGTGTCAACTTCAGGGACATATGGAGTTCAAGTGTCAAATGGCGCGGGATGTTCAGTGAATTCATCTTCCCTAAACGTGACGGTGAATCCTTTACCAAGTTCAACAATAACAAGCTCCTCAACTTCACTTTGTATAGGATCGAATATGGTCTTATCTGCCTCGAATACTGGTGCAAATTACGTTTGGAATACAGGAGCAAGTTCACAAAGTATAATCATCAACAATGGCGGTAATTACAGTGTTGTAGTAACCGATGCCAATGGATGTACGGCAACTGCAAGTACATTAATTACCAATGTTGCTCCGCCACAAGCGAGTATTTCAGTATCAGGTCCGTTGACCTTCTGTCAAGGTGGTTCAGTTCAATTGACGGGTGCTGGTGGTGCTTCTTATGTATGGAACAATGGTGCGACTTCTCAAAGTTTAAACGTGACAACTTCAGGAGTTTATAGTGTGATGACAACCAATGCGAATGGATGCGTTGGCTATTCCAATCCAATCACAGTAAATGTTCAACAAGCACCGAACGCAACAATTGCTGCTTATGGACCAACTTCGTTCTGTCAAGGAGGTAGTGTAACGATTGCATCAAGTGGTGGCGGCTCTTATTTATGGTCAACTAATGCCACGACACAATCTGTGAATGCAACAACTAGTGGTGCTTATCAACTTGTGATCACTGGTTCGAATGGTTGTTCGGCAACAAGTAATGTGATCAACGTCAATGTTGTTTCAATTCCAACGGCCACTATTACACCAAGCGGCGCGACAACATTCTGTCAAGGTGGAAGTGTCAATTTAGTGGCATCAGGCGGATCAACTTATTCTTGGAATAATGGAGCCACAACTTCTACAATCACAGCAACGTCCGGTGGCACTTATATCGTGACAGTTTCAAATGGTGCTTGTTCAAACACGGCTTCTCAAATTGTTACGGTCAATGAAAATCCATCGACTTTAATTGTGACGAGTGGATTGACAAGTTTTTGTCAAGGAGGGCAAGTAACTTTGACGGCTCAGCCTGGAAATACTTATCTATGGAGTACGAATGAAACAACACAATCCATTTCGATAAATAATACTGGATCCTATAGTGTTTCTTTGTTGAATGGAAATGGTTGTCCATCTGTATCGAATGTGATTGACGTTATCGTAAATCAGCCAACGTCAAATACCATTTCAGCGACTGCATTTGATTCATATACGTTAAATGGAATTTTGTATACGCAATCAGGAACGTACACACAAACCTTAACGAATGCGGCAGGTTGTGACAGTACAATTACTTTAAACTTAACCTTAACGGTTGGAATTGAAGAAGGAACGATGACAGATGTAAGCGTTTATCCGAATCCAACAAGTGAGTCATTTACCATTAAAACTTCTGTACCAGTTTATGGTAGCTATGAAGTTGTCGATGCACAAGGTAAGTTAGTGTTTATGGGTCAAATGACAGGTAATGAGACACATGTGAATATTTCAAGCGTAGCAAGAGGTGTTTACTACTTGCGTATCCCTGAATTATCAGAACCACTCCGAGTAGTGAAGAACTAATCATTGTTCAACAATAAAATGAAGCCCTTGTCAGGAATGTCAAGGGCTTTTTTTATGAAAGTGACTTTTCTTACTTTTACCAAATGAAATCGTCTATTCTTCTATTTGTTTGTTTTTTAAATTTTATCTGTTTAAGTCAATCAGTTTTTCCTGTGAATCGTTTGGTTGATTGGAAATTGGCTGGAACAGAAATATGGGATGAATCCACTCATTTGCTTATCCAAATGCACGATTATGCCATTGATTCAACTGGGATAACATCGAATAGTCAAGTGTTGAATGGCATTCTTACTGCTTATCAAGGTCAAGCCATTCGTATTCATTTTCCCGCTGGGATATTTTTATTCGATCAGAAAATTGAGTTAGGTAGTCAAACAATACTTGAAGGTGAAGGCGCTGATCACACCCATTTTGTCTTTCAATTAGGGGGTGGGGGAAATGCCATTCAGTCGTCTGGACAAGAGCTTGTTTCAATACAATCATCAGTTCAAGTGTCAGCGGTAAAGAATCAAAATTTCATTTTATTGGATCCAAATCATCCTTTTTTAGCAGGTGATTGGATTCGGATTTCTCAGTCAGATAACGACTTGGTATATTCAACATGGGCCATCGGTTCCGTTGGACAAATTGTGAAAATTGATCATGTTAGTGCGGATACACTCTTTTTACATTCTCCACTTCGCATGACCTACGATATGATGAGGTTTCCAAAAGTCACAAAGCTAGTTCCAAATGAACATATCGCGATTCGATGCTTGTCGATCGAGCGAATGGATGATACTGCTCCTGAGCAGGCGAGTAGTATTTCATTGACAAATACAGTTCACTCTTACGTGGATGGAATCTCGTCTGTGAAATGTACGTTTGCACACGTCGAGTTAACTTCTTGTTCCAATGTAAACGTTCGTAAATCATACTTCAAAGATGCGTTTGATTATGGTGAAGGTGGAAGGGCCTACGGTGTAGTGATGCATTTTACCACGAATGAATGCCGCATCGAGGATAATATTTTTAATCATTTGCGTCATGCCATACTACTTCAAGCTGGAGCAAATGGAAATGTCTCTGCATTCAATTTTGCATTAAATCCAAATTGGACAAATGCAAATCCCTTGTTGATGGCGAATTCTGCCGGTGAATTAGTGTTGCACGGTAATTACGTATATTCCAATCTCTTTGAACAAAACAAATTGGATAACATCGTTATTGATAACTCTCACGGGGCAAATGGTCCTGACAATGTATTTTATCGAAATTTAACCACACTATACGGCGTGTTTTTTAGTGATGCCACTTCCCCCAATCAATTAATTATTGGGAACGAAATCACCAATACTGGTTTCCCATATAGTTTGGTCAATTACAGCATTAGCGGATCAGGACATTTTCTATATGGAAACAATAACAAAGGAACGATTCAACCTTCTGGAACAGCAACAATTCCGGATACGTCATTTGCCTATGATGTTTGTCCTGATTTTGTCCCAAGTTCCATGTGGATGAAAATTGGAAGTGGTGTTCCGCTCGGTTCTGCAAATATTCCAGCGGCCTATCGCTATGCGATGAATAACTATTTTGCTAATGCTTGTGGAAATTCAGATGCAGGGATCATTGAATACCTAAGTCCATCAATCAATCTATATCCAAATCCAACGAATGGAAAGCTGGAAATCACTTCGTTATTTAGTTTAAATGAAAGAATTAAACTAATTGATAGTCAGGGGAGAGAGGTGTATAAAACTGAAATGAATACGTCGCACTTATGCATCGACCTTTCTTTTTTAACCGCCGGAATGTACTTTCTACATGTCGGCCATTTTAATGAAACATATCCTGTCGTTATTCACTAATCAGGCAAGATCGTCAAATTTGCAAATCGAAGTAGGACCGTTTTGCTACCGTGATGTGGAAAGAAAATGGTTGCTTTTTTATCAGCACCTGAACCTTCCATTTTGGTGACTTTTCCATTGCCAAATCGATCGTGTTCGACATTGTATCCCACTTTAATATCAAGTTCGCCTGATTTGTTTGTTGGATTCGATTGGGAGACTTCTTTTAGTGAACGCAACGGTTGATTTGATCCTCCTAAAGGTTTGTTGAGTCCGCCTGAAAATGGTCTTTCGCTATATCCGCCGCCCATCAGTGATCTTCCGCCAGCAGGTCTGTTGCGCGATTCAAATTGAAGGTATGCAGCATCTATTTCGTCAATAAAGCGACTCGGTTCACATACGACTGGTTGTCCCCAGGTAAAGCGCGAACTTGCGTAGGAAAGCATACATGTTTCCATGCCCCTTGTTAAGGCCACATAAAATAGACGTCGCTCTTCTTCTAATTCAGACCGAGAGTTTAGGGCCATTTGTGAAGGAAATAAATTCTCTTCTAATCCAACAATATAGATGTGAGGAAATTCTAAGCCTTTACTGGAGTGAATGGTCATCAAGGAAACATGATTCTTTTCTTCTCCTTTATCTTCATCGGCATCCGTCAATAGGGCAACTTCGATCATAAAATCAGCCAAGGACTTCATTTCGTCATCTTCCGCTGATTTGCTAAACTCTTGAATACCGGCTAATAACTCCTCGATGTTTTGTAGTCGTTCTACTTCTTCCGGTCCTTTTTCCTTTTCACTTAACAATTCCCGCATAATTCCCGAGGACTTCGCAATTCGGTCGGCTAGTTCGAAAGCATTTAGTTTACCCAACTCCGCATGAAAACTTTGAACCATGGTCACGAATTCATAAATCTTTGATTTTGTACCTTGGTTTACATCTGTCGGATATGCGTTGAAGTCATTCATGACATCCCACATCGTGACATTGTAGCGATTTGCAGAAATAATGATGTTTTCTAAGCTCGTCTTTCCAATTCCTCTTTTGGGATAATTGATGACCCGTTTCAACGCCTCTTCGTCCTTCGGATTCGCTGTTAAACGAAAATAAGCCAGTAAATCTTTGATTTCTTTTCGTTGATAAAAGGAAAGTCCACCATAAATACGATAAGGAATATTCAATTTACGCAATGCTTCCTCGAACGCACGAGATTGTTTATTCGTTCGATATAAAATGGCAAAATCATTAAAGGTGCAACTTTGACTTTGTTTTAAGTCGAAAATGGCATTGGCAATCGAACGACCTTCCTCATTGTCTGTCAGTGAACGAAGCACTTTTATTTTTCCACCATCTTGATTGTCTGTCCAAACATTTTTAAAAATCTGATCTTTATTTTTCTTGATCACACTATTTGCTGCTTCGACAATTGTTTTGGTACTGCGGTAATTTTGCTCCAATTTGTAAAGAGCGAAATCAGGGTAGTCTTTACGGAAGTTTAAAATATTCTGAATATTTGCGCCGCGGAATGAATAAATACTTTGCGCATCATCACCCACCACACAAATGTTTTGATAAGCAGCTGCCAATTTCTTGACAATTAAATACTGGGCATAGTTCGTATCTTGGTACTCATCTACCAAAATATACTGGAATTTTTGCTGGTAATAATGAAGCACATCCGGAAAATCCCTCAACAGGACATTCGTGAAATACAATAAATCATCGAAGTCCATCGCGCCAGCTTTTTGACAGCGATTCGCATACGCTTGATAAATGCGTCCAATTTCTGGGCGACGTGTTTGTTTATCTTCTAATTGAATTTCTTCATTGTCTTGGTAAGCTTCCGGTGAAACTAAGTTGTTTTTCGCGGCAGAAATACGACCGAAAACTTGATTTGCTTTATAAGTCTTATCATCTAAGCTAAATTCCTTGATAATATCTTTAATCAAACTTTTAGAATCCTGCGTATCGTAAATAGTGAAATTATTGGGAAAGCCAATTCGATCTGCATTAAAACGCAATAATTTAGAGAAGACCGAGTGAAAGGTTCCCATGGTAATGTTTTTTGCTTCTCCACCACCAACAATCTTTCCGATTCGTTCGGTCATTTCACGTGCTGCTTTGTTCGTGAAGGTCAAGGCCAAGATATTAAACGGATCAATTCCTTGTTCCATCATAAAGGCAATACGGTAGGTGAGGACCCTCGTTTTTCCAGATCCAGCACCAGCAATAACCATCGTTGCGCCATAGATATGTTCAACTGCTACGCGTTGACTGTCGTTCAGTTCGTCGAGATAAGACATGTACATTGATTTTCACCTCAAAATTAGAAATTCAATAGAACATAGCTAGTGTCATTTTTTGCGAATTCTTCGAAGTTTTAAACAGCCGACTTATTTTCCCGCTACTAAATGGATTTGATGTAATTTTGTGGTCAATTTTTAGCAAATGAACGTATATCATAATCCATCTTGTTCGAAAAGTCGTATCTGTTTGGATGAATTAACATCAAAGGACATGACTTTTGAAGTGATTCACTATCTGAAAAATCCATTGAATCGCGCTGAATTAACTTCACTATTGAAGAAATTAGACATGAATCCTTCCGAGTTGGTGAGGAAGAATGAAGTGATTTTTAAAGAAGCAGCGAAAATAAAGGAGTTAACAGAGGAGGAAATTCTTCAATTAATGCTGGATTATCCGAAACTTATTCAGCGTCCAATCGTAGAAGTGGACGGCAAAGCGATCGTTGCGCGACCAATTGAACGCCTTGCTGCATTTTTAACATCCATTAAATAGAATTTTTGCGTAGATGAGAACGAAATACATTGACTTAATTGACCAAACATTTGATTTTCCCCAGAATGAATTCAACTTACGAGAAGATCGTTTGTTTTTTCATGGAATTGATCTGATGCGATTAATTAATGAGTATGGTACGCCATTGAAGTTTAATTATTTACCGCAGATTTCGAACAACATTCAACGTGCAAAGGGCTGGTTTCGTGAGGCGATCATGAACCTTGGCTATACAGGTAAATACCATTATTCGTATTGTACAAAAAGTAACCACTTTTCATTCGTGCTCGATGAAGTGTTGAAAAACGATGTGCACATTGAGACTTCTTCAGCGTTTGATATTGACATCGTTCGCAATTTAGTTGAAACAGGAAAGTTAGAACAAGGACGCTTTGTCATTTGTAATGGTTACAAGCCTCAATTGTACTTGAATAATATCGCCAAGCTGATCGAAGAGGATTATTTAAAGGTGATTCCTGTTGTGGATAACATCGATGAATTAAAGCAGCTCATCGCCATCACCTCGAAAGAATTAAATATCGGTATTCGCATTGCATCGGAGGAAGAACCAAAATTTGAGTTTTATACCTCCCGTTTAGGTATTCGTTACCGTGAAATCGTCCCTTTTTACAAAGCTATTCTGAAGGAAAACCCACGTGTTCGTGTTAAAATGCTCCATTTTTTCATTAACACAGGAATCAATGATACATCTTATTATTGGAATGAATTAACGAAATGTTTACGCGTTTATTCAGACTTGAAAAAACTGTGTCCTGAATTAGATTCATTGAACATCGGTGGTGGATTCCCCATAAAAAAATCACTTGCCTTCGATTTCGATTACGCTTACATGGTGCGTGAAATTTTGACACAAGTGAAGCGTGTTTGTACGGACAATGAAATTCCAGAGCCAAATATTTTCACAGAATTCGGGTCTTTCACAGTAGGAGAGAGTGGGGGAGCGATTTTTAGTGTCCTTCATCAAAAACAACAGAACGATCGTGAGAAATGGAACATGATCGATTCGTCTTTTATGACCAATTTACCAGACACATGGGCGATTAATCAACGTTTTATCATGTTGCCAATCAACCGTTGGAATGAAGATTATGAGCGTGTATTATTAGGTGGATTGACGTGTGACAGTGATGATTACTACAATTCGGAACAACATTCCAATGCCATTTATCTGCCAAAGTTTGATAAAAACAACGTGTTGTATATTGGCTTCTTCAATACAGGAGCTTACCAAGAAACCATTGGAGGATTCGGTGGATTAAAACATTGCCTCATTCCAGAGCCAAAACACATCTTGATTCGTCGTGATGAAAATGGTTCGATTCAAACAGAAGTTTTTAGTGAAGAGCAAACCGCACAAGATTATTTGAAAATTTTAGGTTATTAAAATCTTGTGAAAGCTTTAAAGCGCTATATTTGCGGACAATTGTGAAAGGGAATGAAAGTAGAGACGATCTTTTTATTAACAGGAAATAAATTTTCGAATGCGATTTCTGCGTGGGCTTCTGCTAGGACGGAAGATGTTGTGCAGGTATCTGAAAAACTCGCTGATTTTTTTGATCGTACAGATAGTTTGTTGATTTTCAATCAAAATCAAGAGTTGACTCAAGAAATTCAAGAAATTAAATCGGCTTACGACAAGCAACAAAAACCCGTTCATAAAATTGATATCAACGGAACGTTGATGGTTGGAATCGCGAATGTGGATCTTTGGGTAGAAACGAACAAGTGCAAACGTATTTTAGTGCTTGGTGCTGAAGAATTAACAAGCAACCCCAATTTAGAACGCTATTCGAATAGTTAACAAGTGACTTGCATCAATTAATCGTTTCGATTATGTTGATCTAAATAAATCTAATCCCTGTAATCAATTGATTATGGGGATTTTTGCATTTTTACACTTTCTGATTGATCCATTGATTCCTCAAATCAATTAAAGAAATCATTTTCCCTTGTGCTTTGCCGTATTCACTAAAATAACCATGACATCGTTTGGGTGTTTGGCTTTAATTTTTGAAACTTCTTTTAAAACATGTTTAGATAAATAATTCGTCCAAATGGTATAATATACGACGTATGTGTATTTGAAACGTACTGAATTTACGAGCATTTGTTTTTTGGATTCTTCGTCGAGGATAAGCAAATCCAATTCATTTTTAAAGGTCAATTGATGATTAATGAATGGATAGTCGTTTTTTTTAAGTGGAAAACTATCTACAAAATCGCGTTTATTGAAATCCCCCATGCATTGAGAATAGGCAGAATGCAAACTGCCATCGCGATTGAAAATTCTTAATTGAATATAGGAGTATTTGCTCGTGTCGTTATTAATTCCATACGTCTTTGTTTTTTGCAACCAAGATTTGGAATCATCCGCAAATAAATGGTAGTCAAATTTATACCGCTTTGTAAATCTGTCCACTTGCGTTTTGGATTCATCCGTTTCCTCTTTCAGTTGAAGAAGTAGAATGATGTTGCAGGAGGAAAGCAAACAGGATAATAACAGAAGATAAATGAATTTCATACGTTTTCAACTTTTAAGGAAAAACCATTCCTTATTTCAGACGAAGGACCATGAAAAAAGTATCATTTATTCACGTGCATGTATTCTCAGGATTTAATTTCTAAGAAGCGCGCCACATTCTTTTTCTAAATTGGCCTGTATTTTTGACATGCAGGAATCAATTTCTTGATCTGTCAATGTACGATCGCCGTCCTGCAGAATAAAGGATAGTGCATACGATTTTTTTCCTTCCGCTAAATTCTTTCCTTCGTAAACATCGAATAGTCCGACCGATTTTAGTAGCTTACGATCTGCTTGTAGGGCTGCTTGACGCAAATCCCCGAAGGAAACCGTACGGTCAATCAGTAAGGAGAAATCACGACGTGTGGCAAATGATTTTGGTAGTTCACTAAATTCAATTTTAACACGGTTCAATAATTCCATGATTTGTTCCCATTGAACAATCGCATAGAACACTGGTTGCTTAATTCCAAATGATTGAAGGTGTTCACTCGTTGCCCATCCACATTCAGCAATGGTCTTTTTGTGTACTTCAAACGATTGTCCGTCAGAGAAAAGTTGATTTTTCAATTCTTTCTCCTGAATCTGTCCAGTAAAACCTAGTCGCTCTAAAAGTCCCATGACGACCCCTTTCAAATCGTAATAAGAAACATGTGTTTCTTTTCCTTTTTCAGGTGTTAACCAATTATCTGTATGCTGTTGTCCGGTCATACAAACAATGAGTTGCTGTGACTCCGAATAACCACTAGGGTATTTTGCATACGTTTTCCCAAATTCAAACAAGCGTAAATTCGGTGATTGACGATTTTGATTGCGCTCTATGTTTTCTAACAAGCCGAAAAGCAATGTTTGACGCATCACATCCAAATCTTGGCTCAATGGATTTAACATGCGTACAGCGTGTTCTTCGTGTATTTGTCCCATTCCAAGTTGACTAACATAGGAGCTTTTCGTCAAGGAATTATTCATGACCTCTGAGAATCCTTTTCCAACAAGTAGTTCGGAAATATGTCGTTGCAAATTGTCCTTATTGATTTTTGGTGAAATAGGAAGGGATAAATTCCATTTTTCTGGAATTGGAACCGAGTTAAATCCAAAGATGCGGAGGATTTCTTCAATCACATCCGACTCTCTCGTGACATCAACGCGGTATGCTGGAATTTCAATGGTAATTTCATCGCCGTTTTCAGATAACACTTGAATATCGAGATCTGACAAAATCGACACGACAGAGCTTTTATCAATCTCACAACCAATCAGTTGATTTACTTTACTTAAAGAGATGTTTAACTGCTTATTTTGAGGAACATTTCCTTTCCAGTCGAATGTTTCCATCGCGACTTTTCCACCTGCAATCTCTTGAATCAATTGTACACAGCGCTGCAATGCATAGATGGTCAAGGCTGGATCAACGCCTCTTTCAAAACGGAAACTTGCATCTGTATTTAATCCATGTTGGCGTGCTGTTTTTCGAACTGAAACGGCATCAAATAATGCAGATTCAATAAAAATGGTAGTGGTTTCATTGTTGACACCTGAATGAAGTCCGCCTAAAACACCTGCGATGCACAATGCTTCTTCTTGATTGCAGATCATCAGTTCGTTGCCCAATAAGGTTCGCTGAACTTGATCAAGTGTTTCAATCTTCTCATTTGCTTTTGATTGACGAACGACGATTGTGCCATTCAATGCTTTTGCATCAAAAATATGCAATGGCGTACCTAATTCACGCATGACGTAGTTGCTGATATCCACAAGGTTATTGATGGGATTCAAGCCAACAGAACGCAATGCTTTTTGAAGCCATTCCGGAGATGGTGCAACTTGCACGTTTTCCATGCTCACACCACAATAACGCAAGCAATTTTCTTGATCTTCGATTTTTACTTGAATAGGAAGATTTCCCGTTGCAGAAATGTCCTCTACCTTAGGCCATTGAATTGATAAATTGGTTTTTTGGTGGAAATTCAATGCGGCTTTTAAATCGCGCGCTACACCAATATGTCCCATCGCATCCGCGCGATTTGGGGTCAAACCAATTTCGATTTGAAAATCATCTGATAAATCAAAATACGCACTCGCTGGCATGCCGATTTCCGTATGCTCTGGCAAAACTAAAATTCCTGCATGCGATTGACCAATGCCTAGTTCGTCCTCTGCGCATAGCATTCCCGCAGATTCAACACCGCGAATTTTTGCTTTCTTGATTTGAAACGCTTCATCTGGCTGGGGGTAAAGTGTTGTTCCAACCGTTGCAACTACCACTTTTTGACCCGCTGCAACATTTGGTGCGCCACAAACAATTTGAAGTTCCTCTGTTCCGATATTTACTGTCGTTACGTTCAATTTGTCGGCGTCTGGGTGTTTTTCACATGTTAAAACGTGACCAATCACCACTCCTTGTAGTCCTCCTTGAATGGCTTCGATTTTTTCAATACTTTCCACTTCAAGTCCTGTATCCGTAAGGATTTTACCCATTTCTTCTGGGCTTAAATCTGTTTGAATGTATTTCTTTAACCAGTTATATGAAACTTTCATGTTGTTTGTTATAATATGTTCACTTCGCGTTCAAGTGTTACCCCGAACTTCGTTTGAATGTCTGAAATAATTTGTGAGGATAAATCATAGATCTGATTCCCTGTACTTCCGCCGTAGTTTACCAAAACCAATGCTTGAAGTTTATGCACGCCATACGTTTCAATCGTTTTTCCTTTCCAACCTGCTTGTTCGATTAACCATCCTGCGGCTAACTTGCATTGATGATCATTCACCGGATACTTCGGTGCTTCGGGATACTCTTTTTGAATCGCCTCATAAACAGCATTATCGACAATGGGGTTTTTGAAAAAACTACCGGCATTTCCAATCAATTTTGGATCTGGTAGTTTGGATTGTCGGATGGAAATGACCGCATTACTCACGTCTTTTATCGTAGGTTGGACGATGCCCTGTTTTTCCAATTCGGAGGCAATCGCACCGTAAGAGGTGTTCACTTTGGCATTTTTCCTGAGTCGAAAAGCCACCGTGCAAATGATGTATTGTCCTTTTAATTCTCTTTTGAATACACTTTCTCTGTAGCCAAAAGCGCAAGCTTCACGATCAAAGGTGTGTAGTTCGCCGCTTTCGATGTGGAACGCACTTAAAGACTCGAAACAATCTTTTATTTCAACGCCATAAGCACCAATGTTTTGCATTGGACTTGCTCCAACGCTTCCAGGTATTAGACTTAGGTTTTCAAGTCCGCTTAAATTCAGATCAATGCATTTCATAACGAATTCATGCCAAACTTCTCCTGCACCTGCTTCTACAATTGCTTCCTCCTCATTTTCGCTCAGTACACGGAATCCGTTGATTTCATTTTTTAAAACAAATCCATGGAAATCTTTCGTTAAGAGTAAATTACTCCCTCCACCAAGTATTAAAAGCGGGTCTTGATGACGCGAGCGCAAGCATTCTTGCAGTTGGGCAATAGACGAAAATGCTGCAAAACGATCAGCTTTTACAGAAATACCAAAAGTATTAAATGGCTTGAGGTCAAAATTGGTTTGAATCATTGGCCTCAAAGTTAAGAAAATTCGGGAATTAGTTGCGTCGAAAAATGGACTATTTCCGCTTGAAAATGTGTGTGCTACTTGGTGAAATTTACATCTTGAAATAGCCGCGATCTCCTGGTTTAATTTCATAAAACCATTGATAGTACAAAAGGTGGTGACTTTTAATAAATCCTTTTTTGCTTTTTGGCCATGAAGCAGGAATGTAAATTCTTCCTCCCTTTGTTGGTGCTAAGGTTTCGATTCCCGGGACAGCCACTTGTGGGGCAATTCCATCCTGGTAACAAATCGCATCCGATTCAGCGTCATCCGCTCTTGCACCGTATTGCCAGACTTCTTCAAAGTTGGACCAATCTCGACCTTGGGCACTTGCATTTTCTGGAGAAAGGATGAGGAATTTCCCGAAATTCACTTTTGTCTTCAATGCATCAAACATTCCTAAAGCATACGCGTAGCCCATGCTGTGACAAACAAAGTCGATTTTTACTTGATTCAAGGGGATTCCTTTTTCTGTTAAATAACGCAAGACATTTTCTCCTGCTATTTGACCATGTTCGACACGAAGTTGAAATCCTTCCGGATTTGGTTTTTTATTGAAAACCCATCTGCTGCGTTTGGAAATCCAACAAAATCGCGAAAAGAAATAGGCTTTTGCGAAGTTGAACTCCGTACGGTGTTGAGAGGTGGATGCAGGATGATGTCCATCGAAATAAAGGGAAGTGGTTCCTGGAAATCGCTTAGCGATGGAGTCGTCAATGGTGTACCAATATCCAGATGGATCCTTGAGATGAAGCCGATTGTCGGTCGTTTCATGATTGGCTTTTGGACCTCTATTTCCATTGATAAATAGGAGGAAGCGATAAGTTGAGTCCGATTTATCCATTTGTCCAAATATGGAATGGGAACAGAATAGAAAAATCCAAAGTACACATTTATTTCCCATATTGATAATAAATACCTCCTGCAAATGGTGTCCATAAACAAGCGCGTTTATGACAAGCTTTCAAGCCTCTGTTGATCCACGAGTTACATGTTAAAAACATGCTGTAGCGACGATGCGCAGCATAAAAGGCGTCATTTCCACTCACCACTTTTTTGTTTTTCGCGGGAATATAAATCGTGCTGCCATTTTTTGTTCGATTCAACTGTTGCTGAATGTAAGAAACCAACTCCGTGTATTGTCTTTTCGATAAATAAAGTTGAATAATCGGACGGTCACTCAGGATTTCATAGTAATAAGTTGAATGAATGGCGGAATTCCCTAATCCAGCCATGGCTGAAATAGCCGTTTTGAAAGTGAGGTCAGACCATTCTGGCGTATTCATGTAAAAATTTTCGTCCCCCCAGCCAATGGCAATCAGTTTGGTGGTGCTGTCGTTGAATCCCGTGTTTTTACGAGGGAAAACTTTTGTCCAGTCAATAATTTCGTTTTTAACGGGTAACACAAAATCTGTGTGAACCCCTGATTTCATTAGGTATATCTTGATATTTGCATCCTTATCTTTTCTTCCTTCCACTGTAATTCTGGATAAAACAAAGGCTAGAAAAAAATAAATACTCAAAAAACAAAATAAGGAAATTGAAAACCATTTTGACAGGTTGCTCATCCATCTGCCGGACTTTCGAAGGGCAATTCTTTGACGAGCGTATTTAATTTTTGACATGGAATTCAACTTTCTTTGAAACAAAGTTAATCTTTCTGCTCATTCATCCGTTGGAGTTGCTATTTTTGTTTTTCTCTAAAATTAGAAGCCATGAAAAACCTCTTTTACGTCCTATTCTGCTGCTTTCCTTTGATGGGGTATAGTCAGTTTGATCCATCAGAACGCAGTACGTCCCAAAAATTTGATGAAGTATTGGGTAATATTCTCCGTTTTTACGTGGATCCTGTTAATGGAAAAGAATTGACAGAGGAAGCAATTGTGGCTATGCTAGAAAAACTAGATCCGCATTCGACCTATATTCCTGCTGAGGAATTAAATGAAGCGCAATCAACAATCAATGGAAGTTTTGTTGGAATTGGTATCCGTTTTCAAATCATGAAAGATACGCTACACGTAGTCGCAACAATCCCTGGTGGACCATGTGAGAAATTGGGTGTGCTTCCTGGTGATCAAATCATTTCAGTAGATGCCGTTCCCATTGCAGGTGTTGGATTGAAAAATCAAGATGTTCGAACAAAACTTATGGGTGAACTTGGTTCCAAAGTGAAAATCACTGTTCGACGCAAAGGAAAAATACTAGATTATACGGTGACTCGAGATAAAATCCCGGTGTATTCAGTTGATGCACATTACATGATTGACAAAGAGACGGGTTACATCAAACTAAATAGTTTCTCTCGTACAACAACAGAAGAAGTTCAAAAAGCCATGATGGAGTTAAAAGCGAAAGGAATGAAAAACCTCATCTTTGACCTTCAAGGTAATGGTGGTGGACTTTTGGACGCAGCGCATAAATTGGCGGATGAATTTCTTTCTGGTGATAAATTAGTCGTTTATTCTGAAGGTCGAGCACAACCAAGAAGTAATTTGCGTGCAGGAAAGAAAGGCTTGTTTGAAACTGGGAAATTGATCCTTTTAACCGACGAATATAGTGCGAGTGCGAGTGAAATTCTTTCTGGCTCTATTCAAGATTGGGATCGTGGATTAATCGTTGGAAGAAGAACCTATGGAAAAGGATTGGTGCAACGTCCAATGCCACTTTCAGATGGATCTGAAATTCGATTAACCATCGCACGCTATTACACGCCAACAGGACGCTTCATTCAGAAGCCGTATGATGACACGGAAACGTATCGAAAAGATATCACTCAACGTTTTTTAAACGGGGAATTTATTCATGCTGATTCCATCAAAATGCCCGATTCATTGAAATTTGAAACGTTAAAAACACATCGAACAGTGTATGGTGGCGGTGGAATCATGCCGGATTACTTTGTTCCTCTTGATACAACAGAAAACTCGAAGTATTTTGGTGAATTGGTTCAAGGTGGCTTGATCAATAGTTTTTCCTTCAACTATGTGAATGAGAAGAGAAATGAATTGAAATCTCTTTATCCAACATTTGAAGAGTTTAAAACAAAATTCAACTGCGATCAAGCGTTTATGGATGCTTTTTTTGCCTTTGTTCAAAAGGAAGATTCTAGCTTGACTTTCAACGAGAAAGATTACAAAACAAGTGAGCACCTAATCAAACTGCGTTTGAAATCGAATATTGCTTCGGATCTATGGGGGACAGATGAAATGTTCCAAATTTATAATGATTCGAATGAAATTCTTCAACGTGCCATTCAAATTATTCAGTCCAAAGAATACGATAAAGTGAAATTGGACTAAGACCATTTCTGAAGAAAACTTAATTTTGCGACTCATTTAAAAATCACACATGTCAGACGATAAAAAAATCATTTTCTCTATGGTTGGTGTTTCGAAAACAACACCACTGGGAAAACAAATCATCAAAAACATCTACCTTTCCTTTTACTACGGAGCAAAGATTGGGATCATTGGTTTAAACGGTTCTGGAAAATCGACCGTAATGAAAATCATTGCTGGATTGGACCCTTCCTTCCAAGGTGATGTGGTTTTTTCACCTGGATATACAGTTGGATACTTGCCGCAGGAGCCGGAATTGGACTTGAATAAAACCGTCAAAGAAATCGTAATGGAAGGCGCCCAAGAAACGGTGGACGCTTTGAAAGAATACGAAGAAATCAACGCGGCATTTATGGACGAGGAAGTCCTCAATGATCCAGATAAAATGGATAAACTCATTGCGCGTCAAGGTGAGGTGCAAGATCGCATAGACGCTTTAGATGCATGGGAGTTGGATACAAAGTTGGATCGTGCGATGGATGCATTGCGTTGTCCGCCGGACGATCAATTAATCGGAACGTTATCAGGTGGTGAAAAACGTCGCGTAGCTCTTTGTCGTTTGTTGCTCCAAAATCCAGACATTTTATTGTTGGATGAGCCGACCAACCACTTAGATGCTGAGTCAATTGATTGGTTAGAACAACACTTACAACAATATAAAGGGACCGTTATTGCAGTAACCCACGACCGATATTTCTTAGATAACGTTGCTGGATGGATTCTTGAACTCGATCGCGGAGAAGGTATTCCGTGGAAAGGAAATTATTCTTCTTGGTTAGAGCAAAAAGGAAATCGCTTGAAGGAAGAAGAGAAATCGGAGTCGAAACGCCAAAAAATGCTCGCAAGAGAGTTGGAATGGGTTCGAATGAATCCCAAAGCGCGTCAAGCAAAAAGCAAAGCTCGTTTACAGAATTACGACAAAATGCTATCCGAAGATGCACGTGAAAAAGAAGCGAAATTGGAGATCCCAATTCCAAATGGACCACGACTTGGTAACAATGTCATTGATGCCATTCATGTTGGAAAAGCATTCGGCGATAAATTATTGTATGATGATTTGAACTTTAAACTTCCTCCTGCTGGAATCGTTGGGATCATTGGTCCAAATGGTGCTGGAAAAACAACGATCTTCAAAATGATCATGAATGAACTGCAACCAGATAAAGGTGAGTTCACCGTTGGGGAGACCGTTAAGATTGGTTATGTTGATCAAACTCACAAGGATATTCATCCGGAGAAAACAGTTTTTGATGTGGTTTCAAATGGATTGGAATACGTGGAAATTGGCAATCAGAAAATCAATTCGCGTGCTTACCTAGGGAAATTTAATTTCATTGGTGCCGATCAAAATAAAAAAGTCGGTGTTCTCTCAGGTGGTGAACGAAATCGTTTGCATTTGGCCATGACATTGAAAACGGAAGCGAATGTACTTTTACTCGATGAGCCAACAAATGATATTGACGTGAATACCTTGCGTGCACTCGAAGAGGGGATTGAAAACTTTGCGGGTTGTGCGGTTGTTATTTCCCATGACCGTTGGTTCTTGGATCGTATTTGTACACATATCTTGGCCTTTGAAGGTGATTCCGAAGTGTATTGGTTTGAAGGAAGTTATTCCGATTATGAAGAAAATCGTCGCAAAAGAATGGGGGATGCAGGACCGAAACGTATCCGTTACCGCAGTCTGAATTAATTCTTTCACTCCTTGTCTTTTATGTGGGTAGGAACAATCGTTGTTTCTACTCACAAATACGTCCAAAATGCTTGTCGTTATGGAAGTGTTCGTCCAAATCAGCAAATTCTTTCAGTAATTCTGCTGATGGTGGAATGGATTGAAGTTTACTGAGGTCCGGTTGACCCGCATCGATCCAGGCGGTGTACCAAATACAACCAACGGTTAAAATCGCTGCTTTTAAACGTCGTTCTACCATTCCATTTAATTGTTGATGATACGCTGCACAAAATTCTTTCGAATAAACGGAGATGGTGATGTTTCCGCGTTGCTCGTAACTGTACTTTTGATCAGCCGGAAATGTTGCTGACAATTCCTTTTCCATGCGCAAAACTGAATCTAAAGCGAGGTGAGAAGCACGAACCGCTTCCCAAGCTGCATCTTGTACATTTGGAATGTATTTGATTTTATCCACGAAATAATCATAGTCCTCCGCATTGATTTCAACCAAACGACTTTCCCAAAGTCCATGAATGCCTTTTTGACCAGTTAATTGTCCGTTGTAATTTTCTGTCGTATGCAAGGGAACATGAGCGTCACCGATGTAATGACCAATTTCTGCTGAGTATTTTAAAATTAAATCGACATTCTTCGCTTCAAATGCTTTTTGCAGTCGGTATTTCATTTGAACGATGTGCCAAGGGACAATTCCATAAGCTTGAAGTGTGTCTTCGGTGAATTTTTCTACTGCATCTTTCCAACGTCGAGGGAGAATATCGAATGGGCTTTCGCCATTTTTGTAGTAATGATCCAAATCGATGTAATGACATTGTGCTTCGCCTTTCACGGCATAGCGTCGTTTATCGGGATCAACAGCATGATCGGTTAAAAATTCAATGTGTTCCTTGTAAAATCCAAACATCGGAGCAGGAAGGGTAAAGACCGCAATCCGATTAATGCGCTGATGTCCAAAAAATCCCCAGGTCCATTTTTCTGATTTTTTTGTGCTACTCTGTAGTAATCCACCAATAAGTAGAGCAAAAATAACAGCTTTATAATTGAACCAATTTACCATCCTTTAAAATCGGAATAACATTTGTTTGATTAGGGGTGAGGCAATATTTAATGTCTTCATTTAAGTTCAAATTCTTCAGTCTTCGTCGATGAGAACTTGATTTTAAATAACCTAAATAATTATCCTTTGCAGATAAATATAAGTATTTTGCCGCAATTGATGAATCTTCTTCCGAGGTAAAATTGCCGGAAGAAATTAAAAAATCAGAAATAGCGCCTGCACATATCGTGTCTTCTAAGTTGAATTTATCTTGCCAGCCAGAACATAAACAAAGAATATTTTTTTCTTGTTGAACCAACCACTCACATAGATAATTTAGGTTAAGAAAGGATCCAACCACGACGATTTCAGCATCTTTCGCTACATCTAAAGATTTTGTGCCATTTGTCGTTGTCAAAACAACTTCTTGTCCTTTAAAGTCCTCACGCATGTAGGAGAAAGGGGAATTTCCAAAATCGAATCCTTCGACAATCTGACCTTTTCTTTCTGCACCTGCTAGATAGCCTTTCTTTTTATATTCCCACGCTTCCTCTACTGTTGGAACGGGAATAATGGATTTAATTCCATTGTCGAAAGCAGCACAAATAGCTGATGTTGCACGAAGGACATCAATGACAACAACAATTTCATATTCTCCTTTAAAATAGGCGTATTCTCCTGGTGTAAAGCACACTTCAATGCGGTTTCTTTCTCTCATAGCGGAGGCAAAGGTAAGAAATTAATGCTGATTCTCCAGTCTCAACTGCTGTTCATGCATATCGAAATACACTCCCTTCAATGAAATTAATTCGTCGTGTGTTCCGCTTTCAATCATTTTTCCTTCGTTGATCACTATGATTTTTGTCGCATTGCGAATGGTCGAGATTCGATGACTAATCACAATGGTCGTTCGTTCGTCTTTTCCTTTTTCGAGATTTCTGAGTATGATTTCTTCCGTTTCCGTGTCAACTGCTGATAAACAATCATCTAAGATCAATAACTTCGGTTTCTTCAATAAGGCACGGGCAATACTGATGCGCTGCTTTTGTCCACCGCTTAAATTTACACCGCGTTCACCCAATAATGTGTCGAATTGATCTGGGAATTCTTTGATATTGTGATAAACATGTGTCAACTCACAAACCTCTATAAGTTCTTTGTCCGAAGGAACATGATCCGTGACGCCAAATTGGAGGTTTTCACGTATGGTATCCGAGAATAAAAACACTTCTTGTGGCACAATGCCCGTTTGCGCTCTAAAGGAATCAAGATTGATGGATTTTATTTCATTTCCATCAATGAAAATGGCACCACTTTCCAAATCGTATTGACGCATGAGTAGGGAAGAGATGGTGGACTTTCCACTTCCTGTTTGACCAACGATGGCGAGGGTTTCTCCTTTATTGACCTTGAAGGATAAATTTGAAACGGCTTGAATGTTTGTGACGGGATATTCGAAGTGTACGTTCTTAAATTCTATGCTTCCTTCAAAAGAAAAAATCGAATCGACTTTATTAATAATGTTCGATTTCGTTAATAAGAATTCATTGATGCGTTTCTGAGATGCTTCTGCTCGTTGAATGATACTGGAAACCCATCCTAGACTAGCGAATGGCCAAGTGAGGTTGTTGACGAACATAATAAATGCAACAATACTTCCTACTGAAATACGACTATTAATGTCCTTGCTAAAAGTTAAAAGTCCGCCGTAATAGACGGCAATCAATACACTGATTCCAATCAGGAACATAATCGTTGGGATGAAAAGCGCGTTTACTAAAACCAGTCGCATGCTTTGATCTTTATAAGCTTCGGCACTTTGACTCAGTTTTTCTTCTGTTTCTTTTTCTCGATTGTAGGCTTTAATGATGCGAATTCCGGAAAAAGTTTCTTGTGCAATTGTCGAAAGTATCGATTGTTCCTTTTGTACCAACATGCTCATCGCATTCATGCGGGATGAAACACGGTAAATCAATACAGACATGATAGGAAGTGGAATCAACACAAATAAAGTCAAGGATGGACTAATGTTCATCATTTGCGTAACAATCATGGTAAACGCAATGATTAAGTTGAAAATATACATAATCCCAGGTCCCAAATACATGCGAACCAAGCCCACATCTTCCGAAATGCGGTTCATTAAATCACCTGTAGCGTTTCGTTTGAAAAATCCTTGATCCAAGGTTTGGTAATGGGAATAGATTTCGTTTTTTAAGTCATATTCAATATTTCTTGACATGACAATGATGGTTTGTCTCATCAAGAAAAGGAAAAATCCTTTCGCTAAGGAAAGCAGCATATAGAATCCACCTAATTTGATAGCAAGGAAAAGAAAGTCATTTGCTTTTGCCAATTGGATGTTTTTCTGAAAAGAATCGATGGCCTCCTTGAAGTAAATTGGCATTTGAACCCCAAAGTAATTGCTAATAATCGTAAAGATGACCCCGAAAAGAAGGCGCCATTTATATTTTAGGAAATATTTATTTAAGTATTGAAGGGACTTCATAGATTATTTTCTAATTTTGCCACCGTTGAATGGTCTCACAAAAATAACCATTCATCTGATTAGTTAACGAACTCAAACAAAAACATGTCTGATTTGACAGTTACTCCTTTAACAGATTTGAACTCAAATCCAGTTATCCAACAGATGTCCAACATGGGACACGAACAAATCCTATTTTGTAACGATCACGCAACCGGCCTAAAGGCAATCATTGCTGTGCATAATACCGTTTTGGGCCCTGCCCTTGGAGGTACACGTATGTGGATGTACAACAATGAAATGGAAGCATTAAATGATGTCTTGCGTCTTTCACGCGGTATGACCTATAAAAATGCTATTTCAGGTTTGAATTTAGGTGGTGGGAAAGCGGTAATCATCGGTGATTCAAAAACCCAAAAATCAGAGGCGCTTTTCCGTCGTTTTGGACAGTTTGTCAATGGACTTGCTGGAAAGTACATTACGGCTGAAGATGTGGGTATTTCTCCGTCGGACATGCAATGGGTTAGTGAAGAAACGAAGTACGTTGTTGGTTTGCCTGGTAAAAGTGGAGACCCATCTCCTGTAACCGCTTTTGGTGTGTACATGGGAATGAAAGCGGCAGCAAAAATGCAGTACGGTAGTGATGACTTAAGTGGAAAAACGATTGCTGTGCAAGGTGTTGGACACGTAGGGGAATACCTGGTTTCGCATTTGGCAAAAGAAAATGCAACTGTTTTTATCACAGATATCAATCAAGAGGCCTTAAAAAGAGTTTCTGAAAAATATGGTGCGACAGTAGTTGAGCCGGATGCAATCTATGATGTGAAAATGGATATTTACGCTCCGTGTGCATTAGGTGCAACAGTAAACGACGAAACCTTGGCTCGTTTAACATGCTCCGTTATTGCAGGAGCAGCAAATAATCAATTGAAAGATGAGAAAATTCATGGTTTAGAAGTAATGAACCGTGGAATCATTTACGCTCCTGATTTTGCGATCAATGCTGGAGGTGTGATCAATTGTTTTTCAGAGGTAGAAGGATTATCCTTAGATTGGGCTCATCAGAAAGCAGAAGAGATTTACGGGACAATTTCAAATATTGTGAAGCGTTCACATGATGAAGGAGTTCCAACTTATCAGATTGCGAATAAAATGGCTGAAGAACGCGTTCAGTCCAAAGGAAGTTTGAATCTGTAATAACCGATAATGCTAAATAGAAGACACTTACGTATTAAAGTACTCCAAATTCTGTACGCTTTCTTTCAAAGTGAAGAAGAGAATATTTTGAAAGCAGAGAAGGAATTGCTTTCGGCTGTTGAACGGATGTACGATATGTATCTTTTCATGATTTTAACGCTGCCCGAATTGAAACGTGCAGGATTAAATCGCATGGAGGAACATAAAAAGAAAATGCGTCCAACAGAGGATGATTTGAATCCAAACATGAAGTTTGTGAACAATGTCCTCATTGAAGCAATTGAAAATTCTTCAGAACTCACCAAATTAAGCGAAATACGCAAAGTGAATTGGTTGGGAGCAGAAAGTCAAGAGATTTTTAGAAAATTGTACTTAAACATCCTTGAATCGGAAGTGTTTTTTGAACACATGAACAACGATAGCATAGGTGAAGAGGAAGATAAATCTTTCGCGCTTCATTTGTTCAAATCTGAAATTGCAAACTCGGATCTGATTCAATATTACTTTGATGAAAAAAGTATTTATTGGGCTGATGATTTAGATTTGTGTTGTTCTATGGCCATGAAAACGATGAAGTCATGGTCGGAAGGTAAATCATTTGAAGTTTTACCGCTTTATAAAGAGAATGACGATGAAAAAGAATTTATCGTAAATCTTTTGCGTAAAACCATTCAGATGAATGATGAAAATGAAGCAATGATTACCGAGTTTACCCAAAACTGGGAATTGGATCGTATTGCGAAGATGGACATTCTCTTGTTGAAAATGGCTTTAACGGAGTTGCAAACTTGCAGCAGCATTCCAACAAAAGTAACCCTAAACGAGTACATCGAGATTTCCAAATTCTATAGTACGCCTAAAAGTAACTTGTTCATCAATGGGGTTCTTGACAAAGCAATCGCGCAATTGAACAAGGATAAGAAAATTGTTAAAGTAGGAAGAGGATTAATATCTTAATACGAAGGAGATGAAAAAGATTTTTATTGCACTTTCTGTCGGATTTTTATTTTCTTGTAGTGATCAAGAAGAATTACAAATTGGACAAAAAACAACGATGGAGGTTCAAACTGTTTTTAATGCTGGAACAGTAATGAAAGGTGAAGTCATTAATGCGAAATTTAAAGTAACAAATACAGGGGATTATCCACTAGTGATTGGGGAAGTGACTCCTTCGTGTTCGTGTACTGTGGCTCAAGAGCCGGAAGAAGCAATTCAACCTGGAGAGTCAAGTGAAATCGTAGCACAAGTGAAAACAGACAACTTAAGTGCAAAAAAAATACAAAAAATGATTACCGTTATGGCGAATACAGAACCTTCGGTAACTGTTTTGGAAATCAAAGGATTTATTCGTTAAACTTAAATAAAATCAAAAAATGATAAACGCACAAATTTTAGCAGCACAGGGTCAAAGTATGCAAGGTATTTTGATGATCGGATTAATGGTCATCATCTTTTATTTTTTCATGATTAGACCTCAGACAAAAAAACAAAAAGAATTGAAAAAATTCCGCGAAGGATTAAAAGTGGGAGATAAAATTGTTTCCATTGGTGGAATTCATGGTAAAATTTTAGAAGTAACAGATTCTACTGTATTGATTCAATCAGAAGGCACTAAATTACGTTTAGAGAAATCTGCCGTTTCACAAGCGATGGAAGATACATTGCAAGCGAAATAAACTGATTACAACTGATGAAAAGGAGGGCGTTCGTCCTCCTTTTTTATTTTAATAATTTCACTTTTAGGATTTTCCCACCCGTACAGGAAATATATAGAAAGTGCTGATCCGTACACATGGACAAGCCGTTTTCTGTCAACCAACCATGCCAAGTGTTTCCGCCATCTTTGGAATAATCGATTCCATTGGTTCCACATGCATAGTAAATTCCATTCTTGTAAAGAACACATGAGCGATATCCGTTCGGTGGCGTTTTAGCTGGAACCCAAGATTTTCCGCCATCTTTTGAATAGAAACAAGTATGGCTTTTTTTCGTTGCCTGAGTGTAATCTCCTCCGACAACTACCAGTTCATTTCGGTTTTTAAACGCCAGGGAATAGGCGCCGCAAGTTCGACATGATTCATAGGGTATGTCGGACGATTGCCAGGTGTTTCCGAAATCTGAACTCCAGATAAATCGAGTCGTTTCACCACCGCTGACAAACACAAAATCACGGTCAATGATGGCATTTGTTGTTCCACTTGCCGCATACGCAGCTTCATTCTTCTTCTGAGTAACTTTTCCCGGGCATTTTTCCCATGTTTCCCCATAATTTGTGGTGCGAAACAGTGCGAAATCACCATCGACTGGATCGCCGATAAGAAAGCCTAAGGAATCTTCCATGTCAATTCCATCAAGAAAAACGGGCTTTTCATGGTGGGTGAATGCAAGTAATTTTTCTGCTTGACCCTTCCAGTCAAGGCGAAGAAGATGTGAGCTATCATTGCTTTGCATGAAAAATAAAAATCGTTGATTTTTATCCGTATCTCGAATTTCTTTGATGACCTGGTTCGAGCAGGGCAGATACATTGTCACAGGTTTGTGGTCGTTTTTCGAAACCAACAAATATTTTCCTTCGTTCGTACCGATGAGCAGTTCGTTTTTGGAAAAATCTTGAATGCTTCGCGCGTGAGTGCTTCCCTGGCCAAAACGTAGAATCGTTGTTTTGGGTGGTTTGACCAAGCAACAAAGTAATGCGGCAAACAAAAGTACTTTCATGATTTTAGCGGTATTTTTCTTCGAATTTTTCTTTTTGCTGACGCTTCAATTGGTCTAGGTCAGCGGGCATTTCACGTTTCCATCTTTTGTGGGACCACAGCCAATGACAGGGTTGTTCAATGATGTGTTTTTCCAATTGATGTACATGCATTTCGGTTAATGCTCCATAGGAAAGTTCCCTTGGGTTTTCACTTAACACGGTAAAATCAAGGGTGTAATGTCCGCGTTTGACTTTTTTTATGTTGAAATAGACCACAGTTAAATCGTATTCGTTCGCCATTTGTTCGACGCCAAAAAGTACCGGAGTCGGCTGATGTAAAAATTCCATCCAATAACTTTTTCGTCCATCTGCGGGTGCTTGGTCGCTAAGCACTAAAACTGAAACGGCTTTTTCTTGTTGGAAAATGGCTTTGTAGTTATTTGCATGAACGACTTTCAAGCCAAATCGTTCGCGTCGCTCAGTTAGTTTTTTATCCCAAAATCCATTGGATAATGGCATGCCAATTCCGTAGGAGTTAAATGTTGCCATTGTTGCTTGTGCGGTGATAAACCATTCCCAATTGTTGAAATGTCCGGACACGAACAAAATGGACTTCCCTTTTTTCTGTAAAACTTGAAGTAATTCAGGTTGAAGAATGTGCAAGCGTTTCTGAAGTTCCTTTTCACTGATGCTTAAATTTTTAATCCCTTCTACCAAAAGATCTGAAAAATGACGATAAAACCCTCGAACCAAGGTTTTGTGATCCTTAGGACTTAAGTCGGGAAATGAATGCGAAATATTCCGTTCAACAACTTTTCTTCTATAAGGAACGATACTGATGAACAGCAGAAACAAGACATCACTTAATCGATACAGGATCCATAAGGGCAGGAGTGAAAGGGGGTAAACGATGCAATAATAGAGAATCGCTGACATTATTTCTGGTATTTTTCCTTCCACCATTTGGTGATGGAATGTTCAATTTCTTGTTCCTTCGAACTGCTTCCTGCTTCAAAAAATCGCGTTCCCGCAATCTCGCTAGGTAAAAATTCTTGTGCTGCAAAATTCCCAGGAAAATCGTGACTATACAAATAGTTTTCACCGTATCCCAGTTGTTTCATTAGCGATGTTGGTGCATTTCTTAGGGGTAGGGGGACTCCAAGATTTCCCGTTTGCTGAACGAGCTGCTGTGCTTTATTGATGGCCATGTACGCGCCGTTTCCTTTCGGTGATGATGCCAAGTAGATCGTACATTCCGCCAAGATGATACGTGACTCTGGCCAGCCAACACTTTCGACCGCTTGAAAACAGGCATTGGCAAGCAATAAAGCATTTGGATTCGCTAATCCGATGTCTTCTGTTGCTGAAATTAATAACCTTCGGGCAATAAATTTGGCGTCTTCACCACCTTCAACCATTCGTGCTAACCAATATATGGCTGCGTTTGGATCACTTCCGCGAATGGACTTGATAAATGCTGAAATGATGTCGTAATGTTGTTCCCCATCTTTATCGTAGCGTGCCAAACTTTGTTGGGCATTTTGCAACACCACTTCATCTGTGATGTCAATTTCTGTTTGACCTTGAAACGTGCCGATAATAATTTCAAACACGTTCAGTAATTTCCGAGCATCACCTCCCGAAATAGCCAATAAACTACTTGTTTCGCTTAAGGTGATT
>JBJTMU010000067.1:0-21725 GCA_046070685.1 Flavobacteriales bacterium | reverse complement strand
TAACTTGACTTCGATTGTTTTGAGGAATGTAATTGGAAATAGCGTCATTGATATCTTCCATTGGAACATCGAAAACATTTCCAAATGCAATCGCTGCTAAAAAATTATTGAAATTATATTTCCCGACCAAATGCGTATCGAGAATGGGAGAGTGGTAATCATGATTGTGCCAAGAGAAATGAACGAACGGATCCAATTGATTTAATTCGCCAACGATCAAGGCTTCCGGATGACTTCCATAGGTGATTAATGGCAAAGGATAATTTTTACAGGCATTCATTAAGACTTCATCATCCATGCATGCGAATAGAATGCCACTTTGTTTTAAAATGGACGCGTATAATTCTGTTTTTGTCTGTAAAACACCCTGAAAATCTTTGAATCCTTCTAGATGTGCTTTGCCAATATTTGTAATAATCCCGTGGGTAGGTTCTGCAATGTCGCACAACTCAGCAATATCCCCGGGCTTATTTGCTCCCATTTCGATAATGGCTATTTCATGCGAAGAATTTAAACGCAACAAGGTTAACGGAACCCCAATGTGATTGTTTAAATTTCCAATCGTATATAGTGTGTTGTATTTTTTGGAGAGCACAGCATGTACCAATTCTTTTGTACTCGTTTTTCCATTGCTTCCAGTGATACCAATGACCGGTATATTGAATTTAGCGCGGTGATGATTGGCTAATTTTTGAAGAAAATACAAGGAGTCAGTAACAGCGAAAATATGAACGTCATCTGCGTACTGAGGTTCATCAACGATGGCAAATTTTGCTCCTTGTTGTATGGCTTCTTCTGCAAACGTATTTCCATTAAAGTTTGTCCCTTTTAACGCAACAAATAAAGAGTCCTTTGTGATATTACGCGTATCAGTTGAAACGCCATCGCAGTGTTTGAATAAATCGAATAATTTTTCCATGATGCAAAATTGCAAAAAAAAAGCCCGATTGCTCGGGCTTTATAAATTATTCTTTTGGACTTTTCGGTCGACTACTTCCGACACGATCCATCGCACAGCGGAAACCAATGGTTGCCGTTGATTTATCTTCATCTAAGAATCTGCGGTTTCCTGAAGATAACCAGTAAGCTCTATCGGCCCATGATCCTCCTTTATAAACGCGCGATTTGTCAGAAATAAGTGTTGTTGGCCAACCTGATGCGCCAGCGTTAATCATTTCATTATTCAAATTGTAATTCTCATGTTGACTTTGGTACATCACTTGTTTTGAGTCGCGAAGTCCGTTGTTGATTTCATCCTTACGTTTTTGATTATTGTAGTAAATAGAAGATTCTAAATCACCATCCATGTAATCAATGTAATCATCTTTACGGTAGTTAAGTCGTCCCGCATTTTCTTCAACAGTCACATCTCTCCAACGTTGTTTTCCTTTTGTTTCAGTGATAAACTCCGTTAAACCGTTACGCAAGGTCATAATCCATGTTGTAATGGTAGGATCTGTACTGTAAGAACGGAATTTGCGTTCTAAATAATCTCTACTGAAAAGTGCAGTATCAATCCCTAAGTATGCATTCGGATCTGTGCGATCAAATGCAATGGCCATCAATTCAAGGATGTCTTGTTTTTTCGCTCCATCTTGAATTTCCATTGGAAGATCTTTGTTAAATAGAACTCTTTCAATGAATGCTGATGCTGCAATCGTTCTTCCTTGATTGTAAAGTGCAATCGCCGTATCAAGCATGATGTTTAACGTATCTAAAAACTCAAACTGCAAACGTTCTTGTGAGGTAAATTGAGAGTTATTAGAAACATAATAACTAGATGGGGAATTAAACTGGTAAGCTCTTGGATCTTGTTTTGAATAAACACGAGAGTTCATCGGGTTGTTGTTCACACCATTTGGACGAGGTCCACCAGCATTTGCCGTTGTGTCGATCACAGCAGCAGTTGTATCCGTTTTTGCTCCGTTCGTAAAGTTGGACTGATAATTTGTTCCAGCTGCTTGATTGTATTTTTTATTTGCGTATGCCAAGTATTTCACACGAGCGAATTCGTTCACAAATTCTTTCATTCCATGTACATCGTAAACATTTTCATTCGCTTTAACAGGACGATCATACAATCCGTTTGGAACTAACAATTGCGTTTGGTATTTGTTACCACGGAATGGCATAAACTCTTCTGCAACCTCACTTGTCATTGGACGATAAACATCCATCACCCATTCGGAAACATTTCCAGCCATGTTGTAAAGTCCAAAATCGTTTGGCCAGTAATCATCCACACGAGCAGTAATGTCAGAACCATCATTTAAGTTTCCTGAGATACCCATCATATCACCTTTTCCGCGAACGAAATTGGCTTGGATTGCACCAGCAAATTGTTCTTCTTCTTGACGTACATAGTGTCCATCCCAAGGATAAATACGACGATCGTTGATGTTTTCAGATCCTTCATCAAGATTTCCGATTAAACCTAGCGCAGCGAATTCCCATTCAGCTTCAGTTGGTAGTCGATAGTTTGGTAATAAGATACCATCCTCCATTCTTACTGGACGAGTTCCTAATCGACCATTATCTAAATCTGCATAGATTGGATCGTAGTTTTCTAATTGGTAAGGATCACGAGGAACAGCACGTTTCGTTTTTGAATCAACTTTCGCTTTTGGTTTATTGTCTTTATTCATGACATAACCACCTTCTGATTCAATATTATAGTTTCCGTTTAAATAATTTTCAGTACTGAACATATTTTGAGGAACGGAAGCAAAACGCTTGTCGTAATTCGCATCGTTTGCAGCACCAACGTCTGTGCTACCTTCGTCTGCAAAATGCCATTTCAAGATACCTTCTCTCACTAAAATCGCTTCGTTCACACGGTCAGTTCTCCATTTACAAAAATCATTTGCTTGCAACCAAGAAACACCAACAACTGGATAATCTGCATACGATGGATGACGCAAGTAATAATTCACATATTTCTCACGATATCCCATGGCAGTTCTCCATGCCAACGTATCCGGTAAGCATTTTTTGTAAACATGAGGATAAGTCTTGTTGTAAACGCGTTTCATCCAATACATATACTCTAACCAGTGAAGATTTGTAACTTCAGTGCGGTCCATGTAAAAAGATGCCACGGTAACACGAGCTGCGCGCGCATTCCAATCTTGCATGACATCTTGTTCCGTTCTACCCATGGTAAAGGTACCACCTTCCACCATGACTAATCCTGGACCAGTTTCTTGTTCTTGTGCATCGAATTTTTCAAAACCACCATTCTTGTAGTTGTTATATTCCCAACCCGTAGATGTTGATCTCTCTGGAGAACAAGAGGAAAGTACCAATAGTCCAACTACTGATACTCCTAAGAATCTATACATCAATCGCTTCATATTCTACTTTGCGTTTTATTAACGATATTAATTCAAATTTATTTTTTTGTTACAATTAAAAGGAAGGACACGAAATCTTTCTAAAGTTTTTCGGTTTTTTCTTACATTTTAAATTGATTCCCATTGAAACTTCATGTGAGCCACCTGAAATTCCATTTCCTAATTTCGAAACAGTTAAATCATAACTATATCCAATTCTAAAGCGATCTGTACTGATACCAAGACTCACGATAAATGCATCTCTATTTCTGTACCATGCACCGATTGTGAAACTTTCATATTTCAAATAAGCACCAATATTAAATTCTTGAAATCCATTTTGATATTGATAAATGATGTTTGGCATCAACATCGTGTTGCTTGAGTATCTTCCTCGTTGACCAATTTTAATCGTCGCACCCATGTGTCCGGTAATACGAATCGGCAAACGTGATTCACCTAAAATCATAGATTCGTCCGGACGATTTAAATGGTGTCCAGCAATTCCGAAATAAAAGTTTTTAGTAAAACCAACCATACCTGCTGAAGCATCGAAAAATCCATGACGTCCATTTCCACGAATAACATCACCTGTTTGGTAAATGAAACCTCTTCTTGGATCGATCATGTCGCCGAAGGTCAATTTATCCCAATCTAAATATTTCTGATAGTACGCTGCTCTCGCTCCGAACATCAAAGAAAACTTACGGGAAACTTTTAAATTATAAGAGTAAATTCCACCAATCATGGAAGTTTGAATCGTTCCTTGGCCTTGTTGATCGTGCATCGCAATTAATCCGATTCCACCAGAAACGTTCTTTGCGTAAGTATCATAAGCAGCACTGTAAGTAACATAGTTACCTGTAAGTTGAGGCCATTCATTACGGTAGTTTAAGGCGATTCTTGGACATCCACTTGATCCTGCTAATGCAGGATTGAGATACACAGGATTCGAATAGAACTGTGTAAAGGTTGGGTCCTGAGACCAAGATGTATTACTCATTGACACAACAAAAATTGTTGCTATAGCAATGATGAGAGTTCCGAATGTTTTCACAAACTTTGGTTTTAGCACGAACAATCTTAACGTAGTTTAGGTTTTAAAGGTTACAAATATCGAACATTTATTCAAATAAAATAAATAAATTGTCGTTTTTCTTGCAACTCATAAATGAAATTGAATGAATAAGTACCGAATTATTTTTGTTTTCCTATCTCTTTTGAACTTTCAAACAGGGAATACACAAGTGACCATCAATTTAAATTGGAATCAAACGCATAACGCTGAATGGCAGGAAAAATCTTATGTATTGCATTACATTGAAGGTCAAGGGATAGACAACGGATTGGCTTTTTACTTTGAAAAAATTAAAACAAATTCCCTCCATCAAAAAGTGGTGATTTCAAATGAACAATACGAACCAATTCCGCCTTCGGATGAACTCTTTTTTAAAAGTACAAATGTGCTTATTCCCTCTGAATTTAACATTGAAGCTTCAGTAAATGATGAAGCAGGAAAACCATTTATCGTCATTCATACGATTCCGTTTCGATTCAAAAATGGTGTATATGAACGCTTGGTGAGTTTTACGTACCAAGTAGCGCCAGAACTACATTCAAAACCAAAGGATTTTGTTCAAAATTCTGTTCTTAAATCGGGTTCTGGAACATGGTATAAAATTTCCGTTTTAAAGGATGGCATTTATAAAATAGATAAAGCATTTTTAGAATCTTGTGGCATCAATACGAGTGGATTGAATCCAGCCCACATTCACATTTATGGAAATGGTGACGGCTTACTACCTGAGAAAAATAATATTCCCAGAACGGATGATTTGGCAGAAAATGCCATTTTTGTTCAAGGTGAATCGGATGGTGTTTTCAATGATAACGATTACATCCTTTTTTATGCTTGGGGTCCACATCGCTGGATGAACGATGATGCTTCGTTCAAATACGTGCAAAAACGAAATCTATACAGTGATTTTTCTACGTATTTTATCAATATTAATTCGAATGTGGCTCCATTAAGAATTCAACAATTGGCTGCCATTGAAAATATTGAGGACACGGTCATTTCGTCTTATGATTATCGCGATATATATGAAAATGACCTCGTTAATTTACTCGGTGGAGGTCAACGTTGGTATGGTGAATTGTTCGATGTTGAATTGGAACGAACCTTCAATTTTGCCATTCCAAACATCGATACAAATCGACTTGATATTCACTTAGAAATCGCGGCTAATTGCCCGAATAATAACATGTCCAATACGATAAAAACGAGTATAAATAATCAAACAATTTTCACTAGTATTTTACCGATAAATGCCTCTGATTATTCGCGTGGCGACTATGTCTTTTCGATGATAAATCCACCGTCATCTATCGCAATGAAATTAACCGTTCAACGTCAAGACCCTACGACTCTTACGTACTTGGATCGCATCACCTTGAGCACAAAAAGACAATTGGTTTTTTATGGAACTCAATTTGGATTTAGAGTGAAAAATATGACTTCAAGTCAAGTGGTAAAATACGATATTTCAGGTTTGCCATCAAATGGATTTGTTTGGGATTTATCAGATCGTCACGCGCCGAAAAAGGTATTTGTTAGTACTTCTGGAAATGTCAGTTCATTTAAATCGCTTGGAGATTTTAAAGAGTTTGTCGCTTCTAACGGATCCGCTTTTTTTACACCTGATTTAATCGGGGCGGTTTCCGCTCAAAATTTACATGGCTTACCTCAGGCAGATTACCTAATTGTGTCCCATCCTGATTTCTTAGCTCAAGCAAATCGACTTGCGGATTTGCATCGCGCAGAGGGATTAACAGTTCATGTGGTAAATGTCATGCAAATCTACAATGAATTTAGTTCAGGGATGCAAGATGCTGGTGCAATTCGGATGTTTGCTAAAATGTTTTACGATCGGGCTTTGCAGACGGACCCGAATACCATGCCGAAGTATTTATTATTGTTTGGGGACGGAACTTATGACCCGAAAAATCGCAAAGCAAACAACAATAATTTTATTCCAACTTACCAAGCAATAACAAGCGAAGACCATATAAGTGCACTTGTTTCCGATGATTATTATGGTTTACTAGGTGATCTTGAATCATTTTCAAATACCGATTTATTGGATATCGGGATTGGTCGATTCATTGTAAGTGATATTGTGCAAGCCAAACAACAAGTGGATAAAGTGGAACATTATATGAAAAATGGTTCGAATTTATTTTCTCACAGTTCGTCTTGTTGTTTGGGAGAATCCGACCTAAATTCTACTTTCGGTGATTGGCGTTTGAAGTATATTCAAATCGCGGATAATGACCCAAGTAATCAATTTATTTTGAACAATGCAGAGCCTCAATACGATTATGTCACGAATCATCACCGTGAGATGAACGGAGAGAAATTATACATGGATGCTTTCCCGATGGTGATTTCTACCGGTGGAATTCGTTATCCAGCTTTAACAGAGGCCATCACTGATCGCGTTCAACGTGGGATTTTGATGATAAACTATGTTGGACATGGTGGAGAAAAAGGATTGGCGGAAGAACGAATCGTGAACATTCCACAAATACAGTCGTGGAATAACATCAATGCACTGAATTTATTCGTTTCAGCAACGTGTGAGTTTACGAGATACGATGATCCGGAAAGAGTATCTGCTGGAGAATGGGCATTTTTAAATCCAACGGGTTCTTCCATCGCTCTAATGACTACGACTCGAGCGGTCTTTATTTCTGTGAATGAAATAACCGGAGATGCTTTTTATCAAGAGGTCTTCACACGAGATGCGAATGGAAAACCAAAATCATTTGGTGAAATAGCAAAAGTCACGAAAAACAATTCTGGATCGAGCGGAAATAAACGATCTTTCACCTTAATCGGTGATCCAGCATTAACCATCGCATTACCAAGATACCGCATTGTAACGGATAGCATCAATGGCTTAAGTCCGACTAGTCAAATTGACACAATTAAAGCCTTGTCAAAGGTAAGAGTAAAAGGACATTTGGAGGACTGGAATGGAACAGTGATGAGCGCATGGAATGGCGTCTTAACACCAACGATTTACGACAAGTTTAAAACACAGCAAACGCTTGGTCAAGATCCACCGACAGTTATCTCGTTTAAACAACAAAGAAGTAAAATTTACCGCGGTAAGGCAAGTATCGTCAATGGATATTTTGATTTCGATTTCATTGTGCCAAAGGATATTGCATTGAATTATGGCAATGGGAAAATAAGTTATTATGGAAATAGTACAATTACCGATGCTCAAGGATATGATACAACGATCATTATTGGAGGAATTAATCCAAATGGACTAAATGATGTCGTGGGTCCTGAAATTCAATTGTTTATGAATGACGATGCTTTTGTTTCTGGAAGTGTGACAGATGCAAGTCCAGTATTATTTGCAAAAATCTTTGATGAAAATGGTGTGAATACGGTTGGAAACGGTATTGGTCATGACATTGTTGCCATTTTAGATGGAGAAACGAGTAATCCGTATGTATTGAACGATTTTTATTCCGCAGAATTGAATGATTATCAAAATGGACAAGTTCATTATCAATTTCAAGGATTATCCAAAGGAAAACATACAGTTGAATTGAAAGTTTGGGATGTCAACAATAATTCGGGCTTGGCAAGAATTGATTTTATCGTGCAGGAGAAGTCGGAGCCTACATTATCTCATGTTTATAATTACCCAAATCCATTCACTACGAGAACGTCCTTCATGTTTGAACATAATCAATCGTGTAACCAATTAGAAGTTCAAATTCAAATTTACACGGTATCTGGAAAGTTGGTTAAAACGATTCAGCAAATGGTGCCAACACAAGGATTCCGTTCCGAAGGGATTGAGTGGGATGGCAAAGATGATTTTGGAGATCAATTAGCGAAAGGTGTGTATGTCTATCGCTTAAAAGTGAAAAATCTGGATGGATTAACGACGGAAAAAACAGAGAAATTGGTTATTTTGAAGTAATTCCACAATAAAAAAGCGACTTTTTCGTATATTTACAATCGTTAAAGTCCCGATTCGTATGAAGCACCTAGTTTTCGTTTTTTCTGTTTGTATTGTTTCAATTTCAGCTTATGCCCAACCGAATGGTGGTGGATCTGGTGTTACCGATAATGATCTACAATTAAACACGATTACAACTGCCTTGCCATTTATGGCGATTACACCTGATTCAAGAGCCGGTGGAATGGGGGATGCAGGAACAGCTTTGAGTCCTAGTTCAACATCTGTCTATTGGAATACTTCTATGTTGAGCTTTGCAAAAGAAAAATCGGAATTAAGTTTGTCATACACGCCCTGGTTGCGACAACTGACCAATGACATCAGCCTTTCTTATTTAGCCGGTTATCTCAAACTAAACAAAGTGCACACGATTGGTGGGTCCTTGCGTTATTTTAGCTTGGGTGAAATTACATTTACAGATGCCAGTGGTAATGTACTTCGTGACGATAAGCCAAGTGAGTTTGAATTAACAGGTGCTTACGCTTTTCGTTTGGCGAAACGATTGAGTATCGGAATCAATGGTAAATTTGCTTATTCAAACCTTACTGGTGGACTTACCGTTGGAGGAGTGAATACCAAAGCTGGTGTTGTGGGTGCAGCAGATTTCTCGATTACATATCGAAATGAAGATGCTAAAATTGGTCGAACAGATGGGACGTATTCCTTTGCAACAACAATCAATAACTTAGGTAATAAAATTGCTTATTCAGAATTATCTAAACGAGATTTCATTCCAATGAATTTGAAAATTGGAAATTCATTTGAAGCGGAATTAGATAATTACAACAAATTGACTTTCTCGCTTGATTTACAAAAATTATTGGTGCCAACTCCCGCTTATTATGCGAATGTAGATGGGACATACACGATGTTATCTGGCATGAATGGTGATGTTGGGATTATCAATGGAATCATGCAGTCGTTCTATGATGCTCCAGGTGTGGTTGCAAAGGATGCCAATGGGGATTACATTAAAAATTCCGATGGTACTTATCAAGTCGTGAAAGGAACAAAACTAAAAGAAGAATTGACAGAGATTAACATTGCTGCAGGAGCAGAATGGTGGTATAACAATGTTCTTGCTTTTAGAACGGGTGTTTTTTATGAAAACAAAAATAAAGGAAATCGTCAGTTTTTGAACTTTGGAGCTAGTTTAAAATACAACATGTTCTCCATAGATTTTTCTTACTTAGCTTCCATTAGCGGACGCCAAAGTCCTCTTGCAAATACCTTGCGATTTACCCTTAGATTAAACCTAGGTCGTACAGGTGGATCTTCAAACACAGGAATCTAAACATGCAAATACGAACTGGATTTGGTATAGATGTACACCGTCTGGCGGAAGGTTATGAACTTTTTGTTGGTGGGATAAAAATAGCATCAGATTTAGGCGCTGTTGGACATTCAGATGCCGATGTTTTATTGCATGCCATTTGTGATGCTTTATTAGGTGCAGCCAACCTGAGAGATATCGGTTTTCATTTTTCAGATAGAGATCCAAAATATAAAGGCATTGATTCTAAAATCCTTTTGAAAGGAGTCGTTGATTTGCTTTTTGAAAAAGGATATCATGTTGTAAATGTTGACTCTACAGTGGTACTTGAAAATCCAAAGTTAAATCCACATATTCCAGAAATGTGCGAGGTTATTTCGAGCATTTTAAAAGTAGAATTAGATGCCGTTTCAATTAAAGCAACAACGCATGAAACTGTTGATTCCTTTGGTGAAAGACGTGCCATCAAAGCGTATGCAAGCTGTTTGATTCAAAAGTAATTGTGTTTTTGTTAACCTGATGAATGCTCATGCGAAATAAAATTATTTCCTCCGTTAAAATACAGGTTAAAACCTGGTTTCGGTCCGATTTATCCAATCCGGAAGAACATCAGTATTTCTATAACTACCGAATTTCGATTGTAAATAAGGGAACGGATACGATTCAATTATTACATCGTCATTGGATGGTGGAGCAATTGATTCACGGCATACAACATGTGGTTGGACCCGGTGTGGTCGGTGAGCAACCGCTAATTACTGCTGGTGAACGTTTTGAGTACGTGAGTGGATGTGAATTTTGGATGCCAATCGGTCGAATGAGTGGATTTTATACTTTTCAAAATTTGGCAACCGAGCAACTATTCTCTGTTCCAATTCCGACCTTCAAACTTGAATTTCCGACGAGTTTATCTTAATTTAACATAGATGACTTTCTTCGTTTCAAAGAAGTCTTCTTCAAAAAGTTCAGAAAGTGAAAATTCTCGGTGAAGGTATTTTACTGTTTTCATTTCCTCGCTCAAATCTCCACCTTTCAAATAAAGAATGCCATTGACAAGTTCATGTTCAGATTTCTTTTTGGTTTTCCCGTTGACCCATTTTAAAAACATGGGCATTTGAGTTACAGCGCGGCTTACAATGAAATCAAATTCACCTTTTATCTCTTCCGCACGGGCGTGTATTGCTTGAACATTTTTCAGTCCTAATGCTGCTGCGACTTCCGTTACCACTTTTATTTTTTTACCGATGGAATCAACCAAGGTAAAGGAAGTTTCCGGAAATAATATGGCAAGTGGAATGCCTGGAAAACCACCACCGGTTCCAATATCTAAGATCGCAGTTCCAGGATTAAATTTACAGACTTTAGCGATTCCTAAAGAGTGTAATACATGATGGGTATAAAAATTATCCGTGTCTTTTCTGGAAATCACATTGATTTGTGCATTCCAAAAAGTGTATAATTCTTCCAGTTGAGCAAATTGCTTGATTTGTTCGGGACTTAAATTTGGAAAGTATTTGAGTAAAATATCCACTAGCTTAAATGGTGTCTTTGGTTTTGTCCATCATGGCAGCTAAAAAGTCTCTTGCTCGAAAAAGTTGCGCTTTTACTGTTCCTAAGGGAAGATTCATGTCCTCCGCTATTTCCTCGTAACTCATCTCTTCAAAATAGCGTTTTTCAACTAGTTCTCTGTATTTAGGTTTTAGTTTACTCACCAATAAGCGCATGTGAATGATGCGTTGGCCGTGAATAATTGTTTCCTCTGGATTCAAGCCGGTTGAACGGGCATCGATTCTTAATCGATCTCCGTCATCGGTCATCACTCCTTTATCAATAGAAGTAACTTCAATTCTCTTTTTGCGAATAAAGTCAATACAGTTGTTCGAGGCAATTTTAAATAACCAAGTACTGAAGGCAAAACTTGGGGAGTATTGATCTAAGCGACTGAATGCTTTTCCAAATGCTTCAATGGTTAAATCGTCTGCATCATCAGAGTTTTTCACCATTTTTAACATCATGAAATAAATGGAATCTCTATAGCGATCCATTAAATCGGCGTAAGCAGCTTGATTTCCTTTTCTTGCTGCATCCACCAACACTAAATCGTGTTTGGCTTTATCCGATAAATGTTCGTTTTCTACCATCTATAATACTTTTGTCGTTCCGATATGTAAAATAAAATAGGCATTAACAAAGCGTAAAACAAATCCCAAAAAGGAAGAAAGCGAATAAAACTTTTTTCCTTCAGTTGAGAAAGACAACGTCCTTGTAACCACCACTTTAATAAAATAACAAAGCAAAACACACTGCTCGCAAGCAGAATGAAGTCTTTACTAAACAACAAAGAAATAAAAGAAACCCACATCAAAATAAGTGACAATGGATATATTCCTAACAAGAGTTTTTTAATAAAGCGATATTTCCCAGATGTAGCATAGTGTCTGGTTTTTTGAGTCATCCATCTTGTCCATGAAGTAGGAGCAGGTGAGTGGCAAAAAGATTCAGGGTTCAATTGGATGGAATAATTGGATTTTTTGGCTGCTTCTTGAATAAATAATACATCGTCGCCAGTTGGAATCGAATAATGTGATTTGAATCCGTTCACGGAATGAAACACACTTTTTGTATAAGCCAAATTCCTTCCAACGCCCATATATGGTAAATTCGCTAGTGCCATGGAAAAATAATTCACGCCAATCCACGCCGTATCGAAGCGAATAAGACGATTGAGAAATCCTTTGCTTTTCAAATAGGGTGCATATCCAATGACGATTTGTTTTGATCGTGAGTATTGGCTAGCCATTTGTTTGATCCATTGATTATTCGTTGGTTTGCAATCGGCATCCGTCAAAACAAAATGCTCATACTTAGCTGCTTTGATGGCTAAGGTGATCGGAAGTTTTTTACTTGGACGTAAATGTTTGTTTTTACTTAATTCGACCACACGTAAATTGGGAAATTGTCGTGCAAAAGCTGTGAGAATCCACCCACTGTCATCGATGGATTGATTATTAACGACAATCACTTCATAGACAGGATAATCTTGACTTAAAATCGCGGGTAAATTTTCATACAAATTATCCGACTCATTACGAGCAGCAATGATCACACTGACAGGCATCCAGTTTTGATGGTCATCAATAGGTTTTACCTTATGAAAAGCAAGCTTTCCGTAAATAAAAACAAGGTATAAAACTTGGAGCAAAGCAAACAGGACTAATGTCACGAATGCCATGGTAAAAAAATTCAATTCGAACGTAGGTAAAAACTTCATAGGATAACTTCAGTACAAAGATGAATTCTCAAATCAAATACACGTATCTTTGTTGCAGTTATTTTTCAACATTTTTATGCACTTTGAACTTCTGACGCAAAATAATGACTCAAAAGCACGTTTGGGTCGCCTCCAAACGGATCATGGAACCATTGAAACTCCGATATTTATGCCAGTCGGCACAGTTGGTTCTGTCAAAGGAGTTCATCAACAAGAATTACGTGATGACATCAACGCGCAAATCATTTTAGGTAATACCTATCACCTTTTTTTACGTCCGGGTGTAGAAGTGTTAGAAGCGGCAGGTGGATTGCATCAATTTATTGGTTGGGAAAGACCGATGTTAACCGATAGTGGAGGTTATCAAGTTTATTCTTTATCCGGAAGTCGAAAAATCATTGAAGAAGGGGTGAAATTTCAATCACACCACGACGGAAGTTATCATTTTTTCACTCCGGAAAGAGCCATTGAAATTCAACGTTCTATTGGAGCTGATATCATCATGGCATTTGATGAATGTACACCTTATCCGTGTGAATATAACTACGCGAAACGATCGATGGACATGACACATCGCTGGTTGAAACGATGTTTTGAAGCGATGGATGCCACACAACCAAAATATGGCTATGAACAGGCATTATTCCCCATTGTTCAAGGAAGTGTTTACAAGGACTTACGTAAAGAGTCCGCAGAAACCATTGCTTCTTGGGATGCGGTTGGGAATGCGATTGGTGGATTATCGGTAGGGGAACCAGACGAAGATTTATACGAAATGACCGAATTGGTTTGTGATATTCTCCCAAAAGATAAGCCGCGTTATTTGATGGGTGTTGGAACTCCAACGAACATATTGGAGTGTATTGCATTGGGAATCGATATGTTCGATTGTGTGATGCCAAGTAGAAATGCGCGTCATGGCTTATTATATACTTGGGAAGGTACCATTAACATCAAAAACGAAAAATGGTCTAAAGACTTTTCGCCCATCGATGAAACAAGTGGTGTGTGGGTTGATCAGGTGTACACAAAAGCGTATTTACGTCATTTAGTAAAGACAGGTGAATACCTGGGCATTCAAATTGCGACCATTCATAACTTGGCTTTTTACTTGGAATTAGTAAAACAAGCGAGGGAACACATTCAAGCGGGCGATTTTGTTGCTTGGAAAAATTCGGTTATACCAAAATTGTCCGTGCGACGTTAAGAAGATATGCTCAAAATTATCGATCGTTATATCATCAAGAAATTTCTCTCTACATTCTTTTTTATGTTGGGAGTTATCATGTTGTTAGCGATGGTATTCGATGTGTCGGAAAAACTAAGTGAGTTTATTTCGAATAAAGCACCGATGTCCGAAATTATTTTTGATTACTACGTGAATTTTATTCTCTTCTATGGGAATACCTTTTCATCCATGATTATTTTTATTTCCGTCATTTGGTTTACGGCAAAAATGGCCCAGGACACGGAAATTATTCCAATTTGGTTTAGTGGACGTCCCGTCACTCGATTTCTAAGACCCTACATGATTGGAGCAACTGTATTAATGATTTTATCGTTTGCACTCAATCATTTCATCGTTCCTAGATCATCAAAAATCCGACTGGCATTTGAAGAGAAATATTACCGAGATGTACTTTCCGTCGAAGATTATCAAGCGGAATACCCGGGAAATGAGCTTGTGTATTTTTCAAATTATACCAGTGCTGAACATAAAATCCACGATTTAACCATTCAGAAATGGAATAAAGAGAATGAGCCCATTTATTTTTTTCGCGCACGAACTGCAACCAATATCCCAGGAACAAATCGATGGGAAGTGAAAGATTTCTACGAGAAAGATTACCTCTTTCCAAAGGGACGTTTGATTCACGGAGCAAAGAAGGATACGACCTTTACGTTTACGGTTGATGAAATGTCACAACGTGAAAACGTAGCTCAATCCATGACTTATAGTGAGTTGACAGAATTGATCAAACGAGAAAAATTAAAAGGATCTTCCTTAGTTCCAAGTTATGAGATCGAATTACATCAGCGAACCTCCTATCCATTTGCAGCTTACATACTTACGATTATGGGGGTTTCGGTGTCCTCTCGCAAAAAACGTGGTGGAATCGGAGTCAATGTAGCCATCGGATTAACGATCGTGTTCATTTATATTTTTTCCATGAAGATGTTGACCGTAGCATCCATTAATGTGGGTCTTCCTGCTGTAGTTGCCGTATGGATTCCAAATATGTTATTTGCGGTTGCCGCTTATGTTCTCTACCGTTTCGCTCAGAAATAAGGTAATTTTTCTAGATCGATCATAAGTCCATCCTCCGCGATGAGTGTATTAGGGAAAATTTCAGAGGCTTCAATGAGGTGTTGATCACTTGATTCGTAACGCGAGGAAAAATGCCCTATGATCAGATTTTTCACGTCCATTTTTTTTGCCATTTGAGCCGCTTGTTTGGCAGTGCTATGAAATGTTTGTTTGGCACGGGCGGCATGTTGCTCCGTAAAAGTAGCCTCGTGGTAGATGAGATGCGCTTTTTCGATTGCTTGCTCATAACCTGTCCAAGGTTTTGTATCCGAGCAATATACATATTCCAAGGAGGGGCTTGGCGCAAGAGTAAACAATTGATTGGGCAAGATTTCCCCATTTTTATAGATGTCCAATCCCGCTTTTAACTTGGGAAGGTCTTCCAATAATAATCCGGCATCTTTAATTGCATCTGCATTGAGGTGCAAAGCTTTTGGTTTCTCTTGAATTTTATATCCCCATGTTGGGATGCGATGTTTTAATGGAAAGCTTTTAATTTCAATCAATCGATCTTCAAAAATGGTTTCAATGGATTTATTCGTCATGCCAATAAACTGAACATCAAAACTTAATTTGTGTCCACCAACTTCAATAAAAGAACTGATTAATTGTTTCAGTTCGGGAGGTCCATAAACGGTTAAACCCCTTGTTCTACCCAGTAAATGCATGGTAGAGATGAGTCCGGGAAGTCCAAAAAAATGATCGCCATGTAAATGGGAGATGAGGATATGCGAAATGCGCTGAAGTTTAATCCCAAACTTTCTTAATTGTAATTGTGTTCCTTCACCACAATCAATCAAAATGTGACGGTTATTGCACTCGATGTATTGAGCTGTTGGATTTCTTCTTCCAGTTGGAAGTGCAGCGCCACTGCCTAAGATACAAACGTTAAAACTCACGCGATTAATGCATCAATTCCCTTATTCACCGAATCGGCAATGACAAGTACTTTATCTAATTGGGCAATTTCCACCATTTTTTGAACGTTGCTTTGGAGTCCACAAAGGGCGAATCCACCGTTGGTGTCTTTACATAATCGATTTGCAATAAGCACAGCGCTTAATCCGGATGAATCGCAATATTTTGTTTTTGAGAGGTCTAAGAGAATAAAATTACTTCCGATTTTATTCAATTGAAGGAAATGACTTTTCAGTTCGGGTGCATTGCTAGCATCCAATTTTTCCACATTTGCAGATACTACAACTATTTTTCCTTGAGGGTCTACTGAAAAGTTCATGACAATCGTTTTGTCAAATGTAAAAATTTTCAGCGTTCAATTTTCGAAGCAAGTAAATAAATTACCGCCATGCGCACAGCAACACCGTTTTCTACTTGATCTAAAATGATACTTTGCTTTGAATCTGCTACATCGCTAGAGATTTCTACACCTCGATTGATTGGTCCAGGATGCATGACAATTATTTCTTTAGAAAGTCCGTCAAGGATCTCCTTGGTTAAGCCGAATAGCATCGTGTATTCTCGGAGCGAAGGAAAATATTTAATGTCTTGTCTTTCTAATTGAATGCGCAACATATTCGCTACGTCACACCATTCCAAGGCTTCTCGTAAGTTATGTGAAACTTTTACGCCAAGGTCAGCAATGTATTTTGGAATAAGAGTCGTCGGTCCGCAAACCATCACTTCTGCTCCTAATTTTTGCAGACAATAGATGTTCGAAAGCGCTACACGAGAATGAAGGATATCACCAACAATAACGACTTTTTTTCCTTCGACACTTCCTAATTTCTCGCGGATGGAAAAAGTATCTAACAAAGCTTGCGTTGGATGTTCGTGTGTGCCATCACCTGCATTGATCACACGTGCTTTCACTTTTTGCGATAGAAACAAAGCTGCTCCGGGATTTGGGTGTCTCATGACAACCATATCCACTTTCATCGCCAGGATGTTGTTCACTGTATCGATCAACGTTTCTCCTTTTTTTACCGAACTACTTGCGGCGCTAAAGTTCACTGTATCGGCTGATAATCTTTTTTCAGCTAATTCGAAAGATAATCTTGTTCTGGTCGAATTTTCGAAGAAAATATTGGCAATGGTAATGTCTCGAAGAGAAGGAACTTTCTTAATCGGACGATTGATAACCTCCTTGAAGCTGTCTGCCGTTTTGAAGATTAACTCGATATCCTCCCGCGTTAAATCTTTGATGCCTGTTAGATGTTCAACACTTAAATTATTCATTGCTTTCTTTTGTAAACAAAACCACTTTATCTTCTCCTTCTGTTTCTTTCCATTCCACAGAGACGCGTTCGGAAATCAAGGTGTCCACTGTTTTTCCTACGTAATCTGCTTGAATCGGTAAGTCACGGCTAAATCGTCTGTCGATTAATACAAGTAATTCCACTTTTGATGGCCTTCCAAATGTTAAAAGCGCATCTAAACCTGAACGAATGGTTCTTCCAGTATAAAGGACATCATCGACCAAAATAACCCGTTTATTTTCGATGCTAAAATCGATGTTGGTGATACTTGGAATCATCGGTTTTTCTCTTCGACGAAAATCATCGCGATAAAAAGTGATGTCTAAATTTCCGCATTGAATTTCTTTTCCAAGAATAGATTCCAAATAAGACTTAAGCCTTGTCACAACATGGATTCCACGTGGTTGTAAACCAACAAGTACAGTTTCCGAGAAGTCGTTGTGGGATTCGATTAATTCATGGGAAAGACGTTTCAAAGTGAGGTCCAAATGTGTTGGATTCAAAATGATTTGCTTTTCCATTAACACAAAGATAAGGGATATTTGTGTTCGAAAGAAGAGAGGATAAAATATTTATTGATTTATTCGCTCTAAGTCAATATCCGATAACAAGAAAAAACTTCCAGTGACCAGGATTAAATCGTTTTCATCGGCATTCTTTCTGATGTTTATCAACAAATCATTTATATCTGTTGCGACAGTAGCTACACGAGCATCGCTTTTTTGTAAGTCAACTAATTGAGGAAATGAAAGGCTACGGTTATTTTTAAATTCACAGAGATGAATCTGCGCATTTTGTGGAAACAGGGGTAGAATTTCATTTACATTTTTATCTTGAGCAGCGCCATAAATAAGGTGAAGTTGACCAAATGACAAATGCGATACAGCTTCCATTGTTGCTTTTATTCCATCACTATTGTGAGAGACATCGAGATAGGTGAGGGGTGCGGTTCCAATTTTTGACAATCGACCAAAGAGTCCGGTGTTGATGCTTAACTTTTGTACTGCTCGAATGAATAGCTCTTTCGAAACTGGAATTTGCAAGTGATGTAAAGTCGATAATGCCGTTTTTAAATTGACTTGTTGCAATAAGGGTAATTCAAGGTTTTCCGGTATTGAAATTTGTTCCGAATCTGAAAAATAAATAGGCGCTTCTTGCTCACTTGCTTTTTCTAGAAAAACATTGGTGGTTTGATCTTGTCTCGTTCCGATGACAACGGGTGTTTTCCGTTTAATGATGCCTGCTTTTTCACCGGCAATTTCAGTTAATGTGTCCCCGAGAAATTGAGTGTGATCGAGCCCGATGTTGGTAATCACGGAGATATTCGGCGTGAGTACGTTTGTCGAATCAAGTCGACCACCCATTCCTGTTTCAATGACAATGGAATCACATTGATTTCGTTGAAAATGATCTAAGGCCATTGCGAAGGTAATCTCAAAAAAACTGGGTTCAAATTCCAAATTTAAGTGAAGTACTCTTTGACAAAAATCAATAACGGCGTTTTCTTCTATTTGTGTTCCGTTGATGCGAATTCGTTCACGGTAATCAAAAATATGAGGAGAACTAAAGAGTCCAACTTTTTCTCCTTTTTCTGTCAGAATTGAACTGATGTACGCACAAGTTGATCCTTTTCCATTGGTTCCAGCCACATGAATAATTCGTTCGAAATCAGGATGAATTTGCAATCTTCGCAGTAATTCCTCGGTTTGATATAGTCCGGGTTTGTAGGCTCCTGCACCAATATTTTGGTAAGATGGAAATTGCTCAAACAGCCAAGTAACAGCTTGGGGATATGTTTCGATCATGCGTTTAAATCAATTGTGCCAAAAATACCGCAATTCCACCCAAGTAACCAAGTGCAGCTAATAATGAAATGCGTTTGAAGTACCAGAAGAAAGAAATTTTCTCCATTCCCATAGCGACAACACCGGCTGCGGATCCAATGATCAACATCGAACCACCGGTTCCAGCTGCATAAGCAATAAAGTGCCAAATTTCGTGATCCATTCCAAATTGAAACATTCCCATGGATGCGGCTACAATTGGAACGTTGTCAACTATTGCAGAAGCAACCCCCAGCAAGGTAACAAATAAATTTGCATCCATATTTTCTTGAACTTGAACTCCGAAGGAATAAATCATACCTAGGGATTCCATGGCAGCGATGGTCATTAAGATGCCAAGAAAGAACAAGATACTCGGAAGTTCAATTTTTGATAATGCTTTAAACGTTGGACTCGCATGTGAATTAGCCTCTTGAATATTGGTTAAAGAAAAATGAAGTTTACTAATGATTTCGGCCGCAACGGAGATAATTCCTAAGGAGAACATCATTCCCATATAAGGAGGTAGGTGAATGGTCATTTTTATAACCGGTACAAGAATGATTAACAATAAACCAAGGATTAACATAAAGGTGCTATTTCTTGTGGGTTTTTCATCCAATTCAATTTGTTCGACTTTTCCATTGAACGCTTTCATTTTAGATGCAATCAATAAAGGAATGGCAAGAGATACAAAGGAAGGTAAAAATAAGTGAGAGATCAAACTTCCTGCACCAACTTTATGGTTGACCCACAGCATAGTGGTGGTTACATCCCCAATTGGAGACCATGCGCCACCTGAATTTGCGGCAATGATAATAAATCCAGCGTACCATTTTCTTAATTCTGGATCAATGACAATTTTCCGCACGATGCTAATTAAGACTATGGTTGCTGTTAAATTGTCAATTAAGGAAGAAAGAAAAAAAGCAAGAAAGCAAATAAGCCACAGAAGGGTTCGTTTACTTTTCGTTTTGATGAGGGATTTAAATACTTGAAATCCGTTAAAATGATCAATGATTTCAACAATGGTCATCGCACCAACAAGGAAGATGAGTATTTCACTTGTTCGTCCAAAATGATGCAAGAGTGAAGAATCAATTAACGCTCTCTTCTGCTCAATGGTTCCCAGTAATGAAGGAAGCATAACTTGTCCACATTTGGGGTCATGCGTTATTCCAAGAGCTGGATCCATCCAAACGGAAAGATTGGGGATTCCTAAATAAATAATGGCCCATGAAAGGACCATCATTAATAAAGCAGGAACTAGTTTATCTACCTTCAGTTGATGCTCCAAGGTAATAGCCGCATATCCAAAAATAAAGATAAGAAGTATCGCTAAAGTCATATTCTTACACTAATTGCTTCAATGCAATTTCAAATGCAGTTTTGGCAATATGTGTTTTTTCCGTGTTCAATTCATGTGCTTTTTTCAAGGCATTGAAGATAATTGAACTGGTATCATCAAAAATCAATTTGTCTTCAATCGATTCTAAATCATTGCTCATCAGGTATGCGAACACGCGTGCCATTCCGCAATTGGCGATAAAATCGGGGATTAAAGCTAGGTTTGCATCTGCTTTTTCAGCGATAGGACCAAAGAAAATTTCTTGGTCGGCAAATGGAACGTTTGCTCCTGATGAAATGACCTGAAGTCCAGCAGCCAATAATTGATTTAAATTTTCTTCAGAGATCATTCGGCTTCCTGCACAAGGAATAAATACATCCGCAGCGACACTCCAAATACGCGCATTTACTTCTTCAAAAGAAAGCATTTGCTCACTCTTTAATTCATTTCCATTTTTTGAAAGGAACAGCTGTTTTACCTCTTCAAAGGATAGACCATCTTCTTGAATGATACCGCCAACACGATCAATGATTCCAACAATTTTTGCTCCATTTAATGCAAGGTAATAAGCAGCTGCTGAACCCACATTTCCCCAACCTTGAACGATGACTTTTTTTCCTTTTAGTTCACCACCCCACAAAGAATAATAGTGACGAATGGATTCGGAGACACCATATCCCGTAATCATGTCTGCAACTACATATTTTCGATCAACATCAGGAGTGAGATTGGTATCTTCAATCACTTTCAATACGCCGCGTTGCAATTGACCAATTCGGTTCATTTTTTGTGCTTCTTTGGGCTGAAAATGTCCATTAAAAACACCTTCTTGTGGATGCCAAACACCACACGATTCCGTGATTGGAATAACTTCATGTATTTCATCGACATTCAAGTCGCCACCTGTTCCGTAGTAATTTTTAAGAAGTGGACTCACTGCAGCGAACCAACGTCTCAACACACCCTCTTTACGTGGGTCTTTCGGGTCAAAATTAATTCCAGATTTAGCTCCACCAATGGCAGGTCCTGCAACGGTGAATTTCACTTCCATTGTTTTAGCCAAGGATTCTACTTCGCGTTTATCCAAACCTACACGCATACGAGTA
>JBJTMU010000066.1:0-26516 GCA_046070685.1 Flavobacteriales bacterium | reverse complement strand
ACAATGGAAAACCAATGTATGGATGGTCCATGGATGACATTGCAACCAAAGTGGGATCAAAAGACCAACTGAAAGAAGCGTTAGCGATGATCAATGTGGTACCAAATCCATACTATGCTTTCTCAGAATATGAGCGCACGAAGCTTGATAACCGCATTAAAATCACCAACTTACCAGAGCGATGCGCTATCACTATCTATACGGCCAATGGAAAACTGGTGAAATCGATTAAAAAGGATAATCCGTTGACCTTCGAAGATTGGACTTTGACCAACCATGTTGATATTCCCGTGGCTTCGGGTATGTATTTAATCCATGTGGAGGTACCAAATATAGGGAGTCGTGTGTTAAAAGTTTTTATCGCGATGCGGATGGTCGATTTGCAAAATATTTAACGAGACATTAACATCTCAGGAGTATTTTCACCTTTGTTTTAAGCTAACTTTGTACAAAATCATATGCACATGAAAGCGATCTTTTCTACCCTTTTAGTTACCTTGAATACCGTATTGTTTGCTCAAGGATTTTCCCTACCTGCCCTACCTTATAGTTTTGCGAGTTATGAGCCATACATCGATGCACAAACGATGGAAATTCATCACGATAAGCATCACCAAGCGTATGTAACCAATCTAAACAAAGCATTGGCTGGCACTAAAATGGAGAATTTATCGATGAACCAATTATTGATGGATGCTAGTTTTCGTTCAGATGTGATTCGAAATAACGCAGGAGGTCATTACAATCACAGTTTATTTTGGGAGATTCTTGCACCAAAGGAAAAACAATCAAGCATCATTCAAGCAACATTTGAAGCTGCAGTTAAATCCCAATATGGCAGTATGGATTCCCTAAAAAAAGCGTTGACACAAGCGGCTAGCACACGATTTGGTTCTGGATGGGCTTGGTTAATCGTTACGCCAGATAAAAAATTAATGGTGACAAGTACTGGAAATCAGGATAATCCAATTATGGATGTGGTGAAAGACCGCGGAATTCCAATCCTTGGAATTGATGTTTGGGAACACGCATATTATTTAAAATACCAAAACAAGCGTGCCGATTATTTGGGTGGAATTTTCAATTTAATCGATTGGGGCATCGTTTCAGACAAATTTGTGAAAGCCTTAACAGATCCATTGTTGAGCGAAATTGAAAAAGATAATTGGATCGCATTGAAGGATTTTCATAAAGTAATGGGTCAAACTTTTCATCCCTCGGAAGAAGGAAATTTCACACCGCTTCGAACACGTTCTGGAGAACTCTTAGCAAAGGCCATTCTATTGAGTGCTTCAAAACCGCCTGTTTCTAAGGACAAACCGGAAATTCACAAAGCACTTTCAAATTTGGAAGAGCAATGTGAGAAAATTTATGAATTAGTGGAGAAAAATGCGAAAGATGAAGTGTTAAAAAAAGAAATCACAAAAGCACATGATTTATTTCATCAAGTCGAAGAACTTTGTCACGATTAATGAAGATTCGCGCTTTTCTTAACGTTTTCATCATCACATAAACTAAACCTTTCAAAGGCAATTCCGTATCTTTGTCAAAAAGCTAGGAAGTGCGTTTTGAACTAACCAAGGAATTCATTGAATTGCTGCGAACGAAAATCGCAGAACAAGATTTAACTTGGATACACGATAACGTCCTAGAACTTCACCATGCGGAGGTAGCGGAAATCCTTGATACATTAACCAACGACGAAGCAAAATACATTTACTTCTTGGTTGATGAGGACACTCAAGCAGACATCCTCATGGAATTGGACGAAGAAATTCGTGATCGATTTCTCGCTTCCTTATCGACCAAAGAAATTGCTGATCAGCTCGAAAACCTCGATTCTGATGATGCTGCTGATATCCTTGGTGAACTTCCAGATGAAAAAATTCGCGAGGTCATCTCTCAAATGGAAGATGATGAAGCAGCGGAGGACATCGTTGATCTCTTAAATTACGACGAAGATACTGCAGGGGGACTCATGCAAAAAGAGTTTTTCCAAGCGAACATAACATGGCCTGTAAATCGTGCGATTATCGAGTTGCGAAAGCAAGCAGAAGACGTAGAAAAGGTATATAACATTTTTGTCGTAGATGATACGGATCATTTACTTGGCGTCTTGTCCCTGAAAAGGCTACTTTTTGCGAATGCCAAAACAAAAATTGTCGATATTTATCAGTCGAAAAAAATCGTTTCAGTCAAAACGAGTGATTCGGCAGAGTTGGTTGCCCAAGTCATGGAAAAATACGATTTAGTTTCGGTTCCGGTTGTTGATTATCAAAACAAACTAGTTGGTCGCATTACCTTAGATGACGTTGTCGACTATATCAAAGAAGAAGCAGACAAGGACTTCCAGATGGCAACTGGTATTACAGATAACGTTGATTCAAATGCCAGTACATGGAGAATTAGTCGTTCTCGATTACCCTGGTTGGTGATCGCCATGGTAGGTGGAACAATTGGAGCTAAGGTGATTTCCAATTTTGAAGGAAGTATTACAAAGATTCCAGCGATGGCCTTTTTCATTCCATTAATTACGGCTATGGGTGGAAATGTTGGTGTTCAATCTTCAGCGATTGTGGTTCAATCATTAGCAAGAGGAGATAAAGATTTGGGGAGAATTTTACCCAAACTTTTGAGAGAAGCGAAAGTTGGCTTAATGAATGGCATCTTTTTAGCCACCTTAATTTTTGGTGTTGCATCCGTCTTTGAAAACTCCGAACTTGGCATCGTTGTAAGCGTTTCATTGTTCACCGTCATATTATTTGCCGCTATTTTTGGCACATTATTCCCATTGGTACTAAACCGCTACAAGGTAGATCCAGCCTTGGCTATTGGTCCATTCGTGACAACATTAAACGACATCATCGGTTTATTTATTTATTTCTCCATAGGACTTCTGATCTACGGTTCTTGAGAAATCAGAACTTTTCATTACTTTTGCACTCCACAAAATACCTGGAGAGGTGTCCGAGTGGTTGAAGGAGCACGCCTGGAAAGTGTGTATAGGTCTAAAGCTTATCGCGGGTTCGAATCCCGCCCTCTCCGCCAAAGATCTGAAAAGCTAGCCGAAAGGCTGGCTTTTTGTTTTTAGAGCGTCAAAAGCTTGCTTTTGTAAGCAATCTAAAAACAAAATGCCAAAGCTGCGTAGCAGCTTCGCTTTTCAGATCTTTGTTGCCTCCCCTTCAACGGGTTCACGAGCGACAGCGAGTAATCCCGTTCACTTTGTAAAACAAGTCGAAATTTAACTTCCCACTGCTTAGCAGCTTCGCTTTTCAGGTCTTTGTTGCCTCCCCTTCAACGGGTTCACGAGCGACAGCGAGTAATCCCGTTCACTTTGTAAAACAAGTTGAATTTTAACTTCCCACTGCGTAGCAGCTTCGCTTTTCAGATCTTTGTTGCCTCCCCTTCAACGGGTTCACGAGCGACAGCGAGTAATCCCATTTAGTTAAATATCGTTTTGATCAACAACTTTCCATCAAGCAACCGAATTATTAATAAAATCCCAAAATTTGTTAATATCATTCAATCGGAGATGATTTGGTTCTAAAAGTCATTCACTACCTTTGCTTTTATGCGCAATCTCATCGCTTTTTTACGCCGTTTTCAAATCTTTTTGGTCTTTGCTTTGTTGCAAGTGATCTCATTGGTGATTTATGTGCAGTTTTTAAGTTTTCCGAGAAGTCAATATTTAACCACGGCATCCAATGTTACAGCAAAAATTCTCTCTTGGGAAAATGACGTGACGAAGCATTTCGATTTAAGTAAAAACAATTACGCCTTGCAGCGTGAAAACATTCGTTTACGTGAGCGTCTGCCAGAATTCATGTACAACTTAAGTGCTGGAAGAGTGAAAATTGAGGACACCGTTTTTAAACAACAGTACACGTATATTCCCGGAATGGTCATCAATTCTTCGGTGACGAGAAGAAATAATTATTTCACCTTAAACATTGGAAGCAAGCAAGGTGTTCGACCAAACATGGGTGTTTTCTCGGATAAAGGAGTTGTAGGAATTGTGCACAACACGAGCGAGCATTATTGCGTGGTAAAAACAGTGCTAACAAAGGATATTAACGTTGATGTCATCATCGAACCAATCCATTTAGCGGGGATTTTAAAATGGGACGGACACGATCCTAGACGTGGTTCAATCGATGGGATTTCAAACGACTTACGCATTAAAAAATGGTCGAGAGTAGTCACTAGAGGTGGGTCAGGTATTTTCCCGAAAGGAATTCCAGTCGGAAAAGTGGAACGAATCGAGTCGATTGAAGGAGAACCTCTTTGGAATGTGGTCGTTCGCTATTCGGAAGATTATCGTACGTTGCAGCGTGTGTACGTTGTGAAAAATTTAATGATTGAAGAACAACAAGCCTTGGAAGGACAAATTCCACCGGATGAAGAAGAAGATGTATTGAGATGAATAACTTGACGAAAAATATCATACGTTTCTTCGTGTTTGTGGTATTGCAAACACTTATTTTCAATCAATTGGAAATTGGTTACGGATTTCATTTGATGATTCATCCGTTGTTTATTATGTTATTGCCCTTTGAAATTGGTGTTATTTCATTGATGGGATTGGCATTTTTGATGGGCATTATCATTGATATCTTCTCAAACACTTACGGACTACATGCTTCTTCTTTAGTGATGATGGCTTATTTCCGTCCGATCGTATTTAAATTTTACGGGCCAAGAGAAGGATACGATCCTTTGAAAGAACCAAGTGTATTTGACATGGGGAATCGTTGGTTTACGTATGTCTTTGGAATCTTACTTTTGATTCATCACTTTTGGTATTTCTTGGTGGAGATTTTCCAGTTCAATCAATTCTTTTTCATCCTACAGAAAACGATTTTTAGTGCTGTTCCATCCTTTTTAATTTGCTTGTTATTACAAAGTTTCTTGATTAAAAAATCGAAAGCAAAATGAATTTTGACATCCGACGTTATGTAATCTTGGCCTTCATTATTTTGGTGGGATTTCTATATACTTTTCGGTTGTTTTACATGCAAGTGATTGATGATACCTGGACTTTACGTGCACATGAAGTGGCTGAAAAACGAATCGAAGTAACTCCTCCACGAGGTGTTGTTTTCGATCGAAATGGGATGAAAATTGTATCCAATCGAACTTATTTCAACCTTATGATGGTTGAGGACGAAATCAAACACCTAGATACTGCTGCATTTGCCAAACTCATTGGATGGACCGTTAAGGATGTGCGCAATCGATTCAAGGAAATTGTTAAGGGAGAAGGGACTTACTACAATAAAATCACAGGAAAACGCACATCGAATTACCAGAAAATTAGAAAATACCCTTTCCTCAAAGAATTAACCTTGGAGGAAATTTCTCGTATTGCTCCACACTTGGAAAATTTTCCTGGATTTTATGAGAAAGTAACAAGTATGCGAAATTATCCATTTAAAAGTGGCGCAAACATTATGGGTTACTTATCTGAAGTGAATCGAGAAGAGGTTGAAAGTGATCATTTTTACAAACCGGGTGACAATATCGGTCGATCAGGAATTGAAAAATTTTACGAACGTGAACTACGCGGTCGAAAAGGAATCAAGTACATCGTAACATCAGCACTGAACAATGCGATTGAACCTTTTGCTGACGGAAAATACGATACAACTGCACGTCAGGCTGATCCGCTCAAACTAGGAATGGATATGATCATCCAATCTTATGGTGAGAAATTAATGCAGAACAAAAAAGGATGTATCGTAGCCATTGAGCCTTCCTCCGGTGAAATTTTAGCCATGGTATCCGCTCCTTCTTACGACCCCAATTTACTTGTCGGAAAACGAAATATCAGTGAAAATTATCCTAGGCTTGCTTTAGATAAAAACATGCCACTATTCCCTCGCCCACTGCAAGCTGAGTATCCACCCGGTTCCATTTTTAAATTGGTTCAATCACTCATTGGAATGCAAGAAGGTGTCATCACTGCCGAATCAGGATTCCCATGTGACAAAAGCATGGTTGGTTGTCACAATCACCCGTCCGCACGCAATGTAGCAGAGGCCGTTCAATACTCTTGTAATCCTTATTACTACGCAGTTGTCCGACGCATCATTCAACAAGGAAAGAAAAAAGGTCTATTTGCAGATGCGGAATATGGACTCAATAAATGGCATCGTTACATGCGTAGTTTCGGTCTTGGGAAAACCCTTGACGCCGATGTTTCTGGTCAACGTCCAGGATTGATTCCTGATGCAAAATATTACGACAAATGGTATGGACATCATCAATGGGCATTTTCAACGATTCGTTCGATTTCCATCGGTCAAGGAGAAGTAAAACTTACCCCTTTGCACATGGCGAATATCGCGGCAATTATTGCGAATAAAGGCTGGTATTACGTTCCTCATTTTGTAAAATCGATTGGAAGAACAGGACCACTAGCGATTTATCGTACCAAGAAAAGAACCATGGTGAACTCACGACACTTTGCGCCAGTTATCGAAGGAATGCGTCGCGTTGTGAACGAAGACGGTGGAACGGCACGCATGGCTCGTCTCGAAAATATTCTTATTTGTGGAAAAACGGGGACTGTACAAAATCCGCACGGGGAAGATCACTCGGTATTCATTGCTTTTGCTCCTATGAACAATCCCAAAATTGCCATCGCCGTGTTCGTTGAAAATGCTGGATTTGGTGGGACATGGGCAGCGCCAATTGCTAGTTTAATGATTGAAAAATACTTGAAACGTAAAATTTCCGATAAGGACAAAGAAAAACGTATTATAGAAGCAAAATTGGCCTACATTTCAAACACGAGAGAATGAGAAAGGAAGAAAGTTTAATTTCCCATTTGGACTGGCCATTGTTCATCACGTTTATGCTGATGTTAATCACGGGTATGGCAACGCTTTACTCCGTGGCTTACAACGATTTACATCCCAATATTTTCGATGTTTCCATGATGTACGGGAAGCAATTAATTTGGATTGTCGTTTCCTTGTTTCTTGGACTCTTGGTCTTTCTCATCGATTCAGACATCTACCGTAGGTTTGCCTTTCCGATTTATGGTTTTACGCTGTTTTTACTGATCATTGTACTATTCATGCCAGCTGTTCACGGTGCTCGTGCCTGGATTGGAATTGGAACCATGGGGATTCAACCCGCAGAGTTTGCTAAGATTTCCACGGCTCTTTTGTTAGCGAAATACATTAGTGGAATTAGCGTGAAACAACAAAACATCAGCAGTGTCATGACAGCAAGTGCTATTTTGTTGGTGCCAATGGCTTTAATTTTACTTCAGCCGGATGCTGGAACTTTCGTTGTTTTTACATCCTTTCTTTTTGTGATGTACCGAGAAGGACTCACCTTTGACCCTATCATTCTCAGCTTTGTCAACAGTATTCCTGGTGTCCGCTTCAAAGAAACATGGGTCGGAAGTCATTTTATTCCCATTTTATTTGTGATGATATTCATCAGCGTCATCACGCTTTTGTTGAATTCCGTACAATTGGATTTCTTCTTTTTACCTTTTACAGTTTCTGGTTCGATCGGAATCATTTCAACCTTGCTGATTTTTTCTGTTTTGGCGATTTTATTTTTACAAAGATTCTCAGCAAAAAGAGAGCGTTCTCGTGGGACTGTTATCATTATCCTTGGATTTATTCTCACGAGTGGACTATCGTTTATCGTCGATCATGGATTTAATAGTTTGGCGACTCACCAGAAAGACCGCATTGAATTATTCCTTGGACTTAGAGAAGATCCGAACGGAAAAGATTATAATCGAAATAGAGCAATGGCGGCCGTAGGATCAGGAGGATTACTAGGGAAAGGGTATAACAAAGCATCTGTCTCAAGTGTAGAAAGTAATCATGTTCCCGAAAGTGAAACAGATTTTATCTTCTGTCCGTTTGCCGAGGAATGGGGATTTGTTGGGATCATTTTCTTATTCGGACTCTATTTATTCATGCTGATTCGTATCATTCTCATTGCTGAAAGACAACGTTCTATTTTTAACCGAGTTTACGCCTATTGTGTCGGAATGATCTTGTTTTATCACTTTGCTATTAACATTGGAATGAATATTGGATTCGCCCCAGTCATTGGAATTCCATTGCCATTTTTTAGTTATGGAGGATCCTCCATGATGTCCTTCTGTATGATGATGTTTATCCTTTTAAAATTGGATAGTCAACGTAAAGATGTGTTAAGATAATTGTCGCTAATTTTGATTTATGAAGAATAACGAAGCAAAAATGTCGGAAGAAGAAACAAAAAAGTTTACAAAAATTTTTTGGGGATTAGCATTGATTCCTTTCGTGTTGGTTTCATCTCTATTGCTTCTGCAATCAGAGAGTATGTTGCCGCCGGTTTCCATGTTAGATAATCCACCAGAATTACAGGCATCGCTCATTATTGCCAAAAAGAATGTAAAAGAAGATACGATTATTGGGCGCTTTTGGCAAGTAAATCGAACAAGCGTAAAATACCGTGATATTTCACCTTATGTTTTCGATGCATTAATTGCGACGGAGGATGAACGCTTTTACAATCATAGTGGTGTCGATTTCAAAGGACTTGTTCGTTCTTTTGCCAGTTTAGGACGCAAAGGTGGTGCATCAACAATCACACAACAGTTAGCAAAATTGCTCTTCACTTTAAGAAATCGACAATTAGAGGAGCTTGCTCGTGCGAATGGTGAAAGTTTAGACTTGCCTTCTGGTGGGATTTTTGGGAAATTTCGACGCTTAAACGAGAAGGCACGAGAAAACATCATTGCTAAACGTTTGGAAGAACGCTTTACCAAGGAAGAAATCATTACCATGTACTTAAATCAATTTGATTTTCTCTACAATGCTGTTGGAATTGAAAATGCTTCCCGTGTTTACTTCAACAAAAGTCCAAAGGATTTGTCCAAAATTGAAGCTGCTGTCTTAGTTGGTATGTGTAAAAATCCAGATTTATTCAATCCATATAAATATACCATCAAAAACTACCGTAACAAAGCAGCTGATCGTGCAGGAATCGCACCTGAAAAAGTAACCGTTGCACAAATGGCTGAATTACGTGCAGAGGATTCACTTCGGTCTTTGTCGAGAAGAAATCAAGTGCTTTTTCAATGGTTGAAAAATAGTCAAACGGAAAATGAAGGGATTAAACACAAATTAACTCAGGAAGAGTATGATCGACTCAAAGTAATGCCAATTGTGGTTCATTACAAATCCTTAGACCACAAAGAAGGAATGGCGCCTTATTTCAGAGAATCCTTGCGTAAGGAGGTGACAGAAATTTTAATGTCGAAAAATGCGGACGGAACCTTTAAATATTTGCGAGAAGACGGAAATCCGTACGACATTTACGGCGATGGATTGAAAATTTACACGACGCTAAATCCTGCATTACAGCGCCATGCTGAATATGCAGTAGAACGACATTTAAAGGAAGATTTACAGCCACAATTTGACATCAACAATCGTCACGTTAGAAATTATCCTTTTGCCAATTCGATAGAAACGAAAATGGTGAATCAAATCATGGAATCTGCTCGTACATCTTCTGGTCGATTCCAAAACATGACCTTGGCAGGCTATTCACCTGAGGACATCAAAAAAAGCTTTGATACACCGACAAATATGACGGTTTTCTCCTGGAAAGGCGAGCGTGATACCACAATGACTCCAAACGATTCTATTCGTTACTACAAAGCATTTTTACACGCTGGATTATTGTCCATCGATCCATCAACTGGATTCGTTCGCGCTTGGGTTGGAGGAGTAAATTTCAAGCATTTTGGATACGATCATGTTCGACAAGGAAAACGACAAGTTGGATCAACGATTAAACCGTTCGTTTACGCGGCAGCTTTATCCATGAAAGTGGTGAATCCTTGTACGACCTTTTCACCTGGAGAATATTGCGTTGATTTAGTTGATGATCATAACAAAGTCGTTGGGAAATACTGTCCAGAAGGTACACCTGCAGGTTCTGTCAAAGATGGACTCGCTCAATCTTCCAATCCAACAACTGTTGCTGTCATGGCACGCATGGGTGCATTCAATCCAGTTCAGAAAATTGGTGGACCTTTTCAGATTGAGAAACTGCTTAAAAAGACTGAAATTGAATTGAATAAAAACGATGTTGTTCCGTCCATGTGTTTAGGAAGTATGGATCTTTCCTTGTATCAAATGGTGGCTGCTCAATGTATATTCCCGAACAATGGCATTTATGTGAGACCAACAACCATTGAACGCATCACTGATCGAAATGGTAAAGTAATTTATAGTGCCACAGAACACCGTGAACAAGCGCTTAATTCCACGGTTGCCTATGAAATTTTAAAAATGATGAAAGGTGTTGTTCAATTTGGAACGGCAGGAAGTTTACGAAGCGGTAGAAGTTGGGGTGGAATTACAGCGCCAACAGCGGGAAAAACAGGTACAACGCAAAATAACTCCGATGGATGGTTTATTGGTATTACACCTGAACTTGTTACGGGCGTTTGGGTTGGAGCCGAAGATAGAGCGGTTCGCTTCCAAAGTATGACTTGGGGACAAGGTGCACGAATGGCATTGCCAATTTATGGCTATTACATGCAACGCGTTTACAAAGATCCCGTGATTGCCTTAACCACTCGTGATTTTGTTCCACCAGATGATTATGATGCAGAAGCGTATGATTGTACGGATGCTCCGCAACCTGAAACAGTGGATGAATCAGAAGTACCATTTGAATTTTAACACATGAACAAAGTAGTAAAAAACGTAGAAGAGGCACTAGTTGGTATCGAAGATGGTATGACTTTGATGCTTGGTGGATTTGGACTTTGTGGAATTCCAGAAAATTCCATAGGTCAATTGGTTGAAATGGGTAAAAAAAATCTGACGTGTATCAGTAACAATGCTGGAGTAGATGACTTCGGAATTGGATTGATGTTGCAACGAAAACAAGTAAAAAAAATGATCAGTTCCTACGTAGGTGAGAATGACGAATTCGAACGTCAAATGCTGAGTGGTGAACTTGAAGTTGATCTCATTCCACAAGGAAGTTTAGCGGAACGTTGTCGTGCAGGTGGTGCCGGAATTCCAGCATTTTTTACACCAGCTGGCTATGGAACAGAGGTGGCAGAAGGAAAAGAAGTTCGCATTTTCAATGGAAAACCACACATTCTGGAAGAGGCATTAACCGCTGATTTTGCCATTGTTAAAGCATGGAAAGGCGATACGGAAGGAAACCTAATTTATAAAGCAGCTGCCAGAAACTTTAATCCGATGATGGCAATGGCTGGTAAAATCACGGTTGCTGAAGTAGAAGAATTAGTTCCTGCAGGATCTTTGGATCCAAATCAAATTCACACTCCTGGAATTTTCGTTCAACGTATTTTTCAAGGTGAAAGGTTTGAAAAACGAATAGAACAACGAACAGTTAGAAAAAAAGCATAAGCAAAGACGATTATGGCACTCGATAAAAACGGCATCGCACAGCGTATTGCACAGGAATTACAAAATGGTTGGTATGTCAATTTAGGCATTGGAATCCCAACACTTGTCGCCAATTACATTCCAACAGGAATCGAAGTAGAATTTCAATCGGAAAATGGAATTCTTGGAATGGGTCCTTTTCCATTCGAAGGAGAGGAAGATGCCGATTTAATTAACGCAGGTAAACAAACAATTACCACAGTAGATGGCGCTTCGTTTTTTGACTCTGCCACTTCTTTTGCCATGATCCGAGGACAACATGTTCAATTAACCGTACTTGGAGCAATGGAAGTTTCTCAAAATGGCGATATCGCTAACTGGAAAATTCCGGGTAAAATGGTCAAAGGTATGGGTGGAGCGATGGACCTCGTTGCTTCTGCTGAAAATATTATTGTCGCAATGATGCACAGTAACAAAGCAGGTGAATCTAAAATTTTAAAGGAATGTACCTTGCCATTAACAGGTGTTGGCTGTGTAAAAAAAGTCGTGACTGAATTGGCGGTTTTAGAAATTAAAGACGGGAAATTTCATTTAATTGAAAGAGCACCAGGAGTAAGCGTGGAAGAAATTATTGCGAAAACCGAAGGTGACTTAGTTGTTCCTGATGTAGTTCCAGAAATGCAATTTCATTGATTCCGTTTCCAGACAAATATGTAGCTGCCATTCATGCGAGCATTGCTGCTTCAAAAGCAATCATGCATATCTATGAACAAGATTTCGAAGAAATCATTAAAACAGATGGCTCACCTCTAACGAAAGCCGATTTAGCCTCATCCGATATTATTGATGAACACTTAATTCCATTTCAAATTCCAATTACAGGGGAGGAAACGGAAAAAATGCATTACGATGAACGTTCCAATTGGACCGAATGTTGGTGCGTTGATCCCTTGGATGGTACAAAAGAATTCATCAAAAAAAATGATGAATTTGCAGTAAACATTGCGCTAATTAAAGATGGAAAAGCTCATTTTGGACTCATTGCTTCTCCGGTTCAACAAGAAATTTTAATCGGATCAAAAGAAACGGGTGTTTACCTCTTTCATTTTGACGATGTTCATGATTTTTCTACTTGGAAAAAGCTCGAAAAACCAAAAAACCACAATATTCCTCTAGTTATGGCTTGCTCGCGCAGTCACCATTCTGGACCCGTATTGCAATTTATTCAATCGCTTAAACAATGGTCCGAAGAAGTTTCTTTTTTGAAAAAAGGATCCTCCTTGAAATTCTTCGACTTAGCATTAGGAACAGCAGATGTTTATCCGCGTTATGCCCCTACAATGGAATGGGATATTGCCGCCGGACAAGCAATTTTAGAAGCACTTGGAGGCTCCGTTGTTCACGCTGAAACAGGAGAACCGCTTCGTTATAATAAAGCGAATTTAACCAATCCGTATTTCGTAGCAAGAACGGGGGCTATACCGTCAATCGACGAATAATTTCATCGTGCTGTGGATATTGATTCAATAAATCTTGTCTCGAAAATAATTCAAAGTCACTGAACATAAATCCCGGAGCAACCGCACATGAAACAAGGGCATAGCCGCTTTCTTCCTGTACTTCACTACCAAATATTTCTTGTTTTTTCACCAAATGATAGGGACTTTGTCCAGCAGATAAATCAAGTCCTAATCGTTTTTGCTCATGACCATTCTCACCAATGACGTGAACAATCAGTGGACTGCCTTCATGAAAATACCAATGTTCATCACTTTGAATGCGATGAAAATGGGAAGGATGGTCTGATGTCAATAAAAAATAAATAGAGGTCATCAGGGCTTGTTCTCCATCAATCGTCTCCACACTTCGGTACGTTTCTTTGTAAAATCCTCCTTCCGGATGCGGAAGTAATCCAAGTATTTCAACTAATTCATTGATTCGCTGCGTATGTTTCATGGGACTAAATTACATTAATTCTTGGTGCTACTGTGATGCTTGATCCATTCTAGCAAGAAACGATTTTGCATGATCCAAATGGGCAGTTCTTTTATCTTCAGACGTTTTGTCAAAACTATGAATCAGCATACCTAAACGCGGATTAGACAAAAAGAATGAACGCTGTTTGTCCAAAAAATGCCAGAACAAGCCATCCCAAATCGTTTGCCACTCCCCTTTTTCGTAGTTACTCATTTTCATTAAATAGTTACTTCCACTGATGTATGGCTTTGTTGACATCAAACCGCCATCGGCAAACTGACTCATTCCATAAACATTCGGAACCATGACCCAATCGTAAGCATCAATAAATAATTCCATGAACCAGCGATAGACCTCATCCGGATCAAATTCACATAACAACATAAAATTCCCGAGTACCATGAGTCGTTCAATGTGATGGCAATAACCTGTTTCTAACACTTTTTTAATGGTCTGATCGATTGGCGGAATTCCTGTTTCTCCAGTCCAAAAACTGGCCGGAATTTTTCGTTTAAATCCCCAATAATTTCGTGTTCGTTCCTCCGTTCCTTTTAATTCATATACCATGCGTATGAACTCTCGCCATCCCACAATTTGACGTACAAATCCTTCCAAAGAATTCATGGGAATGTTGTTTTCTTCGGCAAAATGAATAGCCTCATGAATCACATAGTCAGGCGTTAAAAGTCCCACATTCATTAAAGGACTAATCACACTATGGTTTAATACAGTTTCTTCCTGAAGTATGGCATCTTCATAGTTGCCAAAATCCTTAAATCTCACCGCGAAAAATTCATGTAGAAAAGACTTGCTTTCTTCATAAGTAGTGGGGTAAATCAAATGAGCGTCACAACGTCCAGGGTTGGAAGCAAAATGGGTTTTCACATATTCCATTGCCTCCAAATCGAAGCTGTTTCGAACTTTCGTCTCCACTATTGGAGGTTTCACCCCTTTCGGATAGCGTTTGCGATTATCTTCATCAAAAGACCATTTTCCTCCACTTGGCGAACCGTCTTTTTCCATTAAAATTGATCGTTTCGTTCGCTGTGCCTTATAAAATTCTGTCTGAAATAATCTTTGTTTGGATTTGTAAGTAGTAAATTCTGACAATTCGTTTAAAAACAATAAAGACGCGTGTTTTACCAATTGAATATTTGCTTTTTGGGCACTTTGTTGCATGTACTTCTCCAGCCAATTATCCGAAGTGTCTCGGTAGCAAATCAAGGTGGTATTTTTCAAAGAAAAGATAAATTCACGGATATCAGCTAATGAATCCATGGATTCGATGTACTTGACGTTCAGATCTTTTGAACGTAAATAAGCTTCAAAGCACTTCATGCTCGATCGATGAAAGGCGATCTTTTGCTGATGAAAGGCATACAAGCGAAAAAACAGCCGTTCTTCAATGAGGTAAACTTCGTCACAATCCATGAAAATGGAAACATCCTCAAATAATTGATGTGGAAAAATGAGTCCTATTTTCATGAATGAGTAGATTTATTCATGCGGCATTTATCACTACAGTATTTGACCTCTTCCCACACTTTTTCCCATTTTTTTCGCCAAGTAAATGGACGTTGACACGTCGCACATATTTTTTGAGGCAAATCACTCTTTTTTCGCTGCTTCATTTTTTGGGATTCACATGTTTTTTAATAATTCGTTGGGCTTCTTTTTTTACATTTAATTCCTTACGAAAAGACCACACCTCTTCACTTGCACTCTTTTGACTAGCTTCGAGATCAACGATGGGAAATGGATAATCGACACCAATTCGAAACGAATAAAGTGTTTGCTCCATCTCACTAAGTAACCAAGGTTCATGAATAAACTCTGTTGGAATATTTGCTAATTCAGGCACCCATTTGCGAATAAATTGTCCTTCAGAATCGTGTTTTTTTGAATTTTTAATCGGATTATAAATCCGGATTGTATTCATTCCTGTTAATCCAGCTTGCATTTGAATTTGCGGATAATGAATCCCCGGTTCGTAGTCCAAAAACATGCGTGCTAAAAAATGAAGTTCACGCCAATCTTGTTTCATGTTAAACACAAAAAACGAGACCAACATGGCGCGCATTCGAAAGTTGATGTAACCTGTTTCCTGAAGACATCTGAGACAGGCATCAATCAAAGGAACTCCCGTTTTTGCAGCATGCCAAGCATCCAATAATGATTGATTTTTAGGATAAACTTTACCAAGATATGCCTTGTTGAATGGTTCAAATTCGATTCGGCATTCATCTTCAAACTTTTGAATAAAGTGACAATGCCAATGTAAGCGAGAAATAAACTGGGATAAGGCACGCTTATGACTTGATTTTTTATAGTGCTGCATGGTGTACTGATAGACCATCCGCATACTTATATTTCCGTAACTTAAATATGGGGAAATCCGACTACAACTTGTTCGACTTAATGCCGGTTTCGAAATGTGATTCGCGTAATTCACACTTCTTTTTTTCAGAAACCCATCCAAATATTTCCAAGCAAAAGATTCTCCTCCAGGTTGAAAACTTGGGTGATGACTGGTGATTTCTGAGGATAAAGCTTCTCCCTTTATTTTATCATAGAAAGATGATTCCAAGGATACTAAATGCCAATTATCTTCAGACACCAAATAGGGCTCATGTTCCATAATTGAACGCCAACGCTTCTCCCAGTTGCTACGCGCTCCACCACCTCTCAGAACTGCATTATGCGTGTATTCATGCCAAGTAATCTGTTGCTGTTGACAAAACTCCTTAACAGTAAGATCGCGCTGAAACGTTAAGTGGTTACCCACTTCTTGGTGCGAATAGATTTCTCGAATGATGTAGTTGCTTTGCAAGGAATGAAAAAAGGGCAAAACTTCCGAGTGAAACACATAAATCTGAGAATTTAGCGCACTTAATTTGTCATTCATTTCCATCAACGACTGATGAACAAAACGCCAATGCCGGACATCACTATCAGGATAATCCATTACAGAAGGTTCAAAACAATACAATAAAAGAATGGGCAAGGACTGACGTTGTGCATGATATAGCGCCTCATGATCCGTAAATCGCAGATCACGTTTGAACCATACCACGACAATTTCTTCTCTCGCTACAATTTGCTCGGCCATTTATCGATTTTCGCATAAGATAAACGTTGAATTAAACGCGTATCAAAATATGCATCTAATCCAGCACAGCTCAAGGTTTTTAATTGATCCAAATGTACAAATCCATCCGGAGCAATGACTTTTTCATCCATGTCGATAAAGGAAATACTACCGATAAGTAGAATGGTACCGTTGATCGAAATATCTATTTTCTCTTCGAACTTAATTCCGATTTTAACCGGAGCTTCCCGCACAAAAGGAGCAGAAAATCCCTCGTAGAAACATTCTCCAAATCCACATGCATGAAATTCCGATTCCTCTTTTGGGTATTTTGCAGAAGTCTGGTGAGCTTTTTCAACGTCCGTCTGTAAAACAAAATTGAAAGAATATTCGCCCGTTTCAAGAATGTTCTGAAGCGTGTCCCTTTGAATGGTATCCGGTCGGCAAATGAATCCCCATAGCGGTGGATTGGCACCAATATGGATCAACGAATTAAAAATAGCGAGATTACTGTGTCCATTATTAGATTTTGTCCCTATCAAAACAGCTTGCTTCACACCAGCCAATGAGTTGATAAAAGTAGCCCGGTAACGACTATCTTGATTTTTTAACTGTTCGCGATCGATAATCATACAAGGTTCATTGAATTGGTTAATTGTTTTTTTACTTTTTTCCAGTAGGCGAAAAAGGAAGGAAAATAGCCACTTACTTCTGGACAAATCCAATCTCTTTGTTCCATATTTCCACTAAAGTGAGCGTTTAATGGGTGTTCTTTGAAATAACAATTGGTGAGTTGGTAGCTTGATATAAAAGATTCGAAGGAACCAACATACACTTGCATTCCCGGGATATTTTCACTGAGGGAAAGCATAAAATCTAGAGATAATTTGCTAATGGGATAGGAATCAAAATGCGTCGGTTCTAACAAAAGAATTCGATTGCCATTTTCTTCCGAATGCCAGATTGGATCTAAGTTATAGAAAGTGTAAATAAAGGTAGGTTTTGTCGCATCAATGGTTAATGGAGCAGCATTTGGAAGTTCCGTTTGAAACAAGTGTTTTTGCCTCTCTATCAATACTTCCGGCACTTCTGCTTGTGCTAATTTTTCATAGGTTTTATCCAAAAAAGTACCTGTTTGATGCGTATTCAGATAGCGATTCACATTCTCCTGATTGGCAAAGTACTTTTTCTGACTATTGGCACCTGCAACCCATTGCCAACTGCATGAATTGCTCGCAAAATCGGCATCTAACAAATAATAATACATCCATTTTGAAGGATTTCGCCAATTCGTTTTGGCCAAATTACACACAATGGAAGCCACATACATGCGCGCATGGTTGTGCATGTAGCCTGTCTCCATCAATTGTTGAATCGCCAAATCCACTCCTTGGATTCCCGTTTTTGCATGAAATACATTGGAAGGGATTTCATCATGAAGAACATCCACTTGAGGGAATTTTAAATCTTGTTGGACCTCTTTCGATTGAGCCACTCGTTGAAAATAATCGCGCCAACAAAGCTCCTGAATGAGGCTTTCCATTTCATTCAACGACACACCTTTTTCGAGCATGGATTGTAAAACCATCTTGGTACTGATCACTCCTCTAGAAATATAGGGCGACAAGTAGGTCACTGCACCACTCAAGTAGTTTCTGGTTTGACCATACCGAATAGGGTCGATTGACTGCATGCGCTGCACGATTTGGTCGTATTTCGTAGGGAATTCCATCAGCGTTTACTGATTTTATTCCCGGAAATGCTTCGTTGTCGATCACATTTGAAGCGTTGTATATCTGGATGCCGTTTTTTCGCATGCTTTTGACTGACACCACTGTTCACCCGTTTACGCCAAAGATGAAAGCTGCTGCGTTTTAATTGAGAACGCATGATGGCGATCACCTCTTTTTCCGGTATTTGAAATTGAGCTAGAATTGCCTCAAATGGCGTGCGGTCTTCCCATGCCATTTCAATAATGCGATCGATGTCAATTGTAGAAATTTCTTTGGTCCCCAACATAGTGGATAAATAACACAAAGAATGGTTGAATTGTTTAGTGCCATTTAATATTTATTCCACAAGAAACCTATTGAAAATATTTGGCTTTAATGCGAATGTCCCGATCCTCAAACGGTCCTGTATGAAATGGATAAAAACACAAAATAGTTTGATCGTCTCGTGATGCCATTTTTTTAGCTTCTCTAAAATCCTGATTGATCATTGCTAATTGTCCGAAAAATTCTTTTTGCGCCAAAGTCATATCCAATGATTGCTCACTTTTATTTTGTTGAAGTTCTAGTGAAATGACCAATTGTTTATCACCTTCATTGTTTTCGTTTATACTTATGCAAAATGAATTTACCAAGTCCGAAAAGAGGGGCGAATGATAAATCGTTTCTTGAATGTCGGTTGGACTTATATTCGCACCAAAGAAAGAGACCGTTGAATCTGCTCGTCCATAATGCAAAAGTATCGGTAAATCAGTTTGCGGCTTACTAAGTGTAGACGGATCAATATTCAATTCTTTCAAAATGGCATATAGCTCTTTCATAGGTAAGACATGTCCACGATCATGGATGTTGTAGCGTATTTTTGGCGCAATGTAATCCGGTCTACCAATCGATATAATTAATTCACCTTCATCGCTTGTCTCAATTAAAAAATCAGATGGATTGTATTGAAATAACATGGGCAATGCTCCAGTGTGTTTTGTAATTCGATTACGCAATAGCTCATTTGAGCGTAATAAACGACGAAGACTAATGGTAAAATCATTCTCCGCAGAAATATTGAGTTCCAAATCAGATGCACCCAAAGAACTGTAAACACGCTTTATTCCTTTATTCATTAAATAATCGCGCATTCCTTCCGACATGGATTCACCTCCAAAGATGAAGGAAACATTGAATGCTTTCCAGTCAATATCGGAATGATCAACTAACAATTTTAAAAAAGGAGGATACCCCATGATTACATAATGGTGTTGATTTCCAAATTGTTTAATGGTATTTTCAATTTTGGTTTCATCAGGACCCAGTGATTTGAGTTTTGAAAACGTCACACACCCCATAGTGATATTTACGCCTGTGGCCCATGGTCCAAGTGCAAAAGCATTGATAATAAACAATGGTTCACGTCCCAATAAATTCTTAACGCCAAATTGAATGATTCGGGCATTGCGTTTTCGCTCTTTTTTTCCTCGAGCCCAGTTTGTGGCTGTTCCACTGCTCCCCGAAGATTCATCGATAATGACATTTTTTGTCGGCATTTTCCCATGAACACATCTTTCATCCATGGAAAATACTTTCACGTAATTATCCTTATCTGTAATCGGAACATCTTGCATATTTGGCGTAAGTCCATTAAATCGAACTTTTTTAAAGCCATTTGCTTTTAAAAATGCTCGGTAAGCAGGTACCTTCCGCTTTGCTTTAACAAATTCGGCGAAAGCTCTAGCTTTCGCATTGTAGAGACGAATTCGATTGAATCCAGGTAAATAAATAAGTGCCATTGCTCTATCAGAGGGCATTAAAGGTTTGCGATAAAGCTCAAGTAGCCATGCGTAAAAAAGTACAATAAGTGTGCGCATTGAAAAGGTTTAATGAATGATAATTTCTTTTGTGCTTAATCGATAACTACGAACTGGTTCATTAGAATAACCCGCTCGAAAAATCATCCAAATTTTTTTGTTGTCTGTTGCTTGCGTTAATTTTTGATTGATTTCAAGATAGGCTCCATGGTTTGTAATCAAGGAACCAAATGGATGAATATAGGCATTCTCTCGAGTGATGATTAACCATGACCTTGCAAACATTTTTCCAGCATTAATCCAATCCTCTGGTGTTTCAAATGCCCCACCAAACCAACAAACAGAAGCTGTTCCTTTAAATGAATGTTGGTAGTAATTTCCGAGTACTAATTTTCGTGCTCCCTTTTCCCAACGTTGGTGGTGTTCGAAAACGGAACGCATCAATTTACCAGGAAAAGCCATCGCTTTGTACCATAATCCATCCTTATATTTGATGGCATCCTCATCTGTATATCGAAACAAACGATGTAATTCTTCCCTCCCCGGTGTGGATTCTAAATCTTCAAATAATGTTTGCTGGTTCAAATCAATTACAAAATCGACCAACTCTTTTTCAGCTGAATGAAAAAATTCGTGCCCAAATTTCAAAGCTTCCTCTCTAATTTGATTGACCGTATTTTTGTTCAATGGGCGATCATCATAATGCAAACGAGAAGTTTTTCTTTTTAAAATTAAAGAAGCATCTAACAATTCAGCTTCGATTAATGGACTGAGTTTTAATCGGGCAAAACGGGTAGAATGATTTGCTTTGGTAGAAACTGCTTGAAACCGTTCCATCATTTCAACTTTCCATCCGAATGACCCAGCAGCGATGGACAAATGTTCAATAAACATGGCCAAAGCAATCGTTACAAAAACAGCATCTGGATCTCCAACTGGAAGTAAGCGTTTCGGGTCATAATACAAATCAGCCTCTGTTTCCGAAAGAACTTTAATTTGATGGGGTTGTAAGTTATGAATGGTAGGACACCAACGTGCAATGTCAATCAATTGCTCCCAATTCGGAATATTTTCCTTGGTGGACAGCTGATGAAACATTTTGTGAAAAGGATGAACAGCCAATAGAATAGAGGCCTTCATTCCATTTTTCAGGAAATTACGGCGCGAGTAGTCTGACATTTAGGTTATTTAGGTTAAGTAACAAATTGCATGACATTTCTGTCCATATAATTGATTACCAGGCCTAAATTATAAAAAAATATGGAATGATTCCTAATCAGCCTTTATGCCTTTTTCACAAATTCGGATTTTAATCCCATGGCACCAAAACCATCAATTTTACAATCAATGTTATGGTCTCCAAATGTTAAGCGAATGTTTTTTACTTTCGTTCCCGCTTTTACTGGTTTAGGCATTCCTTTCACAGGCAAATCTTTGATAACAACAACTGAATCACCATTTTGTAACACGGCGCCATTCGAATCTAAAACCACTAGTTCATCAGAAGATTCAGGGGTTTTTTCCAGTGTCCATTCAAATGAACATTCCGGACAAGTATATTGATTTTCGCCCGTTTCATATCCATACGGAGATTCACATGATGGGCATTCCTTTAATTCTTCTGACATAAGCTTTTATTTATTGTAAAGGTAGGATTTTAAAAGATTCATACTTTAACTTTCTCGGAAAACTTAAGGTCTGAAACGAATGGGAAAGGAATGAGCTTGATGATTATTCCAAATAATTAATCGCTTTGATTTAATCAGTAAGCTATCACAATAAGGATGAAAAATCTGATTTAACGGTTTTTTCCAGTGAACAGTTTGTTTTTGATGCGTTACCAGATTTTCCACTACAAATTCCACAGAATTTTTCAAATCTTGATCTGTATACACTATATATGAGCCGGTTTCATCATGTGCATGAACGCCATTTTGATAATAGTAAAAAGGTTTTTCACTTCGTTCAACAGGTATTATCAAACTTGAAATGAAAGGACCTGTCCAAAAGGTCGTCATGCAAATAAAATTATCATTCATCCAAGTCAATTCTGGTGTTTTGGTTTCTATCTGTTCCTGGTCAAAGTCAATCGTATCTATTTTTCCTTTTCGATCGACCAGCAATGAGTAATGAAAATTAGCATTGATCAACTTCAAGCAAATACGATCAGTTTGAACCAGTTTTTCCATCCTTGTTGAATCGTTGAGATATACATAGCTTGATTCTTTCAATTGCTGGGCTGTCTGACTTTTCTTCCCCTTCAGTATTTCCGTTTCACAGCTCACAAAAAGAAATAAGAAAATAAGGAATAGTGATTTTTTCATGAACTACAATTTACGAAGAATCTTCTCCATTGCCTTTCCATTGGCTAATTCATCAACCAATTTGTCTAAATAACGAACTTTTTGTGTCAAGGGGTTTTTCAATTCCTCCACACGATAACCACAAATTACACCCGTAATCAGATGTGCATTCGGATGAAGTGTTGCCCGTTTGAAAAACGCTTCAAATGTCACTTTCTCCTCGATGAGTTCCATTAAAGTGAGCTCATCAAATCCAGTGAGCCATTCAATCACTTGCAAAAGTTCTGCTTTCGTTTTTCCTTTTCGCTCCACCTTGTTGACGTAGTGCGGATAAACAGAAGCAAAGGTCATTTTAAGAAATTTCTCGTTGTGTTCCGTGGTCGTTTTCATGCATCAAAGTTAGTGCTTACGTTTACTTAATCAATCCACAAAAATTTCTCGCAGCACTTGTTTACATGATTTGATTTCGATACTTGATAAAAAACCAAATTTCCGAATTACTCGAGCCTTGTCAACTGTTCGAATTTGATCTAAAACAACATATCCAATTTGATTGTTATGTTGAACCTGTATTCTCGTTGGGTATTTTTTACTCGAGGTGGATAAAGGCGCAATGGTAATCGTACGTAAATGATGATTCATTTCGTTTGGTGAAATGATGACACATGGCCTTGTTTTTCGAATCTCACTGCCAACTGTTGGATCCAACTGCACCAAGATTAATTGATATTGATTCAATTCCATTCGTCAAAATTTTCATCTTCAAACACATCATCAATGTACAATTGATCGTCACCAGCACCATGCATTTCGGCAAATGCTTCGTTCCAACCTTTTCTAACTTCCTCGAATGGTCGTAATATAATATGGTCATTTTCTAAGATCATTTCTAATTTTTCCTTGATTTGATATTTATCTATAATTGTTTTAGATAATCGTAAACCTTTCGAATTTCCTATTTGAATGATTGATACTTTCATGATACACAACTTTGTAATTACAAAGTTATTACTTTATTGATTAAAAGTTCAAAAAAGCGACCCGAAAGTCGCTTTTTTTTCTTGTGCACCGTTGGTCGAACTTACAAGCCAATGATTTGACGAACTTCCACTTCTTTTAAACTTCGCTGTTTACCGTCCTGCGTCAGATAGGTTCTTTTAACCAGGCGACCATGAATGGCGACTTTTTTTCCCATCTCTGCATATTTCTCGATAAATTGAGCCATATTTCCCCATGCAAAAAGTCGATGCCATTCAACGGACGCAGCGTATCTGCCATTATTCTTTCGAAGGCTTTTTTGAGTAGCTAGCTGAAATCGAGCAACTCGCTGACCATTATCGAATTCGGTGATTTTTGTTTGACTCCCGATATTTCCTATGAGTGTCACGTAATTTCTAATTGTATTCATCTGTTGAAAATTTAGGTTTACATCCATACGATATCATTCACTTCAATTTCGGAAATGATTTTGCGCTGTCCATTGCTTTGGTAAAAGCGAGAAACTAATTTTCCCTCCACTGCTAATTTTGACCCCACATCTCCAATTTCTTCGAGCACTTTTGCCCAACGCCCCCAAGCACTTAGTAAATGCCAATGGTTTCGTGTTTTTGTATTTCCATCCGCGTCTAAATACTCTTCTTTGGTGGACATCGTAAACTTCGCTATGCGCTTTCCATTTTCCAACTCCGTAATTTTCGGAAGGGAACTAACTTTACCTATCAGGTTTACTTGATTTAAATCGTTCGTCATTTCACTTATTTTTCTGCCTTTGGCGTTAATACTAAAAATTCAGATGCTTCAATGATGGTGTTGAAGCGCTTCTCTCCATTCTTATTTTCATAAGATTGATTTACTAATTTCCCTTCCACGATGATCTCTTGACCTTTCATTAAGAGTTTTTGAACTAAATCAGCAAGTTTACCCCAAGCGTTAATCGTGTGCCATTGAGTGATCGACTGCCATTCTCCATTTTTGTTCTTGTAATTTTCGTTTGTAGCGAGTGTAAATCGCGCTAGTTTTCTTCCTGATTCAAGATTTACGACCTCAGGTTGTACTCCCAGTCTTCCAATCAAACTCACTTTGTTTTTTAAGGCATTCATTTTTTGATAATTAAAAAGTTTGAAAAATAGTTTTTGTCGCTCATCAAATATTTCGTTGAATTCGACAGAGCAAAATTCCGTTCAGAACAATTTTTTATTCGGTTGTTTGTCGCTTGGTTTCGATAATTAGTTGTTTGAAAACGACATAATCGTGCTTTGCCTTTACCTGTAAAAGAATTTGTAAAATTTTGAAACACAATAAAAAAAGTGCACCTTCGTTGTAATAAAAACTTCAGAACAGATGAATTCATTAAAATCAAACCTTTATTTTAAGATTGGTACCATCGTTATTATTGCCTTGTTGCTTCTTATTCCAACAGCAATGATTAGAGGAATCATTTACGAACGAGAATCCACCCAAGAAGAAGCCATTAAGGAAGTAAGTTCCAAATGGGGTGAAGCTCAAACGATTAAAGGTCCAATCATGAGTTTGCCATTTATTCGCTATGCGAAAGAAACGGATGAAAAATCAGGAAAGGAAAAAGTTGTAACTGTTCGAGAGAAACTACACATTTTACCGAGCAAATTGAATATCGTTACGGAAATGAAACCAGAACGACGTTACCGCGGGGTGTATGAAATTGTGGTTTACAATGCTGTGATTAAAGTAAGTGGGGAATTTAATAAGTTGAATTTCGAAGAATTAGATATTCCAGCTGCCAATTTCGACTTCTCCAAAGCACGTTTAAATGTTGGGATTGACGACCTTCGAGGAATTGAAAAACAAATCGAGTTGAATTGGAATAATCTAAATTTCCCGTTCAATCCAGGGGTGTCATCAACAGATAATTTCAACTCTGGTATCAACGCTCAAATTGCTTTGAGTCCGACAGACAACCAAATTTATCACTTTTCATTTGAGTTAAAATTAAAGGGAAGTCAACAGTTGTATTTCACACCAGTTGGAAAAGAAACAGACATTCATGTTGCCTCCACTTGGACAACGCCAAGTTTCAATGGTTCATTCTTGCCGGATGAAAACAAAGTAAGCAAAGATGGTTTTACCGCGCATTGGAATGTGTTAAATTTGAATAGAAACTATCCGCAGTCATGGGTGGGAAGTCGATACAACATTAAATACTCTTCATTTGGGGTAGATTTAATTTTACCGGTGGATAATTACCAAAAATCTCATCGTTCCATCAAATACGCGATATTATTTATTGGATTAACATTCCTTGTTTTCTTCTTTATTGAAGTTTTTCAATCGACATTCATTCACCCGATTCAGTATATTTTAGTGGGAATTGCCTTGGTTATTTTCTACACACTCTTACTCGCAATTTCAGAATATTTGAAATTCAATATTTCCTTCTTCATTTCAGCGATGGCCACGCTTGTCTTAATATCAGGTTATGTCAAAGCCATTTTAAAATCAACGAAATTAACTGGTTTTATTGCTGGATTATTGAGCATCCTTTACATCTTCATTTTTGTCATCATTCAGTTAGAAGATTTCGCACTATTGATCGGAAGTATTGGGGTATTCGTCATCTTGGCATTGATCATGTACTTCTCAAGAAAAATTGATTGGTACAGCATCGGAAATAATGGAAACGACTCTGCGGCTTAACGCGGGGTATTCCAAATTTCCCAGCTTTTCAACGCCTGATGTTGTAACATGGATAAACCATTCATCGCTGTAGCTCCATGCGCTCTACCTTGTTTCATGAACAAGGTTTCCGACGGATTATAAATCAAATCAATAAGCAAGTGTTCTTCGCTGAGTGCATCAAAAGGCATTTGAGGATACGCGTCCAATTGAGGATACATTCCTAGTGGCGTACAATTGACAATGACTTTACATGCTGCAATCATGTGTTCGTTGACATCTGCATAGGTGAAATGATTGCTCAAGCTTGATTCCTTTTGAGAGACAAAAATCACATCAATTCCTAGTGATTGAAAAACATAGGCTACTGCTTTTGAAGCACCGCCCGTTCCAAAAATCAATGCCCTTTCGTGATGAAACGTTAAAAATGGTTTGATGCTTTGTTGAAATCCGAAAACATCGGTATTGTGGCCTTTTATCTTCCCATTTTCAAATGAAATTACATTCACCGCTTGAATTTCTTCCGCGAGTGGGTCCAATTCGTCTAAAAAAGGAATGATCTCCGTTTTATA
>JBJTMU010000065.1:0-47503 GCA_046070685.1 Flavobacteriales bacterium | reverse complement strand
GAATACGGTTGTTTGTCTAGACGGATCCACTACGACGATATCTGCGTGATATCCCTCACGAAGGAAAGATTAGCCTCGAACGCGTCGTTGAGAAAATGGCTCACGCACCTGCCATTTTATTCAGAATTCAAGACAGAGGCTTCCTTCGTGAAGGATATCACGCAGATATTGTTCTAGTGGATCCGTCCAGACAAACAACCGTATTCAAAGAAAATTGTCTATCCAAATGTGCCTGGTCTCCTTTTGAAGGACACACTTTCCATCATGCAATAGACCGAACCTTCATTAACGGACGTTTAGCTTATTCAAAAGGTGAGATTTTAGAAGGAAAAATGGGCGACAGGCTATTGTTCAATATCGATTAATGAAATTTCTATTCATTTTCTTGTTATTACTAAGCGCATGCAAATCAACAGATTCTGTGCCTGCTCGGCATTTAGATAAAGAGAAAATGTCGCTCGTACTTGAAGATGTTCTTCTACTTGAAAGCCATTATCAAACGAAATACGGCGTTCCCGGAATCTATAAGAAAGCCTTGGATCAGTCTATTTTAACTGTTTTGAAGAAGCACCACGTGAGTAGCAAGCAATTTAGAGCGAGTTATCAGTATTATGCCAGTCATCCCGATTTATTCAAAGAACTGAACACAAAAATCATGGATCGTCTTAGCAGACAAGTTCCTTAGAAACTGTGGTGCGTGGATTGAATAGGATATCCTAAAAAGCGTGCAGCTTTTTCATTAAACACCGTTTCAGATTCTGAACTAAAAAATCGTCGCGAACCGTTTTTTGTTAGTTTTTGTGCCATTTCCGGATGCGCCACTAAATATTGTCCCAACTTTTCAGCAACGATTGGACCCTGTGACACCACATTAATGTGTTTTCCTGCGATTTGCTGTATTTTCTCTTCAATTACCGGGTAATGTGTACAAGCTAAGACAATCGTGTCTATCAGCGGATTTTTTTGCATTAACGTTCGAACATCCTCTTCAATAAATTGAATTCCGGCAGGATGATGGTGTTTTTCATTCTCGATTAAAGGCACCCACATTGGACAAGCATGTTGAGACACGTGAATATCCGGAGCATATTTATGGAGTTCTATCACATAAGAATCACTTTGAATGGTTCCACTTGTACCTAAAATTCCCACGTGACGACTTTTGCTCAGAGATCCTATTTCCTCCGTACTCGGACGGATGACACCTAACACACGATTTTCAGGTGCTAAAACGGGTAAATCTTGCTGTTGAATGGTTCTTAACGCTTTCGCTGATGCCGTGTTACAAGCCAACACAACCAAGGGACAACCTTGATTAAATAAAAACTGAACAGCCTCCAAGGTGAACTCATAGACTACATCAAAGGACCTGTTTCCGTAAGGTGCGCGCGCATTGTCTCCCAAATAAATATAATCGTATTCAGGCAGGGCTTTTTGAACTTGCTCAAAAACGGTTAGTCCTCCGTAACCCGAGTCAAAAATTCCAATGGGAGCCATTTTGTTCATGATTCAAAACTAAACAAAAAAGGCAATCACATGGATTGCCTTTTAAAAGAATATATAGACTTCTTATTTTTTCGTGGCAGCAGCGTCCAATATAAGTAACTCAACAATCACTTCATTGGTAATGTCCATACCACCTTTGTAATACATCGTCATAGAAGACTGATCCAATACATAACTCAACTTTTTACGTTCAGCAACGATTTCTATCGCTTTTTGAACACGGTCAAGAATTGGTTGATTTAACTGTTCGCTATACGTTTTCAATTCCCCTTCTAATTCAGAATTACGCGTTTCCAAATTTTGTTGCATGCGCATCAATTTGTTTTGCTCATTCTCTTTAATCATCGGTGGCATTGCATCGCTTTTTTCCATAAATACTTTGTATGCTGCTTCAAAAGCTTTTTGCATTTCTTCCAATTCAGCCACTCCAGACTTTTGAATTTGATCTAATTGTGCAATTGCTGCTTTACGGGAAGGCATTGTATCCAATAATTTTTGCGAGTTTACGTGCGCTACTTTCGATTGAGCCGCTGCTCCAAAACCAATAAATAAAACCAATCCTAATAGTAAATTTTTCATTCTTTATTTGTGTTACTTTGTTATACCCATTTCTTCGAGAACCGAATCGCTCATGTCGAATTCTTTCTCTGCATAAACCAAATTACTTTGATTTGCTTTATCAAAAACGAAGGAATACCCTTCTCTTTTTGCCACTTTTTTCATTGCGGTGTAAACACGATCTTGAATCGGTTTAACCAGCTCTTGTCTTTTTTGGAAATAATCTCCTTCATTACCGAAATGTTGTGTTTGAAGGTCAATTGCATCCTTTTCTAATTTCTCAATTTCGCTTTTTCGTTTTTCTCGTTCCTCCTTCGGCAACAAGACTTCTTCTCGATCAAAGCTAGATTTTTTAGTCTTAATGACTTCATATCTATCTTCGATTTCCTTCGTCCATCGTTCAGCCATCTTGTCTAATCGTTCTTTTGCCTCTACGTACTCCGGAACATTTTTCAAAATATAATCCGAGTCAATAAATGCATACGTTTGAGCATTGGCAAATCGCATGCCAAAAAATAAGATGAAAAGAAAACAATACTTTGCCATAAAAAAAATTGTTTCTAAAGAACGACGAAGTTAAACATTTATTGCAATAATCTATAATTCTCCGAGGTTCATACCAATGGTAAAACTTAATTTAGGATAGAATCCTTTAGTCATAATGGAAGCATCTGATCCTGATTTGGAACCTGCCGCGCTTGACCAACTATCCAATTTATCAAAACCGAAACCGTAATCAAGACCAAGCATACCAAACATCGGTAAGAAAACACGGATACCAACTCCCGCTGATCGTTTCACGTTAAACGGATTAAATTTATCAAATGTGGGATAGGTATTTCCAGCTTCTAAGAACGTTAATGCGTAGAAAGTAGCTTGTGGGTTCAAAGAAATAGGGTAACGTAATTCCAGCGTATATTTCGTAATGATTGGATCACCACCTGTAGCAGAAATACTTTGATCATCATAACCTCTTAAGGCAATAATTTCACGTCCACCTAATTGATTGACACCTGATAATCCGCTTCCACCCATGGAATAACGATCAAATGGTGTCATCCCTTTTGCTTTATTGTACATCCCAACATAACCAAAACCAAAACGAGGCATTAAGACCAATTTCTTATCCGCTGTTAATGGGAGGAACCATTCTCCGGTGAACTTAAAGCGATAATATTCCAAGAAAAGATAGCGTTCGCGATCCGTCATCGTTGAATAATCCACATCATCTTTAAAATATGAATAAGGTAGTGTTGCTTTTGCAGTAAAGGTAAAGTTTGACCCACTTTGAGGATAAATAGGTGCACTTACGGAGCTGCGTTGAAGCACGTATTTAAGAGCTATATCATTCGCATAACCTTGATTAAACAATGGAAAACGCGTGTCTTTCATCACATCATAATACTGATAGCTCAATTCATAATAAGCCGTAAAATAATCATCTGGCCATTTTTTTCTTCGTCCCAAACCAACTCCGGTACCTGTAATAGATAACCCTGTATAATTCGGATCTGAACGTAAAAATCCAGTTGTAGATAAAGCCGTTCTATTTACCCAAAAAGATAATGAATTCGGTTTTTTACCACCTAACCACGGCTCTGTAAATGAAAAATTATATCCTTGGTAATAACGTCCATTCGATTGTGCACGAATAGATAAACGTTGTCCATCACCACCCGGTAGCGGCGACCAAGCATCTTTTTTAAATACATTTTTAGTGGAGAAATTATTGAAAGATAAACCTACTGTTCCAATGATACGGCCCGGCGTTGATGGTCCTGCACCACCATATCCACCTGAAAGTTCGATTTGGTCACTTGACTTTTCTTCTACCACGTATTCAATATCTACCGTTCCTTTTGCTGGATTCGGTGTAGGATTCACTTGAAACCCTTGGTCATTAAAAAATCCCAACTGTGATAATTCTCGTTGGGTACGCATGATGTCCTCTTTATTGAAAACATCCCCAGGTTTGGTTCTTACTTCGCGTAAAATTACACGGTCGTTCGTCTTCGTGTTTCCACGAATCGTAATCGTACCATTCACCGCAATTTTTCCCTCAATAATGCGAATTTGGTGATTGATGAAGTTGTTTTCAACATTGGTTTCAACCGGAATAACTTGAAAAAACAGGTATCCTTTGTTCATGTATAGGGAAGAAATATCTCTCCCGTCTGCCGAACTAAACAATCGTTGCGTGAATAATTCTTTGTTATATAAATCTCCTTTTTTAATACCTAATACGGTATCTAGAAAGCTTGATCTATATTTCGTATTCCCGATCCATTCAACATGACCGAAATAATACTTCTCGCCTTCATTTAGTTGAATTTCAATTTTTAAATTTTTATCATCCAACATGTAAACGGTATCTTTCACAATTTGCGCATCGCGTAATCCAACTTTGTTGAACTTCGCCATTAACGCTGTTTTATCCGTTTGATAGCTCGACTCGGTGAATTTGGAGCGTTTCAGCACACGCAAAACACCCTTTTCTTTGGTGTCTTTCATGGCCATTTTCAGCTTCCACATTGGCACCTCTGTACTACCCGTTATTTCAATTTCTTTGATGCCAATTTTTTGACCTTTATCAATGGTAATGGCAAAAATCTCTGAATCATTAATTAAGGTGTCTTTTGTGCGTCGAATCTCCACATTTGCATGATAATACCCCTTCTCTCGGAAATAGCCTCTGATCTTACTTTTTGTTTGAAAAATCAGATTTTCTGTGATGGTTTTTCCAGCGTATAAAGAAATTTCTTCTCGGACTTTATCTGCTTCTCTTTTGGTGATTCCCTCAAATTTGAATTTGGATAATTTCGGTCGCGGGACCAATTCAATCACGAGGTAAACAACACCCGCAATTTCTTTTTCCGCGTATATGGAGATGTTAGAAAACAAGCCTTCGCCCCATAAATTTTGGATGGCCTTGTTGATTTGTTGACTAGGCAACGTAATCATTTGACCTTGTCTTAGACCCGCGATCATTTTGATTCCTTGGTGGTCATAATTATCTGCTCCAACCACACGGATAGGTCCTATTTCATATTCTTTTGGAGAAGAATAATTAAAATCTAATCCACCAAGTGTTGTCGGGCCATTTTGACCATAGGACAACAACGAGAGAAAGATAAATATGACTAAGATTCTCATTTCAATTCATTTATTTGTTCAGAGGTCATTCCAAACCTTCTTTCCCTTTGTTGATAAGCAATGATTGCCTTCAAAAATTCACTTCTACGGAAATCTGGCCACTGAACGCTGGTAAAATACAATTCAGTGTAAGACAATTGCCAAAGCAAAAAGTTACTAATTCGACATTCACCACTTGTTCTGACTAGTAATTCAGGATCCGGAATTGAAGCGGTATTCAATGTTTTGCTGAATTCAGCTTCCGTAATATCTTGTACATTCAACGCATTATTTTTCACTCGCTCAGCAAGGATTTTACACGCGTTGGTGATTTCCCATCGCGCACTGTAATTCAAGGCTAAAATTAAGGTTAAAGAGCTGTTTTCTTTGGTTTTAGCGATAGCATTGTTTAATGAGTCGATACAGGAAGTTGGTAGTGCGGAAATGTCACCTATCGTTAAGAGACGAACGCCGTTTTTGTGCATTTCATCTGTTTCATTCGCAATTGCTTGCACCAATAAGTCCATAAGTCCAGCCACCTCATCTGCCGGTCGGTTCCAATTTTCGGTAGAAAAAGCGTACATCGTTAAATACTGCACGCCTACTTCTCTGGCTGTTTTGATGATTTCTTTCACAGATTCAACACCAGCAGCGTGTCCAAAAAGGCGATGTTGACCTTGATTTTTAGCCCATCGACCATTACCATCCATGATAAAAGCGACATGCTTTGGGATGTTTGTTGGTTCCAACTGGCTTAATTCATTCGTCATTTCCATCTCCTAAACGAAGTTAATCAAAGAATCTTGTGTTTTGCATGCAAAAGTGCACAAACTATTTCTCAAAAAAAAAGGGACTGGTTAACCAAATCCCTTTTCATCTGTTTTTTATTTCATTATTCAGCAAGAATAATCAATCGATTATTGTTTAATTCTGCCACACCACCTTTGATTGAAACGCTCAAATTCGATCCATTTTGAACCAAAAGTGGACTCATTTCAACTTCAGTTTGTTGACCACTCAACACAAAATTCACTTCTCCATTTTTAAGGGAAGAAATAATTGGCGCGTGGTTGTTTAACACTTGAAACACGCCATCTAATCCTGGAAGAGTAACACTGTTTACCTCTCCTTTGAAAAGACTTGCTTCGGGTGTAATGATTTCTAATTTCATGTGTCAGATATTAAGCTTCAGCTAACATTTTTTCTCCTGCAGCAATGACATCTTCGATACCACCTTTTAAGTTAAATGCCGCTTCTGGATATTGGTCAAATTTACCATCCAAAATGTCATTAAACGCTTTGATTGTATCTTGAATATCTACTAACACTCCCGGGATACCTGTAAATTGCTCAGCAACGTGGAATGGTTGAGACAAGAAACGTTGTACACGACGAGCTCTGTGAACGATTAATTTATCTTCTTCAGATAACTCATCCATACCAAGGATAGCGATGATATCTTGAAGTTCTTTGTAGCGTTGTAAGGTGATTTTCACACGCTCTGCACAGCTATAGTGTTCTTCACCAACGATTTCCGGTGTTAAGATACGAGATGTTGAATCAAGTGGATCAACCGCTGGATAAATACCTAACTCAGCAATTTTACGAGACAATACCGTTGTTGCATCCAAATGGGCAAATGTATTTGCTGGAGCTGGATCGGTAAGGTCATCCGCAGGCACGTAAACCGCTTGAACAGATGTAATTGATCCGTTTTTTGTTGATGTAATACGTTCTTGCATCGCCCCCATCTCTGTTGCCAAAGTTGGTTGGTATCCTACCGCTGAAGGCATACGACCTAACAAGGCCGAAACCTCAGATCCTGCCTGAGTAAAACGGAAGATGTTATCTACGAAGAAAAGGATATCTTTTCCTTGTCCTTCACCATCTCCATCTCTAAAATATTCTGCAATGGTCAAACCTGAAAGTGCAACACGAGCACGTGCTCCAGGAGGCTCATTCATCTGTCCAAAAACGAATGTCGCTTTTGATTCTTTCATTTCTTCTAGGTTGATTTTTGTTAAATCCCAACCTCCTTCTTCCATGGAATGCATAAAGTCTTCACCATACTTGATGATACCAGACTCTAACATCTCACGAAGTAAGTCATTTCCTTCACGTGTACGCTCACCAACTCCGGCGAATACGGATAATCCACCGTGACCTTTTGCGATATTATTAATTAACTCTTGAATTAATACGGTTTTACCTACACCGGCACCACCAAATAATCCAATTTTTCCTCCTTTTGCATAAGGCTCAATCAAGTCGATTACCTTAATTCCCGTAAATAAGATTTCAGTTGCTGTTGACAATTGATCAAATTTCGGTGCTTCACGGTGAATCGGCAACCCATCAGAGTTGTCAACAACATTAATTCCGTCGATGGCTTCACCAACAACATTGAATAAACGTCCTTTAATTTTATCTCCTGTAGGAACTTTAATTGGAACACCTGTTGCAACTACTTCCATACCTCTAGTAAACCCATCGGTTGAGTCCATGGAAATCGCACGAATTGCGTTTTCACCAACATGTGATTGAACTTCCAAAACTACACGAGTTCCATCTGCCTTGCGCACTTCTAGTGCGTCATAAATGTTTGGCAATACTGTTCCTCGTTCAAATCGAACGTCCACAACTGGACCGATTACTTGTGAGATTTTTCCTTTTACTGATGACATTATAAGCCTTTTTGAATTCGGGCGCAAATATACATGATTTTATTTGAAATACCGAGCAAACGTCCGAAGATTGTTTTAAGCGTTTTTTACTAAAATACGGACAGGGAAAAATGAAAAGAGAAAACTGAGTATAGAAACGGCTGATAAAATCAGGCAGAAATCCAGGAATGAAAAGACGATTGGGAAGGGAATATTTGCACCAGGGATCACTAAAAAGTGCAGATTTAGTTGCACGAAACAGAGCCCATAACCCAATAATAATCCAAGAAAAATACCCAAAAAAGAAATCAACATTCCTTCATAGAAAAAGATATTAAAAATGTCTTTTCTGCTCATCCCGATTGCTGATAAAAGTTTTATACTTTCTTTTTTCTCAACATACAACATGGTGAGAGACGCCACCAAATTGAATGCCGCCAACACAAAAACAAAAAGGAGAATAATGAAAACAACCAAGCGCTCTGATTTACTCGTTTTAAAAATAAGTTCGTTTTTTTCCAAGTTGGTTCGAACCTTAAATTCTGGGTGTTGGATGAGTTTGATGATGCTTTCTTTCACTTCCTCAGCGCTGTATTTTGAATCGATTGAAACATATAACTTACTGATTTCATGGTCATATCCCAACAAATCAGCAGCTGATTGAAAATCCCAAAGCAAGGCCGAAGCATTGACCTCTTGATTGAAATTCATGGCGCCATCAATCGGGATTCTTGAATTAAAAAAAGGTGCTTTTCCAAGGCTTATTTTGGCATTCCGTTTTGGTGCATACAATAAGATTTCGTCCTTTTCGTTCGTGCCTAAATTTAACTTTAAATTTTGCATCAAATTCGCACCTAAATAAGCAAAGCGTCCATCCTGAAACGAATGTGTGCCCACATTGCTTAAGAGGTGATTTTTTAAATGACACTTTTCCAAATAGGATTTTTCCACCCCATATAGTTTGGCATTAATCCATTTTTGTTCATGCCGAAGGACAACAATTTCTTCTATTTGCCGTGAAACATTTTGAACTCCTGGTATTTGTTGGATTTTCAATAGATTCAATTCGTTTTCGAAAAACGTTTTTCGGTGCTCGTGTTGAATCGTGATAGGTGGATCAAACTCACTGTAAAGTTGCTCGATCATTTTTTCAATCCCATTAAAAGCAGAGAGTAAAACAACCAACGCTGCGGTAATCATCATCACACCGAAAAGGGAAATCCGACTGATAAGGGTCACGATGTTTCGTTTCCCTCTCGACCATAAATACCTCTTCGCTATGTATAATGGTGTGTTAATCACTTCTTTTTCAGTAACTCATCGATTTTCATGGCGTAATCCAATGAATCATCTATTTGAAAAACCAAATCGGGGATTTTACGAAGATTTTTTAAACGATTACCCACTTCATATCTGATTTTACCATGATTGGCTTTAATGTTTTCTAAAACCACACTTTTATCAGGTCCCGCGAATACACTTAGAAAGCATCTTGCTAAAGATAAATCGGATGTGACTCTGACAACAGTTACCGTGACCATTGCCCCGAGACAAATTTCACTTGCGTTTCGCTGAAAAAAAGTGGATAGTTCAGCTTGAATGACCGCTTCTATTTTATTTTGTCGAATTGAACTCATGGCCCAAAGTTATGAAATTAAGAAGGAACTACCTCTTTTGATTTGTTTTCGAGCAAATGATGGATGGTCTTTTTTACTTGAAAAACACTTTGAAGACCTTGATTAGACAAAGGAACGGCAAGCTTTCGTCGCTCACGTAGTAAAGTAGGGATGTTCAACATCACACAATAAAATGCCTTCCAATGAAGAGTCCTTCCCGCTAGTAACTGTGCGAAAGAACGAATAAAAACACTGATTAAATAGCACCAATTTAGCAGAAATGGCAAATGTAAAAAATGCAAATAGTGCTTATTTCTTTTCGCAATGACTTGAACCTTTTCATTGGGTAATTTTTTGATGGTTGAAGAAAGCGCATGATAACAAATGGACTTCGGTTGATAATATAATTTGAAACCAAAACGCCATGCACGCAATCCAAGTTCCACGTCCTCCGAATAGTATGGATTGAACAGTTCGTTCAATCCAGAAACTTTTGTTAAATAGGCCCTTCTTATCAAAGCATTCGCACCAGAAAGAAAGAGGGTGGGTAAAATGGCATCACCTGAATAAATGTTCTTGTTACTTTCAATTCGCAAGCCATTGATCTGTGCTGCTTTTGCGCCGTCCTGTACTTCTTTCGTTGCTTGATCCAAGATTTTACCCATGACACCAAAGGTTTGAACATCTTCAAAAAGGGGGATTTGATCGATAAAATACGCTGGTGCTAAATGAACATCTGAGTTTAAAAGTAATACCAGTTCCTTTTGAGCGACTTGAATGCCTCTGTTGACATTGCCAGAAAACCCTGTGTTGATTGGAGATTTGAGAAAACAAATACCTGGAAATGTTTTTTTAACTAGCAACTCGGAATCATCGCTTGATGCATCATCCGTTACGATAATCTCGTAGTCTGTAATTCCACTGGTCACAAGCGCTTCGATCGCACAATTGATCGTTTCAACCAATAACTGTTGTCCATTGTAATTGGGAATTATGATGGAAATACCTAGGGTTTTGGGCTGCATGCTGGTTCTAACGATTCAGCAAAAGTAAACAAATAATGTTGCGTGATTCATGCAAGATGTTTGAAGCGTTAGGATTGCGTATCTTTGTCGCATGAAAACTTTTTGGGAAATTTTTCGATTTGCATTTAAATACCGTTTACTCGCGTTTTTGACCATCATTGGAAACCTGTTGTTTACGCTATTCAATTTGCTTTCCTTGGTGCTTTTTATTCCTTTTTTACAACTTATTTTTAGTTCGAAGGAATTGAAAACGGTTGTGAAAATTCCTCATTACTCCGGGAATATCGGCAAACTTCCTTCTTATTGGGTTGATTTGTATAATTATGAAATGCACCACATGGTCGTTTCTGATCCAAAGCGCGCATTAATTACTGTTTGTTTCATGGTTTTTGGGGCTTTTTTCTTCAAAAATTTATCGCGCTATTTTGCCGTATGGTTTCAATCAGAATTAAGAGCAAGAGTAGTTCGTGACATTCGAAACTTACTTTACGAAAAATCCTTAAAACTTCCTCTTGGTTTTCATGCCAACGAAAGAAAAGGAGATTTATTGACACGGATGGGACACGATGTCGGCGAGGTGGAGAATGCCGTTGTTTGCACCTTAGAGCTTGTCTTTAGGGACCCCATTTCCATTTTAATCCACGTTGGAACATTATTGTTCATCAGCGCAGAATTAACCGTCGTTTCCTTTTTTCTTTTACCGATTTCTGCTTTTGTCATTTCTACGGTTGGAAAAAGCTTGAAACGCACAGCTAAACAAGGACAAGAACAACTTGGATTATTAACATCCTCTTTTGATGAAAGTTTGAGCGGAGTGAGAATTATCAAATCCTTTAATGCCCTACATTTCATGTCTGGCGTATTTCAAGCACTCAACTTGCGCCACCAAAAACTAACGACCAAAACCATACGTAAGAAAGATGTTTCTTCCTTGTTGAACGAAACCATTGGAGCTGGGGTCATGATGTGTTTGGTTTGGTTTGGCGGAAAACAAATTTTGGAAGGAGCTAAAGATGGACATGCATTAACCGGAGAGTTGTTTATTACCTTTATTGTTGTTTTTTCACAATTATTAAGACCAATTCAAGCGGTGTCGAGCGGTGTGGCTGTCATTAATAAAGGAAAAGTTTCGTTGGATCGCATCAATGAAATATTACAAAGCGACGAAAAAATCCACGAAAAAGCAGACGCAGAATCCCTTACTCATTTTGACCAATCCATCGTTTTTGATCGGGTTGGTTTTAAATACCAAAACGAACCCGTGATTAAAAATTTAAGTTGGGAGGTTAAAAAAGGAACTGCCGTTGCGATTGTTGGGGAATCAGGAAGTGGAAAATCGACGTTAATGGATTTATTGTCCAGATTTTATGACGTTGAAGAAGGACGCATTCTGATTGATGGTCACGATATTAGAGATCTTAAAATACACGACTTAAGAGACTTAACTGGGATAGTATCTCAGGAATCGATTCTTTTTAATGTCACCGTTACTGAAAACATTGCGTTTGGAGATGAACACCCAGATCCAGAGAGAGTGCTTCATGCGGCAAAGGTGGCAAATGCACACGCTTTCATTTCTGAGTTAGAAAACGGATATGACACCGTTATTGGTGAACGAGGAAATAAGCTTTCGGGAGGACAAAAACAACGATTGAACATCGCTCGAGCAGTTTACAAGGACCCAGAAATTCTCATTTTAGATGAGGCGACATCTGCACTGGATACTGAGTCAGAAAAATTAGTACAAGACGCCTTGGAAACATTAATGGAAGGACGAACCTCATTTGTGATTGCACATCGACTTAGCACCATAAAAAATGCCGATGAAATCGTTGTGTTATCTAAGGGTGAAATCGTTGAAAAAGGCAGTCATGATGCGCTTATCGCAGCTGAATCTTACTATTATAAATTTTGCTCATTACAGGGTCTAATATAACTCCCCGAAAGAAATAAGTGTTTCTTTGACACTTTATGATTAAATTTGACAACATAAACCAAAACAATGAATCATCAAACCGTATCCTTTCCAAAGGACACTAATGTAGAGTTTTATAAGACTTTACGCTCTAGAGTAAATAATTATTTTAAAGAAAATAACATCACACGACATGCAAATGCAGCAATGGTTTTTAAAACAATTGCGATGTTAGCTATATACCTTGTTCCCTTCGTTTGTCTATTTATCGGTGGTTTCGATTCTTGGGTATATTTCGCTTGTTGGGTAATGATGGGTGTTGGAATGGCGGGTGTTGGACTTTCAATTATGCACGATGCGAACCATAGTGCATACTCTCGTAATGAAACCATCAATAAAGCGATTGGAAATGTGTTGATTTTACTTGGTGGAAGTGCCGTTAACTGGAAAATTCAACACAATGTTTTACACCACACTTATACTAACGTGACGCATTTGGATGAAGATATTGATCCACCGGCTTTTTTATTGCGTTTCACTCCTCACAAAAAAAGATATGCTGCGCATAAATTCCAACATCTATACGCTTGGTTTTTCTATGGAATGATGACCTTAATGTGGTTTTCAACGAAAGACTTTAAACAAGCAAAACGATACAAAGACAAAGATTTAATCAAAACACAGGGAACTACTTATGCACGCCATTTGTCCTTTATTATTTTCTTTAAAATAATTTATGTTGGCTTATTTATTGTCTGTCCTTTCATGTTTAGTCCAGCTAGTTGGTCATTAACCTTGGTTGGTTTTATATCGATGCATTTCATCGCTGGATTTATTTTGTCGATTATTTTTCAACCTGCGCATGTGGTTCCAACATCAAGTTTTCCAATGCCGGATGAATCAGGAAATATGGAGGCTGATTGGGCGGTTCATCAATTGTATAATACGGCTGATTTTGCCCCAAAAGCGAAATTATTTTCGTGGTACGTTGGCGGATTAAACTTTCAGGTAGAACATCATTTATTCCCAAATATCTGTCACATTCACTACAGTAAAATTGCTGAAATTGTGAAGCAAACAGCGGAGGAATACCAGCTGCCTTATTATTCGTATAAAACGTTTATTGGCGCTTTGGCTGATCACACAAAAATGCTTTACAATTTAGGTCATTACGACCAAGCTCCCGCGATTCATTAATTCATGTATTTAGATGATTTAAGAAATCATTGCATGCTGAAGCCTGGTGTTTCAGAAGGCTTTCCTTTTGATCAACGCACACTCGTATTTAAAGTGCATGGCAAAATGTTTGCATTAGTAGATGTGGATACATTTGATTCAGTCAATTTAAAATGTGACCCTGAAAAAGCAATTGAATATCGAGAACAATATCACGCCATTCAACCGGGATATCACATGAATAAAAAACATTGGAATACCGTGCTGTTGAATAACGATGTTTCTGATCGATTTTTATTGGAATTGATTGATCATTCGTTTGAACTTGTTTATCAAAGCTTACCTAAAAAAGTGAGGGATGAAAATCCGATTTGATAAATATGTTTGGTGTGTTCGTTTAGCCAAAACGCGATCACAAGCTAGTGAATTGATCTCCAAAGGTAAAATAACGCTCAACGGACAGGATGTTAAATCATCCAAAGAAGTGAAAGAAACAGACCTGATCGGAGTGCAAAAAAACAATGCTCTTTTCCAATATAAGGTGCTTCAATTACTGGACAAACGACTTGGAGCAGCGCTTATTTCTAATTACATAGAAGATCAAACAAGTGAGGAGGAATTGATTAAATTCAAACAATATCAACTTGCACAGCGCGCCTATCGTGAAACAGATGGAAAACCCACAAAAAAAGACAGAAGAGAATTAGATCGTTTTATGGATGACTGGCAAGATTGAAATTAATGACTAAAATGTTGGGTGATTTTATCCGCCAGAACGTTGCTTAGTTTAAAGTAGCTTTCGGTGGTCCACCCTCCCACGTGAGGACTCAACAATACTTGATCTGACTGCAACAAATAATGAAAATCCGCCGAGTGTTCCTGGTCAAAAAACGATTCAAAACTTGACTTTTCATACTCCAATACGTCCAAGCAAGCACCCTTTATTTTACCACTTTTTAAACCAGTAACCAAGGCAGATGTATCCACAATTTTGCCACGAGATAGATTTAAGAGATACACGTTTTTGTGACAAGAATCCAGAAATGTTTCGTTGAAAAAATGAACTGTTTCTTTGTTTTGTGGCACGTGAAAACTAATGATATCCGCTTGATCTTGGAGCGCGCTAAGCGTACATTCTTGTACAAAATGATCGCCATATCCCGACTTGTATTTATCAAAAGCCATTACTTTAACTTCAAAACCCCTCAGTTTTTTGGCAAAAGCAGCTCCATTGTTTCCGTATCCAATAATTCCAATTGTTTTTCCATCCAATTCTTCACCACGATTTCCTTCACGGTCCCAAATTCCAAGGCGGATTTCCTTATTCGATTTTGGAATATGATTCAATAATCCCAACAACATACCCAGCGCGTGCTCGGCTACTGCATTTCTATTTCCCTCTGGTGAATTAAATAAGGCGATATTTCTTTCCAAACAAAATTGGATGTCTATGTTTTCTAAACCGGATCCTGAACGCGCAATAAATTGTAAATCAACAAGTTGATAAATAAATGGACGATTCAAAGTAATTCTCGATCGAATCACTAAACCAACAGCATCAATGACCTTTTCAACCAATTGATCTGAAGGCACTTTTGTTACATCGATGCACTCAAATCCAAATTGCGTTAAGCGTTGTTCTAAAATGGGGTGTACACTATCGATAAAATATACCTTGCCTTTCATATCCAATGACCTATTTTTTCAAATGTAACTATTTTAAAGGCTCCTTCTATTTTCATTCGAACAATATAAATTTCAAGGAACAACTGTTAGAAATGGAATTCTCACGAAAAAACCACCTCTACAGCGCTTGTTTAAAAGATGATTTTAACTTATTAAACACCTACACCAAAAACACAATAAAAATGCGTTAAAACGCTTTAAAATGGATTTTAGCGCCCCAAATGGATCAATAATACCGAAATATCACTCGGAGAAACACCTGAAACACGAGAAGCCTGTCCAATCGTGCGTGGTTTAATTTTCTTCAATTTTTCTTTTGCTTCAGTTGAAATACTTTTCATTTCGTCGTAATTCACAAATTCAGGTATTAACAAATCTTCCAAACGTGCCAATTTATTCGCTTGTTCTTCCTCACGCTCAATGTAACCCTCATACTTCAATTGCACCTCTGTTTGAATCAGCACATCAGGATCCTGTTCAGCTGCTTTCACTGCTGCCTCTTTCGCTTCTGGACAAACCAACAACAAGTCTTGTAATGTAATGTGAGGTCTTGTTAAAAGATTCGTGATTTTAACTTGCTGATTTATTTGTGTCGATTCTTTTTCAACCAGTAAAGGGTTTGCTTGTTCAGGAGTTATTCCGATTCTGCGCAACTCTTTTTTCAGCCAGTTTGTTTGCGTTATTTTATGTTGAACTTTTATCAATCGTTCATCCGCTGCCAATCCAATTGCGTGTCCCAACGGAGTTAGTCTTTCATCCGCGTTATCCTGACGAAGTAAAATTCTAAATTCCGCACGACTTGTAAACATACGGTAAGGTTCATTGGTTCCCTTCGTTATTAAATCATCAATAAGTACACCAATGTATGCATCACTTCTAGACAAGATAAACGGCTCTTTTTTCTTCAATTTTAGATGTGCATTGATACCAGCCATTAATCCTTGACAAGCCGCTTCTTCATATCCCGTTGTACCATTTATTTGTCCTGCAAAATAAAGTCCCGAAACGAGTTTGGTTTCTAAGGTATGTTTCAATTGGGTAGGGGGGAAGTAATCATATTCAATGGCGTAACCAGGACGAAACATTTTCACGTTTTCAAATCCAGGTATCGTTTTTAAGGCTGCTAATTGTACATCCTCAGGTAGGGATGTACTAAAACCATTCACATAAATTTCCACTGTTTCCCATCCTTCCGGCTCAACAAATATTTGATGGCGATCTCTATCAGCAAAGCGATTAATCTTATCTTCAATACTTGGACAATAGCGAGGCCCCGTACTTTTGATGGCCCCATTAAACATGGGTGAACGATCAAACCCCGTTTTTAATAACTCATGCGTTTCGGTGTTTGTATAAGTGATATAGCAAGGAATCTGCTTACTTAAAGGGTTTGTATTTGCATAACTAAATTTTGAAGGGTTCTCATCTCCCGGTTGGATTTCCATTTTTGAATAATCCAAAGAGCGTCCGTCCACACGTGGTGGTGTCCCTGTTTTCATTCGTCCCGCTTCGAAACCTAAATCAATTAAGTTTTCGGTGATTCCAGTCGCCGCCTTTTCAGCTGCTCTACCGCCACCAAATTGTTTTTCACCCAAATGGATTAATCCATTTAAAAAAGTACCGTTTGTTAATACAACCGCATCTGAATAAATAGTGATGTCCATCGAAGTTTTCACCCCAACAATTTGACCATTTTCTACCAAAACACCCGTACACATGTCCTGCCAAAAATCTACATTCGGATTGTTTTCTAAGAGCATTCTCCACTCCCAAGAAAACATCATACGATCATTTTGGGTGCGAGGAGACCACATTGCAGGTCCTTTAGACATATTAAGCATTCTAAACTGAATCGCGCTTTTATCGCTTACGATTCCTGATCCACCACCTAACGCATCTATTTCTCGGATGATTTGACCTTTTGCTACACCACCCATGGCTGGATTACAACTCATTTGGGCAATGGTGTTCATGTTCATGGTTAGCAACAACACTTTACTACCCATTTTAGCAGCTGCATTCGCTGCCTCACAACCAGCATGACCAGCGCCCACTACTATTATATCGTACTTTTCTAACATGTGATTTGTTTCACGTGAAACATTTTGTTTTTCTTAATGAGCAGATGTTTCACGTGAAACATACTTACTCAAATAAAAGGATTCTTTCATTCTCATTTCCTTAATATCCTTCGGTGATTTATCTTTGAAACCACATAAATGAAGCACACCATGAAACACCACTCTGTAAAACTCCTCAGAAAAAAGCGTGTTTTCTGATAGCGCATTATCCTTAACACGATCCAATGAAATCATTAAATCGCCGTTAACAAACTTTCCTTCACAATAATCAAACGTAATAATATCGGTATAATAATCGTGGTTCAAAAAGTCTTGATTTACTTTCAACAGGTATTCATCCGAACAAAGAACAATTGATATGTCGCCAGGTATTAAATTCTCCGTAACAACAAGGTCTTTTAAATACGATTTTAAAAGAAGGCTTTTTACGAATGATGGTTTTTTAACGTCTATTAATGTTAATGAAATCATTTTCCAAAATAAATTGTCACTTCATTTCCACTTTCATTAAATTCAACCTCATCAGCCAAATTCTTCATCAAGAATATACCGCGTCCGTTTTCCTTTAAAATATTTTCTGGAGCAGTTGGATCAGGTAAATGATGATAATCAAATCCAAGACCTTCATCTTTTATTCGAAAACAAAAAGATTCAGATGAATCACCTACAGCCACATCGATTTTTAAATCAGCATTATGTTGATTACCATGTCCTATTGCGTTGTTAACTGCCTCTGTTACAGCTATTAACACATTTCCATAGGCATCTTCTTGTACGCCCAAATTTTGACAAACACGATCTACCATATTCTCCACATCAACAAGTGACTGAAAATCAGCAGGTAGTTTTAATTCTTCAATAATATTAAATCCTTCTTTCATATCGATCATTCCAGGAAATGGTCATCATTCGTTCAGGTTGAAATATTGATTCGCTTTTTCCTTATAATACTGACGTAAAGAAGGATCTGCACTTTTCAATAATTCTATTTCCTTTAATTTCGATTTGTTATACTCTTCAAAGCGAATTTTGTTACCATAATCTACATCTTTTCCAGATTTTGATTCTCTTTTTTCTTCGTAACCTCTTTCCATCATCGCTTTTTCACTTTCCAAAAGTCGTGTTAAAATTTCCTTTTGGCGATTCACCATATCCTTATTTATATTTCGATTAATGATGTCTTTCTCTTGTTCCTCTAATTCTTTAATCAAGGGATTTAACTGATTTCCAAGTCCTTTTCCATCTTTATTCATTTCATTACGGAGTTGTTCTAAACGTTGACGTATCGCGGTTTGTTCTGCCGCCATTTTAGCCATTTCTTTATTCCCTAGTCCAAGCATATTTTGACCCGAATTACCCGGAGTAGTACCCGGTTGACTTCCCGGTTTATTCCCTTGTTTGTCTCCAGGTTTACTACCACCCGGATTTGGTCCTTTTTGCATTTGTTCTAATTGCTTTTTAAGCATTTCTTTCATGTCCCCCGTTGACATCGACTGTCCAGGTTTTGGACGACCTTTACCAGGATTACTACAACTTCCACTTCCAGCCATTTCAGATTGCATTTGATTTTGCATGCTCTGAAGGGCTTCATTTAACAACAATGCTAAATTATTATAAGAAGTCATCACTAATTGCTGATGCTTACCCAAATCCTTCTTACGATGATCATCAATATCCTCCACAGCCATGCGCTGATTTGACTCTATCGCATTCAATTCTTTATCAATAAACGAAGCTATCTTTGGTTGTCTTTTAGCCAGAGCCAACAAACTATCTTTAATGATCTTCGTTTCATCAATTATTCGTTGTTGCCTGCGACCTAACTTTCTATAAATAGGATCCTGAACAGTAATTTTATTGAATTTATTCATCAACGCTTCTTGATCGAAACTCAGCGTCATCAAATTTTCCAGTACGTTTCGTAAGGACTTCATGTCCTCTTCCTGATCTTTTTTATTGGACTGTTGTTGTTTTGCATTGAGTTGATTCGCCATGGAATTCATTCCTTCAGATGCCGACTTTTGTTTTTCACTCGCTTTTTTCTCTTTTCCCTGTTCAATATTTTCCTTTGCGCCATTTAAATCATCCGTCACCTGCTCTTTTAGTTCCTCTAAATTTCCAAGATCCATTGGTTTTTCTAACTCCTTATTGAGTTTATCCAGTTCTTCTAAATCCTTTTTTAACTCCTCAAATTTCTTATTTAACTCTTCCTGTTTTTTTGCCAACTCATCTTTAGAAAGTTGATCATCCATTTTTTCTCTTAACTCTTCCTGTTCCTTGGAAAGATCTTTTAATTCTTTTTCGACGTCATCAATTCGCTCATTGACTTGCATTTTCTTCAACATCTCTAAACTACGATCCAGTTGCTTCTTCATATCCTCACTGGATTGATTTAGCTCTTCCATTTTATCTTTGAGTTGTTCTTTATCGTTTTGTTGTAATAGTTTTTCTAAATCGTCTAATAATTTCTTTAATTCATCATCCATTAATTCTTCCAAGAGTTTTTCAATCATCTCTTGTTTTTCCATTAATTCTTGTTCCATGGGAGAGAGTTGATTTTTCTCTTCCAAACTTTGATTCATTTCATTTTGAATTTTCTGAAGTGACTCTTGAAGGGTTGATTGTTCTTCTTTTAGTTGCTGAACTTTATTCAATTTATTCCAATCTGAAGATTTAGCATTCATTGTTTCCTTCTTCAGTTGTGAAATGTTCTTTTGAAACTCTTTCGTTTTTTTAAGTAATTGATCCAAATCCTCCTTCGTTCGATTCTGATCTTCTTGTCTGGCGTCATTTAACTCTTCTAAAGTTGGGAGTTCATAAGTAAATAATTGACTTTTTGCAGCTTTACTTCCATTGACACCATCATTATCATACACGACAAAATAGTATTCAATTTTATCATTTAACTGAACATCTTCTCTTTTAAAATCGACCGCAAAATTAAAATTCATTTGTGAGCCTTGAACTTGTTGAACAGGCATACGTATTTCTTTTTGCTGTCCATTTGAACGACTAATTTTATAGACAAAACTCAATGATTTTAAGCCATAATCATCACTGGTAATTCCTTTAAAATACTTGATTCCTTCTGATATGGTATCCGCTTGTTCAGCAACTTCTATACTTGGAAAAGCATCCTTAATCACATTTAATTTATACTGAACTGTGTCAAATTTTTGATTAAAACGATTTTGTAAAACAAATGATAACTGCTTGTCGTCTTTACACGTTTGTTGAAACTTAAACGATTCATCCTGATAAATTGATTTTGCTTTATTCCAAAAAACCTGTGTTTTTAGGGCATTTTTTGTCCGAACACGCCATTCAATCTGGGTCCCTTCCGGAACCGTTAAATCACCCACATTTTCAATTAATTCATTTGTTTTACCCAAATAGCTCGGATACGTACAAAAAGCTTGAATACTTCCAATGAGAGATTTTCCTATTACGTTTAAATGAAATGACTCACTTTCAAATTCATTTGTTGTAAAGTGAAAATCTGCCTTCTTTTTTGGTTTTTTAATGCTTCCAATAAACAGATTTTTTGTTTTTCTCAGTAATAAAAATTTACCTTGATCACTCACAATAAATACTTGACTTGGTAGTTCTTTTTTACCCGAATTTCCTGGTATAGGAACTATTTCTACTTCTACAGGGAAATCAGCACCTTCTTCAACTGTTAAATTAGAGGATAATAAGTGAAAATCAAATGGCGCTTGTTCTTTAAACACTTTATTATAGTAAACAACATGCGCTGTCCCTTGTGTGATAATGGATGGAATAAAAATCGCTATTCCAATAAAGCAGACAAATAAAGGGATTAAGTAATTTAAATACTTTTTATTCTCTTTGATTTGAATGGCGTTTTTAAATGGAATGACGCTTAACTCATTTGAGCGTTGATTCACACTCGCTCGCAACAATTCTAAATTTCCCTCTTGTTGATTGAGGTCATGTTGCAGTTGTAAGGTATTTTTTAATCGATCTGAAATATTCGGAAAAAATGCACCAATGATTTCTGCCGCTTGAATGCGACTAATTTGTTTTCCAAATGAAATTAATTTTGAAACTGGAATAACGATAAAGCGACCAAAAACGTAGGTATTCGTACCAATAAATCCAAAAAATAACGTTCCTCTAATAAAGGAGTTAAAGCGACCAAAATATTCAAAAGTCGTCGTAAATAAAAAGGAAAATAAAAAAATGACAAAAAACAATAAAAGTCCACGAATCATTTGATTCTTATAGTACTTTCGTATAAAAGCATCAATTTGATTTAAAAGTGTATCAAAGCTATTGTTCATGAGATAAAATTATTCAAGATTCCGATAGAACACAAATTTAACATCCTTCGCTTATTTATATATAATATATTTTCTTTTTAAAATTTTTAAAAGAATTTATTACTCTTATTAAGGATGTTGAAATGTGTAAAAGTTTTCGGTTTATATTTTGTTTTAACGATCTTAACAAATAAACAAGTGTAATGAACATTTTAATCGTTTATAATTAAATAATAATCAGTTTATTAGGTGTTTATTAACATAATTACTGATTGGAGGAAATGTGTAAAATAAAGAGTCCTTGTTCATTTCAAATTGGTTTATAACCATGGGGATATTATCGGGTAACTTCAGTAAACTTTTGATGGTAAATTAAAAAAAAGATGCAATTCGAATATTTTCAATAGAAAACAAGAAAAACTTTTAAGTTGTTTTAAACAGCTATTCACAATTTAGGTCATTTGCTCGTGTAAAACTTCCGTCGAAATTCCCAGTTTTAACAGGTGTTTGGAAAAAAAGAAAAACTGAAAAGTGAATAAGTTAAGCTATTTGTGAATAGTGATTAACTTTGTCCTTTAAAAGCGCTATAGACCATGATTATTCCAATAGGCTGCGATCACGCAGGATTTAAAACAAAAGAATTAATTGTTAAACACCTATCAAATAAGGGTTTAGAAGTAAAGGATTTTGGTTGTTATTCCGAAGATAGTATTGATTATCCAGATTATGCTCATCCGGTGGCACAAATGGTGGAAGAAAATCCTGGTATGATAGGTATTTTATTGTGTGGTTCTGGTAATGGAATTAATATGACAGCCAATAAACATGCAGGAATCAGAAGTGCTTTATGTTGGGAAAAAGAGATTGCTGAATTAGCGAGATCACATAATGATGCAAATATCATTGCGATTCCAGCTCGTTTTGTTTCCGAAGAATTGGCTATTGAGATGGTTGATGCATTTTTACAAACCCCTTTTGAAGGAGGGAGACATCAAAATAGAATTAACAAAATTCCTTGTTAATTTTTACTAATTCGAATTTCAACCCGTCGATTAGCTTCTTTTTCCTCTTCGTTTTGTGGTTCTTTGTAAATAGGCTTGGTATTTCCAAAGCCAATTGCTTTAAGCCTTTTTGGATCAACACCTCCATCCACTAAATAATCTACTACTTTTTGTGCGCGTTTTTTGGATAGTTTCATAGAAAATAAGTCTTTATCGTTGTCTTCATTCACGTGTCCATGAACTTCGATATTAATGGTTGGATTTAAAATCAAAAAATCGCGTAGGCGTTTTAACTTGGGATACGATTCCTCTAACACAGTTGCTAATCCAGCAGCAAAATAAACATCGTCTAATTCTGCCATCATTCCTTCTTCAATTGGTTTTAACCAAATGGTGTCTTTAAATGTCGTTCCTTTTGGAATGCTTGTGTTTTCTAAATCTGATGAAAGGTATCCTTCGGCGTCCACACGAATGACTCCAGATTTCACCTTTTTCAATAAGTTCATTTCTAAATCACTGGCGCGATAAATACCATTAATTTCGGTCGATCCTTGTAAGACGATGCGTGCTTCAACCGGTTTTTTAGATTGTTCGTCACGTATGACCAAGGAATAAATGGGTAAACGTTCATTGTACACAAGGTTTAACGGCCATGTTTTAAAAACAGATTGATTTTCTGTTTGAAATGAAAAAGTGCTTTGTATTTCTTGTTTGGATTTTTCTTTCGCTAAAAAAACCAAGTAATATTGGTCGTTTGCTTCAATGGGAATTTGGGTTTCCAATACCTCCAAAGAATCCACAGTTTTTTCTAGCAGCACCTGAAGATTTTGTTCTTTCAATGAAGCACATAAATCTCCTTGCTTTTCTTTCAGAATCAACAAATTTATCGGACTATTTCCTTGTTTAAATGAAAGAGTTAATGTTCCTTTTTCAGCGCACGTAAAGTGTACCCAAATCTGATTTTTTGTCGTATTTGTTAAGTGTTGAAACACGCCTTCCGATGGCACAAGACCTTTTTTACCAATAAAAGACAAGGTAACAGTGCCTTTTGGTGGAACATCTAATGCATTTTCACACGTTGAGTAATCTTTTTGTTGTGAAAAGAGGGTAAAGGGAAAAAAGAAAATGAAAACATAATGTCGCACGGAGCGATTAAACGGATTATTTCATCTTTAGTTTCAAGTTTCCAGAAACTTGTGTATTTAAATAGAAATCCGTTGTTCCTAATTGAATGTCAGAAACCGTAAGTTGGTCAATAGTTCCAGATAGAAAAACACCTTTATCTAACTGGGTGTTGAGTTGAGTTGTAATCGTTTGCTTGGTTTCAGTCAATAGAGGAGTTAAGTCATATTTCGCCGTCTTATTTAATTCATCAATGATGCGACCATCAAATAACCAACTCGCTGTTTTCAGCAAAATGCTTTTTGAATTTAAATCATAGACTAAATCTGACAACACAAAATATTGGTCTTCGGTAATTATCGGGGTACCGACTAGAAAAAAGACCCCTTTTTTTGTTCCGGAAAAAGACACTTGAATAACTAATTTTTGCGCTTGATTTCCAAGAATGTATAGTGAATCGATAATGATTTCTTTTCCTTTTAATGGAATTTTGTAACCCATTAATTGTTTGTTCATCAATTGATTAATGGAATCATATGATGCTTTCACTAAAATGTTTAAGTTGAATCCTTTTCCGTTTGTAAATTTAGATTGTTTCGGTAACTCAGTATAAACTTCTTTTTCGCTGTTGGTTGAAATGAAAGGTTCCGCCGTTAATTCTGCTGTCAACTCCGCGCGATTGTTTTCCGGATCAAAACTAACGGGACTTAACGCTAAGCTTTTTGGTTTCAAATAGAGAAAGCCATACCCACTTAGATCCATTGGTTCTTCTAGTTGATGCCAAACATCTTTGATGGAACTACGAAGATCAACCGATTCAATTTGTTTATCAATGTCTTTTTCCAGTGCTTGTAATTGAACTTTCACTTGCTTTTCTACTTCACTGGTTGCGTCATATTTAAAAACGGTGATTTCACAAGGATCAAGGACGTTGAATAATTTAAGTCGGGTTTCAGTGTTGAAGTTGTAAGAATCGGTGATGGAAACGGTTGTATTGTATGCAACCTTCACTCTGCGCATCGGTTCACCAACACCACAACTAGCATAAATTCGTGGAACTGTACAGGATCCCTTTTCATCCCATAAACTGTGGCATTTTGGGCAATAATTTAATTTCAATTCGAACTTACCCATTACTTCGTAATACAAGCTCGATTTTTTTGCTTGAAAATCGATGGGCTCTCGAATGAATTTATAGGAAAAGCTAACACCTTCACAGGCCTCCTGTTTTCCTTCGAATGTTTTTGGCAACGATTTTTCTACGTCTTTCAACTGCTGTTGCAAGTCAATTTCGATGGGAACGTTTATATAGGAAATACTACGCGGTATCGGTTTTGGTTCTGATTGTTCTAACACTGGGGTTGGAATGTCAATCGTTTTGCAGGACCATAAAAACGCAGTCAACAACAGTAAAAAAAAGTTCAATGGGGATTTCATCACGAAAACGAAGATAGCGCAAAAAGTGTCATGCAGAGTCGTGTCGAAAAAAAAGGAGGCCGAAGCCTCCTTAATATTAGTTCATTTTTGCTTTCAGACCTTTGTCCAAGGCATCCAAAAATTCTTCTGTGTAAACATAATGTTCTCCATGGTTCACTTTATTTCCATGGATACAAACCGCTAGATCTTTCGTCATAATGCCATTTTCAACGGTTTCAATACAAACGCGTTCTAAAGAAGAACAAAAATCAATTAATTCTTGATTGTTGTCTAATTTTCCTCTGAACGCCAAACCTCTTGTCCAAGCAAAGATAGATGCAATTGGATTTGTAGATGTTTGTTTTCCTGCCTGGAAATCTCGGTAGTGACGTGTCACCGTTCCATGAGCTGCTTCGGCTTCCATAATTTCACCATCTGGTGTAATCAAAACAGAAGTCATTAGTCCCAAAGAACCAAATCCTTGTGCAACAGTATCTGATTGAACGTCTCCATCATAGTTTTTACAAGCCCAAACAAAGTTTCCGTTCCACTTCAATGCAGAAGCAACCATGTCATCGATAAGTCTGTGCTCATAAACAATTCCAGCAGCTTCAAATTTCGCTTTGAATTCATTTTGATAAATTTCTTCAAAAATATCTTTGAATCGACCATCGTATTTTTTTAAAATGGTGTTTTTTGTGGAAAGGTAAAGCGGCCATTTTTTAGAAAGAGCCATATTGAAACAACTTTGAGCGAATCCACGAATGGATTCATCTGTGTTGTACATTGCCATTCCAACGCCATCACCTTTAAAGTTATATACTTCAAACTGTTGGGTTTCGCCACCATCTTCTGGCGTGAAAGTCATGGTTAATTTCCCTTTTCCTTTGAATACAGCATCCGTTGCGCGGTACTGATCACCAAAGGCGTGACGACCCACAATAATTGGAGCGGTCCAGTTTGTCACCAAACGTGGAACATTTTGCATCACGATTGGCTCACGAAAAACGGTTCCATCAAGAATGTTACGAATCGTTCCATTCGGTGATTTCCACATGGATTTCAAGTTGAATTCTTTTACACGTGCTTCATCAGGTGTGATGGTTGCACATTTGATACCGACTTTATATTCTTTAATTGCTTCCGCAGCATCAATGGTGATTTGATCATTTGTTTCATCACGTTTTTCAATCCCTAAATCATAATATTTAATATCAAGATCTAAATAAGGAAGGATCAATTTGTCTTTGATGAATTTCCAAATAATGCGGGTCATTTCATCCCCATCTAACTCTACTACTGGATTGGCAACTTTAATTTTCGACATAACTTCTTTTTTACTACGCGAAATTACGTATTTTTTTGTGAATTATCAGATGGAGTAGGATAGCCACGTGAAGAACAGCACCATTAATGATAAGAGGAGGCCACCAGCTAGAATCGTTGGTATAATCTTACTTTGTTTTCGTTTTTCCCCAAGAAAAAAGCGCCAAAGAATGAAACTAATAAGACCGAACGGATATGCAATTATCAAAGCAGCTCCCCAAACCCAAACAGTTCCGGCAATCGAAAACCAGATGGCTAAAAGGAAAGAAAAAAGGGCAACCCAATCCGTTTTTGTTCTGTGCATCTCTAAATGAATTAAGAAACCAAAGGTACTATTTATCAAAAAAAAAGCGGTGAATTACACCGCTTAATACTTTTAATAAAATTGATTAATCTAAAGAACCAATCATTTTAGATGGATCTACATATTGGTCATATTCTTCAGGAGTAACATGACCAAGTCCAACAGCTGCTTCTTTTAACGTTGTTCCGTTTTTATGGGCATATTTTGCAATTTCTGCTGCTTTGTAATAGCCAATTTTTGTGTTAAGCGCTGTCACCAACATTAAAGAGTTATCTAAATGTTTTTTTACTTCTGGTAAGTTCGCTTCGATTCCTGCCGCACAATTATCAGTAAATGAAACACAGGCGTCTCCAATTAAGCGAGCTGATTGTAATACGTTGTAAGCAATCACGGGTTTGAAAACATTTAATTCAAAATGTCCATTTGAACCGGCGATGGAAACGGTTACATCATTTCCCATCACTTGGGCACAGACCATTGTTAATGCTTCTGGCTGTGTTGGATTTACTTTTCCTGGCATGATGGATGAACCTGGCTCGTTGTCTGGAATAATGATTTCGCCAATTCCACATCTTGGTCCGGAAGATAACATGCGAATGTCGTTCGCGATTTTCATTAAGGAAACAGCAGATCTTTTCAATGCGCCAGATAATTCAACCATTGCATCATGCGCCGCTAGTGCTTCAAATTTGTTTTTTGCCGTCACAAATGGAAGACCGGTAAATTCAGCTATTTTTTTTGCCACTAGAACATCGTATCCTTTAGGTGTATTTAAACCTGTTCCAACCGCTGTTCCTCCAAGGGCTAATTCTGATACAACAACAAGCGCATTGTTTATTGCGCGAATTGAATAATCAATTTGTGCTACATACCCACTAAACTCTTGTCCAAGGGTGAGTGGTGTTGCATCCATAAAGTGTGTTCTTCCCGTTTTCACAATGTCTTTAAATGTTTCCACTTTTGTTTGCAGTGCATTTCTCAGATGAAGTAAACCAGGCAATGTTGTTTCAACTGTCATTTTGTATGCCGCAATGTGCATAGCTGTTGGATAAGTATCATTAGAAGATTGCGATTTGTTGACATCGTCATTTGGATTCAACACCTTTGATTCATCTAATAAGTTTCCACCTTGAAGAACATGTCCACGATTGGCGATGACCTCATTACAGTTCATGTTGGATTGAGTTCCTGAACCTGTTTGCCAAATTACTAATGGGAATTCAGAATTGTGTTGACCTGTTAAAATTTCATCACAGACTTTAGATATCAAATCGCGTTTCTCTGCACTTAAAACACCTAAGTCATGATTCGCATGCGCCGCTGCCTTTTTTAGGTATGCGAATGCATGAATTACTTCTATAGGCATTGATCCTTCGGGACCGATTTTAAAGTTGTTTCTAGAACGTTCTGTTTGTGCTCCCCAATAACGATTTGCAGGTACTTTCACCTCTCCCATCGTGTCTTTTTCGATCCTAAATTCCATTTTTTAGTGTATTGTGAATTAAATTGTTTAATTTTGAACTGTTTTCAAACACAAAAATAATAGAAGATGAGCACATTTGGCATTGTATTGTTTCTTTTAATTGGTGGGATGGCATTTTGGATGCTTTTATTCTTATTAGGATTTATCCTTCCTTATTGGTTAACACTTGGATTGTTCGAACAACTACGTCCGAAACGCATCTTTGAAGAAAAGGAAGAAAAATAATTGAAATTAGATCATATTAAAAGCGCCCACAAGGCGCTTTTTTTGTTGGGTTCATTTTCTCTTGTCATTGAAGAAAAAAATGTAATTTCGAAAAACAAACAAAATCGCATATGGAAATCACACCAGAACTACACGAAAAATTAGAACAACTCAACACCAAGTATGCAGCATTAGGCGAAAATTTAAATTCTTATTTGGAAGGATTATTACATGCAGATGTAACAACTTATTGGGATTATATCCAATTGGATACGCTGCTCACCTTACAAAAACCTAAAACATCTTTTCCAGATGAGTCGGTTTTTATTATGTATCATCAAATCACCGAGCTTTATTTTAAATTAGCTTTAAGAGAATTTGAACAAATAGGCGCAAAGCAACCGTTAACAAAAGCGTTTTTTATTTCCAGGGTAACTCGGATTAATCGTTATTTCGATGCATTAATAAAAAGTTTTGAAATCATGATTGAAGGAATGGACCGTGAGGAATTCTTAAAGTTCCGAATGTCCTTATTACCAGCAAGTGGTTTTCAATCTGCTCAATATAGAGAAATTGAAATTTACAGCACAGACTTTCTTCAATTAGTGGCAAAAGATCAACGCGCGAATTTCACATCAAGTGATGCAATCTCTTCCATGTTTGAACATATATATTGGAAAGAAGGGGCAACAGAAGTGTCAACGGGAAAGAAAACATTAACACTTACTCAATTTGAGGATAAGTATAAAGATGTATTTATCTCTTTGGGTGAGAAATGTCGCAGTACTAATCTTTGGCAATCTTATTTAAGATTGAGTGAGGAAGATCAAGCAGATGAGACCGTGCAAAAAGCCCTTCGTGAAAACGACACCAATGTCAATGTCAATTGGCCGCTTGCGCATTACAAATCTGCCGTGAGGTATTTGGCTAGAGACACAAGTGATATTGCAGCAACTGGAGGAACCAATTGGCAAAAATACCTTCCGCCACGTTTTCAAAAACGCATTTTCTACCCTGCTTTATGGTCAGCTGAAGAGCAAGATAACTGGGGAAAATCTTGGGTGGAATCTGCTTTGAACAAATAAGCTTAAACGACCTTCTTCAGATAAATAGTTGAAAAGTCAATGATTCCGGAGGAATTCATTTCGAATCCACGTACACGAAGATTGACCATAACAAAAAAGTCCTCAGAGTAAATAGGAATAATACCTGATTCTTGGATAACAATGGCCTCACAAGCTTGTTGTAATTTTCGTTTCTCTTGCTCATTCGTTGTGAGTATTGAGGTCAAATAAAGTTGATTGTATTGGCTTTGTTGTGCAGGAACAAAAATGGATTTTCCTCGATTTGGTTGATAAAACAAGCGCAAGTAAGATTCTGCATCTGGATAATCTCCGACCCAGCCTGCTTTCCAAAGAAGGGCCTCACCTGCTTTAATTTTTTCATCTCGTTTTTTCGTGCTAACATAAATTAATTTGAGACGAACATTTAGTCCTTCTTTTAATTGGCGCGAAAATTCTTTACACCATAAATCGGCATTACTTCCTTTTTGTGCATTCACATAAAAATGAACCACGGGAAAAGGGTGTTGATCGTTATAGCCACTTTCTGCCAAGAGGTGTTTCGCTTCTTGGCTGTTTTTTATCAAAACCGGAATTGTTGGATTGGAATAATAGGAACTTTGAGGGATAAATCCTTGTTTTAATGCTTGTCCATCACCTTTTAAAATATCCGTACAAATCAAATCTCGATCAATCGCTAATGAAAAAGCCTTACGAACAGAAGGATTATTAAACGGCGGCTTATTCATATTCCAAGAAATGTAATGAATTTTAGAAGCTTTTTGGATGTGTACCCGATGAAGCAAATTTTTTCCCTGCTGAGCATCAGACAATGAACCAAAAGCTTTTTCTAATTCATTTACAGGTAAATCGAATAATAGGTCAATTTTTTCTTGAGAGAACATCGGATATTCTTCGGAAAGTTTAGTATTCGTCAGCACATGTACTTCATCCAAAAATGGAAGTTGGTTTCCAAAAGAATCGTGCTGCCAATAATCATCATTTCTTGCTAATTCAATCTTGGTTTTTGTGGAGGATTTTAAATAAAATGGCCCAGATCCTATCGGATGATATTTCAAATTATTTCCATAATGTTCCCATGCAACAAGCGACATGATTCCTAAACTAGGATGCGTTAACAGTTGAATGAAGTGATTATATGGTTTGCTTAAGTTGATTTCAAGTGAGTATGGACCAGTGACATGTATTCCAGAGACAAAATTATTTTTATTTGGCAGATGTTCTTCGTTGTAATACTTGTCAGAACCCATGATTTTTCCTTTCAATAAGGATGCTGATTGATTCAAATGATTATGATTTGAACAAGCAAAAGTTAGGGTAAACGCCACATCTGCAGCCTTCATCTCCCGAGATTCACCAGTAAAACATTCGTCATCATGAAAAAGAATGCCTTTTTTAAGCTGGATGGTGACCAGTTTTCTATTCGGAGAAACGGTTATTTTCTCCACCAACTGATTTTGAATGTTTCCTTTTGAATCCGATTGTTTTACCAATGGGTCATAGATTTGACTGATCACTCTTAAATCTGAAAGCGCATTGGTCTCTAATGGAAATAAACTAGTAACATTTTCAGGTAAAGAATACGTAAATACACCCCCATAAATACGATCGCCTTTTGCTTCGCGCTTGGTATTGAATGGAATAAATAAAAATAGACCAATTAATACAAGAACTAAAAAGAGCAATATGAGTTTAGATCGTCTTTTTAACCGTTTCATAAGTTAGCCTTTATCAGGCGGGAAATTACTTCGTTATTAAATGAAGGAATCCATGTCCAGTCACTTCTGTACCTGAAACATTGTATCCAACGTATTTATAAAAATACACGCCTTCATTTGCTAAAACGCCATTTATTTTCCCATCCCACGAAGGATTGTTAATAGGGTTATTAATGATGTCTTCACCTGTTTTTTCAAACAAGACATTTCCCCAACGATTTAAAATGACTAATTCCAACTTTACCACATTTTTTGAAGACAAGAAATAAGTATCATTGGTTCCATCGTTATTTGGGCTAAATACATTAGGAGCATCGACGGTAGGAATTGGATAGCTACATGATCCATCGTCCACAATGGCAGTTGGATTATAATTCAATGCGACAGGATCGGTACAACCAGTTTGATAGATACATGTTCCATTATCCACGTTTGCCCCAGCATTATAATTCAGGGCAACTGGATCGGTACAACCACACACATCAACTTGGATTAAATAGAATGCGGTGTCGGAACATTGTGCACTTTGGAAAGCAATAAGTCTTACCGTGTACATTCCAAAAGGACCAGTATATGTGTGGGTGACATTGTTTAGATTTGAACTTGTTGCTGTTTGAGAATCACCGAAGTCCCAAGAATAATTATTGGCATTCAGACTCGTATTCGTAAACGTGACATCGAACGGAGCACATCCTGAGCTTGGCGTCCCGCTAAATTCTGCATCTGGTGCATTTTGAATACCAACAAATGCGCTGTCAGAAATCGAACACACATTGTCTTGAACCGTAATGTAGTACCATCCAGAAGGAATGTTTTGCCATACAGAAGCGTCAATAAAGCCATTTGGACCTGGGCCCGTCCAGGTGTAGGAAGGAACACCGGTTAATCCACTTGCCATGACAGACACATAACCTGTTGGTTGACAAGTGGCTAATCCAACGAAAATAGTATCTATAGCAATGGTTTGATTCAGTGTTAATGTAACTGTGTCAATTTGTGAGAAGTTACAGTTGTCAGTTGCGGTGACCAAATATTGAATCGATCCATTTTGGGTAATCGATCCAATTAAGGTATCATTGGTTCCCAATGGAGCACCCGCCATGGTCGTCCATTCATATACGTAAGGAGCATATCCACCAAAGGCAGAAGCACTTAGAACAACACTGTCGTTCGCGCAATAGATCGTTGGATCTGTTTCCGTGATATTAATGATCGGACCTTCCCCAATATAAATGGTTCCTGATGAAATAATCGTGTCTCCACATGGATTGATGATTTCCACAGAAATCACGACTGATTCAAATCCTTCAGTAATGTTATCTTGTACTGGAGTTAAATTAATGACAACTGAATCTTCACCTGGTAAAAATGTTATAGGATTCACAAGAGTGTTATAATCTACTCCTTGTTGTGCAACTCCGCCAATGGTGTAGTTGATAATTAAGGTGTCATTTAATTGTCCTGCCGGACGAGTAAAGATGAAGTCAGCGAAGGTACATCCTTCCACAATTGTTGTATCTCCAGAAACAGTTGCTACAGCAACATCAACCGCAGCCGAACTAAAACTTCCAGCTTCTAAAAACACTCCAGAATCATACGATTGATCCCCTACATTTGAAATGGCTAACTTAATATGATACAATTGGTTACATTGAACAGCAGATGCAGCGGTCAATTTAACGGTTGTTCCGTCATATTGAATGGCATCTCCATAGGTTAAAGTAGATGAAGACTCGTTAAATACATAATAGTTTGTGTTTGATGCATCCCCAACATTGTTAATGGTTACAGGTGTTCCGCCAGGAATTGTTGCAATGTTAATTCCACCATTTGGATAACCTGTTTGTACATAGGGCCCGGTGATTCCAGGTCCCCAAAGAAATAAACCAAAAGCGTCATTAAAAGTGGATGGAGAAAATTCTGGATATTCATCAGATCCAAACATGTAGTTAAAAATCACGGAGTCTCCTTGAGGGATAAAATCAAATTCTAACACCACTCCATTGGTCACACTACCCGCCGCAATGTCGTTCAAATGCGGATCGGTACTCACGGAAGAGGTTGGAGGATTGTTATTTGTGAATGAAGTTGAGGTATTTGGTCCAATGGCACCAATCGCATTTCCGGTGGTGAGTATCAACCCACTATCAATCGGAAAAGCTGGATTTGAGTTGGTAAAAAACCCTACATTTCCTTGTGGAACATTGGCCAACAATGGATTCCCATTGATCGTGACATTCAGCGCTGTTACACCAAATCCTAAGAGAACATTATCAACTAATTGTTGAGGTGTTTGTACAGTCGAAACTGTAATTGGTTGTGCAAAAGAAAGTGTTCTTACCAAGGTAAATAACACGATGAGGTATAGGTGTAATGATTTAGTCATAGTCTATAGAATTGACACTAAGACTTTTTGAAGGTCTCAATGGTTGCTTTACAAAATTAATATAATGTTTGAATTACCAATAAACCAATGAAAATTCGCAACTTTGGGTTTCAAATGAATCGCATGAAAAACACACAACAATACATTCAACAAAACAAGGAGAAGTTCTTAAATGAACTACTTCAAATTCTCCGAATCCCGTCCATTTCAGCAGACCCTACCTATGTAAAAGATGTTGCTACTTGTGCAGAAAATTTAGCGGATCACATGAAGTCGATCGGACTAGACGCTGTGGAGATTTGTCCAACAGCCGGACACCCCATAGTTTATGCGGAAAAAATCATCGACAACTCCTTGCCAACTATTTTGGTTTATGGTCATTATGACGTTCAACCCGCGGATCCAATTGAATTATGGACTTCGCCACCTTTTGAACCAGTGATTAAAGAAACACCTCTTCATCCCATGGGGGCAATTTTTGCGCGTGGTGCATGTGATGATAAGGGACAAATGTTTATGCATGTGAAAGCATTTGAAGCCATGTTATCTACCAATGAATTGCCGTGTAATGTTAAATTCATGATTGAGGGAGAAGAAGAAGTTGGTAGTCCAAATCTGGCCATATACGTTCAAGAGAATAAACAAAAATTAACTGCGGATATTATTTTGGTATCGGATACTGGGATGTTAGCAAATGATGTTCCTTCGATAACCACTGGTTTAAGAGGCTTGAGTTATGTTGAGGTTGAAGTTGTTGGTCCAAATCGCGACTTACACTCTGGACTTTACGGAGGGTGTGTTGCGAATCCGATTAATATTTTAACAGACATGATCGCTTCTCTGCACGACGAAAATGGAAGAATTACGATTCCTGGATTTTACGATACGGTGGAAGAATTATCTATAGAGGAAAGAACAGAAATGGCAAAAGCACCATTTTCTCATGATGATTATTGTCGCGCATTAGCGATTGATGACACGTTTGGAGAAGCGGGTTATTCAACCATGGAAAGAGGCTCTATTCGTCCAACTTTAGATGTGAATGGTATTTGGGGTGGTTATATTGGTGAAGGCGCGAAAACAGTCATTGCATCTAAAGCGCAAGCAAAGATCTCAATGAGACTGGTGCCACATCAAACATCTGAAGAAATCACAGAGTTGTTTGTCAAACATTTTGAGTCCATTGCACCAACTGGAGTGAAAGTAAAAGTGACGCCGCATCATGGAGGAGAACCAGTTGTTACACCGACAGATTCTATTGCATACAAAGCAGCGAGTATGTCTTATGAAACAACATTTGGTAAAAAGCCGATTCCTGTTCGAAGTGGAGGGAGTATTCCAATTATTGCCATGTTTGAAAAAGAGCTGGGCTTAAAAACCATGATGATGGGATTTGGATTAGATAGCGATGCGATTCATTCACCGAACGAACATTTTGGATTATTTAATTATTACCGAGGAATAGAAACAATTCCTTATTTTTTCAAGAACTTTTCTAACTTAATGACAAATGAAATCGCTTAGTATCATCTTTCTTTTTTTAATTTGTTCTTGTTCATCAATGGAAGATTCGATCGAATTTGTCAGTTATGATGGATTTGAAATGAAGCAAGCGGGTTCAAAGCAACTTGAATTTAATGTAAAAATTACCGTAAAAAACAATCTTTTTGTACCCGTTAAAATGAAACCCTCGACTTTTGATTTTGGTTTGGATCAGGAATCTTTGGGTTTGGTTTCAACAGTAGAAACAGTGAAAATCAAAGCACATAAAAAGACGGAGTTAGTCATACCGGTTCAATTAAAACTGGAAAATGGATCTTTTTTAAACCTCATGTCTTATACACAAAAGGAATCGGCAAAATTGCATCTAAACGGCGATGCACGCGCCAAAGTACTTTTTGTATCGAAAAATGTTCCGGTTAATTTAACCAAGACGTTTTCTCCAAAATCGTTTAATCCTTTTCCACCAACCCAACACTAATGCTATCAGCAGAAACCCCAAAAAAGTTATTTCTACTCGACGCGTATGCCTTAATTTATCGTGCGTATTTTGCTTTTTCTAAAAATCCACGTGTTAATTCAAAAGGTCAAAATACATCAGCGGCCTTTGGTTTTACAAATGTCCTCATCGATGTCATTAAAAATGAAAAACCGACACATTTAGCGGTGGTATTCGATCCGCCAGGAGGATCCGCTCATCGCCAGGAGGAATTTATTGCCTATAAAGCGCATCGAGAAGAAATGCCAGAGGATATTCGCTCCATGATTCATCCCATCAAGCAAATTGTGGAAGCATTCAATGTGCCCATTTTGGAAGTGCCAGGATATGAGGCAGATGATGTGGTAGGAACTGTGGCGAAAATGGCTGAAAAAAGAGGCTTTACCACGTATATGATGACGCCGGATAAAGATTATGCTCAATTGGTTAGTGAAAATATTTTCATGTTTAAACCAGGTCGAGGAGGGAATCCACCAGAAATTTTGGGCGTGAAAGAAGTACGTGAAAAATTTGAGGTCGAAAGACCTGAACAAGTGATTGATATTCTTGGACTTTGGGGAGATGCATCAGATAACATCCCTGGAATCCCTGGAATTGGAGAAAAAACAGCTAAAACATTGATTGCTAAATATGGATCAGTAGAAAATTTAATTGCGCATTCCCACGAATTAAAGGGAAAGCAACAAGAAAATGTCATCAACTTTGCAGATCAAGGACGCATTTCAAAAATGTTGGCAACGATTATTTGTGATGTTGATGTTGAATTCAATGAATCTGCTTTAGAAATGTGTGACGTTGACGCGGAAAAAGTCATGCAAATTTTCACTGAATTGGAATTTAGAACTTTAGCTAAGCGTGTAATCGGTGAAGAAATTATCGTAACAACAGCTAGTTCAACGACACCGAAAGAACCGAAAGATACGTCACAATTAGATTTATTTGGCGTTCAAAGTATGATCGAGCCACAGGAAGCAACTCCAACAGCGAATTTCAAAACGATTGCAACTGAACGACCAAGTTATCATTTGATTTCTACAGCAGAAGAGCGAAAGGAATTATTGGAAATACTTCTGAAACATTCACAAGTTTGTTTTGATACAGAAACAACGGACGTGGACGCCCTACACGCTGACCTTGTTGGCTTTTCTTTTTCCTACAAAGCGAGAGAAGCATTTTATGTGGCAGTTCCAGCAGATTTTGACACCGCCAAAAAAATCGTGGAGGAATTTAAACCGTTTTTTGAAGACCCTTCCATCGAAAAAATCGCGCATAACATTAAATATGATTTAAAAGTATTACAACGTTATGGTATTGAAGTAGCCGAGCCGATTTTTGACACGATGATTGCCCATTACTTGATTAATCCAGAAGCGAAACAAAGCATGGATTTCTTAGCGACTTATTACCTCAATTACCAACCGGTGTCTATTGAAACATTAATTGGTAAAAAAGGCAAAGGACAAGGAAATATGAGGGACCTAAAACCCGAAGAGATTTGTGATTATGCTTGTGAGGATGCCGATATCACATTCCAATTGAAACAATTATTCGAACCTGAAATACAAAAACCCCATCTTGCGACTTTGTTTTATGAAATGGAGATGCCATTAGTAAAAGTGTTGAAAGACATGGAATACGAAGGTATCTCAATTGATGTTCCAGCTTTAATCGATTATTCAAAAGAACTGGATGAAACCTTAATTAGACTGAATGCTGAAATCAAGGAGGCAGCAGGTGAAGACTTCAATATTGATTCTCCCAAACAATTGGGAGAAGTGCTTTTTGAAAAATTAAAAATCTCTAGTAAAGCGAAAAAAACCAAGACAGGTCAATATGCAACTTCTGAGGATATTTTACAGAAACATGAACACGATCACCCCATTATTCCGATGATTTTGGAGTACCGTCAATTGCGTAAATTGAAAAGCACCTATGTGGACCCGCTTCCAACAATGTGTGATCCTATAGATGGACGAATTCATACTAATTTCATGCAAACAGTTACTGCGACAGGAAGATTAAGTTCCAATAATCCCAATTTGCAGAACATTCCGATTCGCTCAGCGAAAGGACGCGAAATTCGTCGTGCTTTTGTCGCAAGAAACGCATCATATAAACTTATGGCGGTCGATTATTCACAGATAGAATTGCGCATTATTGCCGCATTAAGTGAAGATCCAAATATGATTGAAGCATTTCAACAAGGACAGGATATTCACGCGGCAACAGCTGCAAAAGTGTTCCATACTACGATCGATGAGGTAACGAGAGAACAACGAAGCGCCGCAAAAGCAGTTAATTTTGGAATTATCTATGGTCAATCAGCTTTTGGCTTAGCTCAAAATCTTTCTATTTCAAGAACAGAAGCGAAAGGAATTATTGACGCGTATTTCGAACAATACAGTACGATTAAACAATACATGGACCATGTTATTTCTCAGGCACGTGAATTGGGTTATGTAGAAACCATTATGAAGCGCCGACGTTATTTACCGGACATCAATTCTGCCAACGCCGTCGTACGTGGTTATGCCGAGAGAAATGCCGTCAATGCACCAATTCAAGGTTCTGCGGCTGATATCATTAAAATGGCCATGATTGCTGTAGAAAAGGCCATGAAAAAAGAACAAGTACAATCAAAAATGATTTTACAAGTACACGATGAACTTGTTTTTGACGTTCACATTTCAGAAGAAACACGCATGCAGGAATTGGTGAAAACGGCTATGGAAGATGCGATTAAATTGGTTGTTCCGATGGAGGTAGAATTAAAATTGGCATCAAACTGGCTAGAAGCACATTAATAGCTTCTCAAAATCGTTCAAAACATGCTGTATTATAAAGCGTATATTTGTCTTTCTTAAAAAATAAACATGGATTTTTTCACAATTTTAATCAAAGCGGCACAACTATTTCTATCACTAGCCATATTAGTGACGCTGCACGAATTTGGTCATTTTATTCCCGCGAAAATATTTAAAACGAGAATCGAACGTTTCTACCTATTCTTTAATCCTTTATTTTCTGTGTTCCGCAGAAAGAAAGTAAATGGTGTGACAAAAACAGCTTGGTTCACCAAGGAGTCTCCCAAAGAATGGAAGGAAGATCCAGATAGTACAGAGTGGGGATTCGGTTGGCTTCCATTAGGTGGTTATGTGAAAATAGCAGGTATGATAGATGAGTCAATGGATACCGAACAGTTGAAACAACCGGCTCAATCATGGGAATTTCGTTCGAAAAAACCATGGCAACGCTTAATTATTATGGTTGGCGGTGTATTTGTAAACTTGATTCTAGGTTTTGCTATTTACATTGGGGTTGTTTATACTTGGGGACAAGTTGAATTAAAACCTGTTCATTTAGAACATGGTCTCAGTGTGCATCCGTATCTTGAAAAACATCATTTAAGTTCCGGAGATAAAGTGCTGACAATTGAAGGAAAAGAGGTCTTAAACTTGGATGAGCTGAACAAGGGAATTATGTTCCGAGGGGCTCGAAATTTAACGGTGTTGCATCCAGATGGAAAAACAGAGAAAATCACGCTACCAGATGATATTGATCGCACATTATTTCAAGAAGGAGCTTTGCCCGCATTTGGACTAAGATCAACCGCGCACAGCGTTGGGGAAGTTGTCAATAATTCGCCAGCCAAAAAAGCAAAATTGAAGAAAGACGATCTTATCCTTGCCGTGAATGCTGACACAATTCACTATTTTGATGAATTGTCAAAAGCACTCTATGAGTCCAAAGGAAAAAAAGCAACGCTAACTGTTTTGAGAGGTCAAGACACCTTAGAATTAAAGGCAAAAGTAAAAAAAGATGGCACCATAGGTTTTCAAACAAGTGGGAAAGTATTAATTGATTCTGCAGCGATTCGCACACGTCATTATGATTTATCTAAAAGTATTTCAATTGGAATGACTTATGGGAAGCATACTTTGACAGATTATATCTCACAATTTAAATTCGTCTTCACGAAAAAAGGAGCAACATCTATTGGTGGTTTTGCGGCCATTGGGAATATGTTCCCTCCAGTTTGGGATTGGGAGTCTTTTTGGTTGTCAACTGCACTGTTATCCATTATCCTCGCCTTTATGAATATTCTTCCAATACCAGCTTTGGATGGAGGACATGTCGTGTTTTTATTGTACGAAATCATTACTGGAAAGGAAGCACCTCAAAAAGTACTAGAGTACGCGCAAATGGTCGGCATTGTTTTATTGTTAACCTTAATGATTTATGCCAATGGAAATGATTTAATTCGTTGGATATCATCTTTTTAATAAGTAAGTTATGGAAATTTTTCAAAATTATATTCTTGGAAATTGGACCTCAGGAGATGGAGTTGAAACACCATTATTCCATGCAGTAACAAATGCAGAATTAGGCTCCGTTTCTAGTGCAGGAATTGATTACGAACAAGTTTTTGAATATGGTCGACGTGTAGGCGGAAGAGCTTTACGCAAAATGACTTTTCAAGAGAGAGGACGAATGTTAAAAGCATTGGCGCTCTATTTAATGGAGAGAAAAGATCGTTACTACGAAGTGAGTTCATGGACTGGAGCAACAAAAGTTGATTCATGGATTGATATAGAAGGTGGAATTGGAAACTTATTTGCGAATGCATCTTTAAGAAAACAATTCCCTGATTTACCTTATTATGTGGATGGATCCGCGGCACCACTTTCCAAAAATGGATCCTTCATCGGACATCACATTATGGTCCCTAAGGAGGGCGTTGCAGTTCATATTAATGCCTTTAATTTTCCTGTTTGGGGAATGCTTGAAAAAATTGCGGTGAATTTAATGGCTGGTGTTCCAGCTGTTGTCAAACCTTCTGAATATACGTGTTATTTAACTGAGGTTGTCGTGAGAGACATTGTTGCGTCTAAGATATTGCCAGAAGGATCTTTACAATTAATCTGTGGTTTAGGTAGAGGAATTTTAGATCATGTGGATGCACGAGATGTTGTGACGTTCACAGGTAGCGCTTCAACAGGAAAAATATTGAAGGGTTTACCGAGAATCTCTCAAGAAAGTGTTCCCTTTAATTTAGAGGCCGATTCATTAAACGCAACCATTCTTGGAAAAAAAGCGGTTCCGGGGACTATTGAATTTGATTTATTTGTGAAGGAGACAGTCAAAGAAATCACGATTAAAGCTGGACAAAAATGTACAGCTGTCCGACGTATTTTAGTACCGGAAGATTTAATTGATGAAGTTCAATCAGCGATTTCATCCCGTTTAGCTTCCACAAAAATTGGAAATCCAGCTGAGGAAGGTGTGCGAATGGGACCATTGGCAACGCGCATTCAAGCAGAACGCGTTCGGGCTTCCGTTGAGGAATTAAGCAAATCTCAACGGATAGTGTATGGTGATTTGGATCATGTTGAAATTGTTGGTTCAAATGCAAAAAAGGACGCATTCTTTTCCCCAATTTTGTTTAGAAATGATGATCCTTTCAACCAAACAGCTTGTCATGATATTGAAGCATTCGGTCCAGTTGCGACAATTATGCCGTATAAAGAAATAGAGGACGCCATTGATTTAGCAAAATTAGGGAAGGGCTCATTGGTTTCATCTATCGTAACACCGGACAATCAAGAAGCAAGAGATTACGTTGTTGGCGCTGCAAGCATGCATGGACGTATCTTAGTATTGAATGAACATTGTGCAAAAGAAAGCACTGGGCATGGATCCCCGATGCCACTTTTAACCCATGGAGGCCCAGGTAGAGCAGGAGGTGGTGAAGAAATGGGTGGAAAACGCGGAGTCTTGCATTACCTTCAACGTACAGCAATACAAGGTCACCCAACAACAATTACAGCGATAACAGAACAATTCCAAGTTGGTGCTGAAATGCCTGAAGCAAACCCCCATGTCTTTAGAAAACATTTCGAAGAATTAGTCGTCGGTGAAACAGTTTTCACACACAAACACACAGTTAGTGATGCGGATATTGTCAATTTTGCCAATGTATCGGGAGATAATTTCTATGCACACATGGACGCGACTTCATTGGAAGGAACAATATTTGAGCGTCGTGTGGCACATGGTTATTTCATTCTTTCAAAAGCAGCAGGTTTATTTGTTGACCCGAAAAAAGGACCTGTTCTATTGAATTATGGTATTGATGAAGCACGCTTTACCAAGCCTGTTTATCCTGGTGCAACAATTGGTGTTCGATTTACAGTCAAAGAAAAAATTGATCAAGAAAAAAGATCGGAAGATGATATCCCAAAAGGCATTGTGAAGTTTTTAGTAGACGTGTACGATGAAACAGGAGAAACAGTCGCATTGGCAACAATTCTAACCATGGTGAAGAAACGAAACGAAGGATAAGTAAACGACGTAATATGAAAAAAGGACGCATAATTGCGTCCTTTTTTTGTTTTAGAAAGAGCGAAAGAATAAAGATTATCCTTCAATTTCTTTTCGAATACCCTCGATTTCAACTTCTAATTTATCGGTGTCATAATCTGTTTCTTCGTCGTAGATATCGAAGTATGGCTCTTCAAATGACTTCACAAAGGATTTACGTTCAAAGGTTAATAACAAAGAAGGAAGAATGATGAGGTTCGTAACCATCCCAACAAGAATCGTAATGGAAACGAGTAAACCTAGTCCTTTTGTTCCTCCAAATTGAGAGAAAACAAACATAATAAATCCAAAAAACAAGATTACAGAAGTATAGAAAATACCCAAACCTGTTTCTATCAAGGAATGCAAAATGGCGTGTTTAACATCCCACGAATGTGCTCGAAGTTCTTGTCTATATTTGGCTAAAAACAGAATGGCATTGTCAACCGTGATTCCTAATGCGATTCCAAAAACCAAAATGGTAGAAGGTTTCAAAGGAATTTGAAAATACCCCATGATACCCGCAGTTACCAATAATGGAATGATGTTCGGAATCATCGAAACAACAATAATTTTAAAGGATCTAAATAAGAATGCCATTAGTATGGCAATTGAAATAATGGCAAACACCAAACTTTGTAGAAGGTTGACGAATAAATATTTTGTTCCTTCCGAAACGACAACAGCTGTTCCGGTAAATGTTGAAACGAAATATTCCTGATCAATTGCAGTACGGAGTATTTTCTTAAACTTCGGTTTCGTTAAGTATGGACGAAGATTTTCAGGATCTAAATCGAAGGACATTTGTAATTGATTATTTCCTTTCGAAATAAGTGCTGTAACATTGTTATAAATGCTAGAGTAATTGTAAACTAATGAGTCCGCTGCAGAATGGTCTCCTTTGGCATATTTGTTATATAGTCGTTCAAAATCTTTCTTTTCTGGATTTAAAATACTGTCCACTTTTGCACGAAGTAAGTCCACTTTATCAGAGACTTTATAAGAACCAAGCTCGCGCATTTGCATACGAATACGCAGGGTTGTTTTATTTGTATCAATCAAGTTTTTCAAGGAAATATTTCCGCCGTTCAGACTACTTACATCAAATTTATCGTAGTAACGTTTTAAACGTAGCTTATCTCTGTTTGAAATTAACTTATAGAAATCCGGATTGTTTCCATGGAAACTCATATTAATGGATTTCAAGAAATCCACATAGGATAAACTCTTTGAAAACAAGGTGTCCTTTGCAAATGTTTCTTGAATCTCTTCCACTTTTTCAAGTGTTCTTTGAGAAAACAAACGAGCTTTTTGCTTATAGTTGATGGTCACCTCAAATGGAATGGATCCACCGAAATTTTTCTCAATGAATTTAAGGTCAATTAAAATTTGATCTTCGTTTGGAATGTCGCCGGTAATATTTCCAGTGGCAATGATTTTCGTCATGCCATAAATTCCAATTCCAACTAGCGCAAATGAAGCAACATAAACCCATTTTCGGTATTTGGTAACGATGGTCACAACATACTCTAAAAATCCTTTTGAATAAACACGGTAAAGATGTTTAAGGTGACGCGGTTTTGGTGGCTTAGAATAAGAAGCCATGATGGGAATAATACACAGTGACAACACGAAAACCACCATAATATTCAAGCTGGAGATGATTCCGAATTGAGCTAATTTGTCTGAACTTGTGAAGGTTACAAATCCCACGGCAGTTGTTAAATTCGTTAAGAAAGTAACAGATCCAATGCGTCGAATCATAATGTATAACGCCTTTGTTTTCATGTTCGTTCGAACATATTCCTGGTGATAACGTGTAATTAAAAAGACGCAGTTTGGAACACCAATGACGATAAGCAATGGTGGAATTAATGCCATCATAATGGATAATTTATATCCAAAAAGCGCGATACTTCCAAGTGCCCATATTACGGACACGAAAACAACAATATTACACTGGATCATCACTCGGAATGAGCGGAAGAATAAGTACAGTAGGAGGGAAGATGCAATAATCGACAATGCTAGGAAAATGTACATTTCATTGACGATGCGTTTACCCATCACTACTCGAATGTGTGGCAAACCAGCAAAATAAGCCTTACCGAAATATGGGGAGTAGGATTCCGCTAATTTCTCTATTTCGAAGACAACTTTTGATTTCTTAGGATTCGACAGGCACTTTTCGTTCATGCTGATGAGCAATAATGAAACATTGGTCGAATCATTATATAACATGCCACGATAAATCGGATTTTGTCGAATTTCTTTTTTTAGTGAATCGATTGATTTTTCTTGAAAAGCCGTTTTAGGATCTCCGAAAATCTGATAAGGTTCAAATTTTTGTTCTTTAATGTTGTTTTTCAGTCCCCACAATGTAGCTTCTGAAATCACATTGTCAACACCGTTGTAATTAAGAATTTTGTAAGCAAGCTCTCTCCACTTAGTAAAATTTCTTTTGGTATATAACGAATCTGTTTGAATCGCTACCACAATCGTTGAACCGTCTTCTCCAAATTCAAGCTTGAATTTTTCAAAATCCATTTGAACCGGACTATCCTTTGGCAAGGTATTTCCAAGACGATTATCCACTTTCAAGGCTGTGAAAGCGAAATACCCAAAGAAAACGGTAAGCAAGGCGATTAAAGCCAAGATATACAATCGGTTTCTTAAAATGATGCTCGCAAATTTACCCCACATAGATAGTTTCAATAAAAATCAAGGGGTGAAGTTAAGAAATATTTGGGAGAAAGCGCTTATTCCCATGATTTGTCATGTATAATAAAGAAATATCAGCTGATTTCAATTGATGTACAATGGGGTAAAATTGCTCGATTATTGAATGTCTTAGCAATGGTGTAAAATAAAAGGTGTTTATTCCTTTAGGTCTTTCGTTAGTTGAAGCACGAACAGGACAAAACCTAAGTAAGATCTTCTATGATTTTTTCAATGAAAACCGAAAAATCCCAAACAACCGAAGTCACTTGGGATTTAACATTCTCGTGAAAGGTGGAAGCCCATTCACAAGTTTTTAAAAAACAAAAAACGGATCATAACCAAAAGTTGGGGAGGGATTTGAATAAAATGCTGATTTTTGCATAAAAAGCCCTTTGGAAAATTACCTAGACTTACTAAAACTGTTCTTGCCAGATATCTTGGTGGAACATTTTGATATTATTCATTTTCACGGATCATAACCAAAAGTTGGGGAGGGATTTGAATAAAATGCTGATTTTTGCATAAAAAGCCCATTGGATAATTACATAGACTTACTAAAGCTGTTCTTGCCAGATATCTTGGTGGAACATTTTGATTTAACTAAGAGTAAACAAGAAGGAGAGACCTTGCATTTGTATTTTGAAGAACAGAATAAACCACCAACAGAGTTAGCATCGAAGATTTTAATATCAAAAGGCTTTCATGATGAAATTACTGTTCAAGATTTCCCGTTGCGTGGAAAGCGAGTTTTTCTTCATATCAAACGCAGACGCTGGACCGATAAACAAACAAATGATATCGTTCAAAGGGACTGGATGCTTGTTGCAAAAGGAAGCCGTATGACTGAAGAGTTTGCGGATTTTTTAAAAGAAATCAGTCGATTCTAAAGCACATAGCTGTCAGACCATTGCTTCATTTTATGGCGTAAACGGTAGGCAACTTCAACGTCATTACAAAGATTATTTGAGTGAATTTAAGGAGTGGGACCAACTCAAGCATGCAAGAGACCACTTGCTGTTTGCTAATAACATTGGAAAACATCTTTCTTTAGACGAGACAGCACTTTCACACGGTGAACTCTACACCATTTTAACGAACAAATCAGCCAAAGGAAAGGCAGGAAGCATCGTTGCAATAATAGCAGGGACATCTTCAGAAAAGATAATAAATACGCTTCAGAAAATACCTTTACACCAAAGGAATAAGGTGGAAGAAATAACACTTGATATGGCCGGTAACATGAACCTGATTGCAAAGCGCTGTTTCCCCAATGCCGTATTGGTAACCGATCGTTTTCATGTGCAAAAACTTGCACTTGAAGCAGTTCAAGAACTTCGTATTAAACACCGTTGGGAAGCAATCGATGCAGATAACGAAGCCATCGAAAAAGCGAGAAAACAAAAGAAAGGATATCATCCAATAATACTAGAAAACGGCGATACTATCAAACAGTTATTAGCGCGTAGTCGTTACGTGCTGTACAAAAACGAGAAGTCCTGGACATCAGATCAACGAAAACGCGCCGATATATTATTTTACCTGTATCCCGATATTCATACTGCCTATTTACTCTCACAACAACTCAATTGGATTTTTGAAAATACCAAGGAAAAAATCTACGGGTACACACGATTAGCACAATGGCACGAAAAGGTTGCTCAATCTGGATTTAAGTCATTCAACACAATATCTAGGACAATCATGAATCACTACAAAACAATCCTAAACTACTTTGATAATCGCTCTACCAATGCATCTGCAGAATCATTCAATGCCAAAATCAAAGCTTTCAGAGCTCAGTTTAGAGGTGTGCGAAATGTTGATTTTTTTCTTTTTAGATTAACTCAAATTTATGCCTAGTCCCCAGGTTTTGGTCTTGATCCCTTTTCTTTCTTGAATATTATTAGTAACTTAATTGGAACAAAATTTAATTACAATGTTTGATTTCCAAAATCTGGCAGTTTACAAAAAAGCGAAATTGTTTCATGTGTACTGTAAGAATATTACTCTTGAAAAGAAATTAGATAAATTTGTTGTGGACCAACTAGGTCGAGCTTCACTTAGTGTTCCGCTTAATATTGCCGAAGGAAGTGGAGTATTTTCCAAAGCACACAGAAAAAACTATTTCACAATTGCAAGGGCTTCTGTATTTGAATGTGTTGCAGTATTGGATATTCTTAAAGATGAGGATAAAATATCAGATTCTGAGCTTGAAGTGATGTTGAAAGATGCTGATGAACTCTCTAGAATCTTATATTCAATGATTAAAAATCTGAGTTGAATTTGTTTACAAAATCATCTTTCTGGTTTATATCTTCATTCTCCTTCTCGCTCTTTCATAATTCTTTATTCTCATAGCAAAAGCGAAACACGAACGCTGGTTTTTTCTTCGTCCTCCTTCTGCTTCTCTTTCTGTTTCTCACTCTTATGTTTACAACAGATTTGTAAATCACCAGTTACACATCAACATTTTGTCGTTAACTATAACCACTATACGTTGAAAGGCATGTTGCATTATTGACCGGAGTTAGCTTTTTTTTATAAGTTACAAGCAATCGCCATTTAAAAATCATTTTCCTAAAACAAGGATAAATGCAGTGAAATGCACCCATGTTTGAGCACAGCAGTCTGTCGACCTGCAAGGCGACAGCCAACTGCGTTTGCGAGTTTGGGTAAATGACTGAAATGTTCCATAGTTTTAGCAAATTGTTTTTATAGGCTTGACCTTTTGGTTCTTTTG
>JBJTMU010000064.1:0-11732 GCA_046070685.1 Flavobacteriales bacterium | reverse complement strand
ACAATGGAAAACCAATGTATGGATGGTCCATGGATGACATTGCAACCAAAGTGGGATCAAAAGACCAACTGAAAGAAGCGTTAGCGATGATCAATGTGGTACCAAATCCATACTATGCTTTCTCAGAATATGAGCGCACGAGAATTGAAACGAAAGTGAAAATCACGAACTTACCTGAAAGATGTACAGTAAACATTTATACGGTAAGTGGAAAATTGGTTCGTTCATTCAAAAAGGATAGTCCTGTAACTTCTGTGGATTGGGATTTAACCAATTCAAAAGCGATTCCAGTGGCGGGAGGAGTTTATTTGATTCATGTTTCAGTACCTGGAGTTGGTGAACGTGTGATCAAGTTCTTCGGTGGAATGAGACAAGTGGATTTACAAGGAATTTAATTAGCATTTATTACAACAAGATGAAAATGGATGTAAAGAAAATAGTATTAGGAATCTGTATCGGAAGTTCTTTCCTTTTGAAAGCAGGAAATGAGGACCGTGTTGGTTCAGCCGGTGCGTCACACCTTTTGGTAAATCCTTGGGCAAGAAGTGCAGGGATGGGAGATGCTGGTTATGCAAACACAAACGGTTTAGAAGCATCGTTTACAAATATCGCTGGATTGGCGTTTACAGATAAAACGCAAATTAAATTTAATTACACGAATTGGATGGGTTCTGCTTCTATTGGATTCAATTCTGCTGGAATCGCTCAACGAATTTCAGATTCGGAAGTGTTTTCGGTAAGTGTTCAATCCATGAATTTTGGTGATATTCCAATTACTACGGTTGCAAATCCAGAAGGAAACATTGGGTATTTTTCTCCACGAGCGAATATTTTCAATATTGGTTACGCGAAAGAATTCTCTTCCAGTATTTATGGTGGTATTAATTTCAAAGTGGTATCAGAGAGCATTTCCAATTTGAAGTCGAATGGAATCGCTATTGATGCGGGTATTCGTTATATTTCTGGTGAACAAGATCAAATTAAATTTGGTATTACCTTGAAAAATATCGGGCCAGTGATGCGTTTCAAAGGTGATGGTTTGGCACAACAAGCATCTTATGTTTCTACTGGATTCATTTCCTCATTAGAAGAACGTTCTGCAACTTATGAATTGCCTTCTTTATTGGGAATCGGTGGATCATATGATTTCATTTTCAATGAAAGCAACAAATTGATCGTTGCGGCTGCGTTCACAGCTAATTCATTCATGAAGGATCAATTCAGATTAGGTTTGGATTACGGTCTATCGACGGAAAACATGGCTTTTAACTTACGTGCAGGTTATTGTTATGAAGCGGGTATTTTCAATGTGGAAAACCGTTCTAATGCATTAGTTGGACCAACTGCTGGTTTCTCTATCGATGCCTTGGTTGGAAAAAGTAAAAGTGCTTTAGGATTCGAATATACTGCTCGTTTTGCAGGTGTGTTTGGAATCATTCATACAGTAGGAGCTACGATTAGTTTAAAATAATTTACTTACTTTTGTAAAGGTTCAAGAGAGTCCAATGGGCTCTCTTGTTGCGTTTAATATTTTATGTTATGTCACAATTGAATTACTATACTCCAGAAGGACTTCAAAAATTGAAGGATGAACTCTATCATTTGAAAACCGTTCAACGTCCTTCTATTTCAGAACAGATCGCAGAAGCAAGAGATAAAGGTGATTTATCCGAAAATGCAGAGTATGATGCAGCGAAAGAGGCGCAAGGAATCTTAGAGATGAAGATTTCCAAATTGGAAGCCATCATTTCAAATGCACGTTTAATCGACGAAACACATATTGATAATAGCAAAGTATTCATTTTATCTAAAGTCTTGATTAAAAATCAAACGAACGGGATGGAAATTGAATATACTTTGGTAGCCGAAAATGAAGCGGATATCAAGTCTCGCAAAATTTCAATAGAATCCCCAATAGGAAAAGGATTATTGGGTAAGAAAGTTGGCGAAATTGCGGAGATTCAAACTCCTGGTGGAATCATGAATTTTGAAATCATTTCTATTTCTCGTTAATGCCAAGCATTTTCTCCAAAATAGTTCAGGGAGAAATCCCTTGTTATAAAATTGCCGAAGAAGCTGATTACTTGGCTTTTCTAGATGTTAGTCCATTGGTGAAAGGACATACATTGGTTATTCCTAAAATTGAACAAGATTATTTGTTTGATCTAGAAGAGAATGCCTATTTAGGACTTCAACTTTTTGCAAAAAAAGTGGCGGAAAATTTGAAAGCAAAATTAGATTGTAAACGAATTGGTGTGGCGGTCATTGGACTGGAAGTTCCACATGCGCACATTCACTTGATTCCAATCAATACAATCGATGACATGAATTTTAGTCAACCAAAATTACAGTTGAGTGCTGAAGAATTGAGTGAAATCACCGACCGTTTGAAAATGTATTAAGGCATTCCCATGCGAAAGATTATTTTTTTTATTGTTTTAGCTTCCTTGTATTCTTTTTCATGGTCGCAATCGATGCGCGTGTTATTTATTGGAAATAGTTACACGCATTACAACAATATGCCGAAAATATTCCATGATTTAGCAAACTCAAAAAACATTAATGTCGATGTTCACATGAGCGCAAAATCTAGTCATACATTTCAGATGCATAGTGAGCGAATGGATTTATATCAAGACATTCGAAAAGAAAAGTGGGATTATGTGATTTTGCAGGGCTTTAGTCGGGAGTTGGCGTATGATTATAAAAAGTTGGACTCAACAGTTGTTCCGTATGTCAGACGTATTAGTGATTCCATTTATCATCAAAATCCATGTGCAACGATTTTACTTTATGATACTTGGGGATATTTGAATGGTTTTCCAGAGGACTCCATTAATATCAATTACCAAATCATGAGTGATCATATCCATCAAGGATATTTATACCTTTCGCAACGCTTCGATTTTCCAATTGTTCCCGTAGGAAAAATTTGGGAAACAGTGAAGGAAAACAATCCTCAAATAAATTTATACCAAGAAGATAAGCAACATCCATCTAAATATGGATCGTATTTGGCTGCTTGTAGCTTCTATGCAGCGATTTTTAAGCAAAACCCTAATTCATCCTTTACAGATGGATTATCGCTCGATCAGGCGAAGTATATTCAAAATACGGCTTTTACCATCGTGGACCAAAACATGACGCGCTATTTGTTGAATCGGAACATTCTGTCGGTTAAAGGAACCAGTAAAGATGGGAAATATAAAGCGCAATGTTCAGCCAATTTCCCCAAAGCAAAAAGCATCAGTTGGAATTTTGGTGATGGTAAAACTTCTAATCTATTTGACACCGAACATGTTTATGTCAAACCGGGAACTTACACGATCACAGTGACCATTCAAGATGCATGTGGAGAACGTGTTCTGAAGAAAAAGGTTGTATTCTAATCAATCAACATAAAGAGTCGATTCGTCAAATGTTTCAAAGGAACTAAAATGATCGAAAGTAAGGCCTTTATTTGATCTAAAAAATATGCAAAAATCACAAAGGTGAGCACAAATCCAAGTGTATATGGAACAATTTGTTGCGCATCTAATCTTTCGTGAAAATAATGGGTCAAACCTCGTCCAGTAATACTTCCATAGAGCACAATCATATGGATGATGTAAATACTTAAAGTGTTTTGTCCAATCTTTAAAAACAGGTTTGATTTTTTAATAGTGAGTACATATGTTTCCAACGCAAGAAGAATACTAAGTACCATAAACACCATACCTAATTTTTCAAACAACCAATCCATGCGATAAAGGGAAGTGTCTTCAAAAATGGACATAGTAGCTAAGCCCAACAATAGTTTTTTACTGAATACATACAAGAAAAAACCAATGGAAAATCCACTCAAAATGAATGCTGGTGTTTTTACTTTTTCTTTCGCTTGGAATAAAATCACGCCTATCATTGCACCAAACATCGTATATCCCATGTGGGGAGTTAAGGGAAATAACGAATGTTTACCATGGAAAATATTTTGCACAAAAGCAGGAGCATTAACCGGCCAATAGTGTCCTTCTGGTAATTGACCGAAATACAAATAACTAATAAAAAGTAGAATTCCAGCTACTGCATAATAGATCCAAAGTGGAATGACCTTGATCAATCGGGATAAACCATAAATGGATATAATGGTTAGTATGCCAATTCCGATACACTGAAGTACATGAAAGGCATAATATTGAAGTAAATAACCCCAAAACAATAGTTCAACCACACGCTTTAGTCCCTTCCGTACTCTTAAATTCTTCCAAAATGCAGTTTGATCATTTCCGAGTAATAGATAGGTGAACACAATCCCGGTTACAGTTAAAAAAACGGGTGATGTAAATCCACGTACAAATTTCCAATAGTGATACACCATGTTGGACTCATCTCGTAAGTCAAGCGCCAAAGTGTCGTGAACGAAATGTCCTTCTAACATGAGTAGAATCGCAATCGATCGTGCGATATCAATAAAGTACAATCGGTTTTTTTGTTGCGTAGGAGCTGTAGTTATGTCTTGACTCATGTGGTGGATTTCGGGCGAAAGTTACGAAAGAATGATTGAATGTTGGGTAAATACTTAACGAGATAAGCGAAAAAAACAAGAAACAAAAGGGCACCAACGCTTGCACTAATGCCAGATAATTCTCCCTCCAAAAGATCGCGCAAACTATATCCAATGAAGGCCCCGTAAAGTAGCACGGCGTGAGCAACATAAACAAAGAATGTATTTTGACCCATGCCAATGAACAAAGGATTTTGTGAAAATTTGAATTCACTAAGTGGAATGAATAAACTAAAAAGTAAAAACACAAATCCCAAACGATCAAAATACCAAAGATTTTGAGGGTGAAGAGCAGTCATATAGGTTGGTGAGTACCATGAAACAATGGTGAATAGCCATCCGAGAGCAAAGGATGCAAGCGAAAAAGAAATACAGTAAATGAGTAGTTTTCTTTTTTCTGCCTGTAGGTTTTTTTGGGCAATCAATGAACCAAAGAAGGCACCGAAAAACACAAATCCCATCCAAGGAAAAATAGAAAATTCCGTTTCTGGACCTTGAATGATATTTTGAATGATCTCGGGAAAGCCGGGAGGCAAGTAGTCATCGGTGGAACGAATGTAAAACGTACCAAGAAAAAGCACACAGCCTATGGCTGCATATAACCAATAAATGGGCAGTTTCCATTTCAATCCAATAAAAGTCATCAGGATTAAACTTAATATCCCCAATCCGATGCACTGAAGAACGTGAAAAGTGAAAAAATGCGGATTGACATGTCCTTGCAAGTAATACCCAAAATACTTCAAATTAATTTGAATGATATAGCCTACTAACAACAACATGCATCCTCTTTTGAGTCCTTTTTGAACGCGTTTCAATTTCCAGAAAGAAATGGATTGGTCTTTTTGGATCTGTAAATGCAGTAAATAACTAAAGACAGTACCTGAAATGGTGAAAAATAAAGGCGCTGTGAGCCCTCGCATGAATCCCCATGCATTGAAAAGTAGGTTGCTTGAGTGTCCGTGTTTAAATATTTCTGCCATGTGTACATCGTAGTTCATGTAACTCATGGAAATGAAATGTCCTTGGAGCATCATGCAGATGGCAAGACTTCTTCCGAAATCGATAAATTGAACGCGTGCTATTGGTTTGATTACTTCCACTTATTGTAAACTTATTTTAATGACTTGGAGTTCCTTCGTCGCTTGATTTTTTATCGTCAACACATCTGAGAAGTTTTTTTCCTTTTGAAGAAGTCGTAAGGGGATCGTTACTTCTTGATTGGCTTCTATTTTTAAGGAACTGGGAAACGCCACTTGATTCGTTAAGGCACAATATAAGGTCAATTCAATTCTTTCGTTCGTTTCATTTCGCAAGGTCAAGGAAAATTGATCTGAAAGCGTTGGTCGTGTAAATTGAATCTCCGTTTGACTCACGCTAAAGGAACCTGAAATACTACGTAATTCAATGATTTCAATGCGTCGTTCTAATGAGGCTGCTTTAGAGTAAACAGAGTTTTTTTGATCATAATAATTATCACTAATTTCTTTGTTCGCGCGGTATTCACCCATTGGAACTTCAATAAATTCTAAAGTTGGATGATCACCAAGCATATACGCACCGAAGCGACCTTGTTGTACTTCTTCAAAGTAATTTTTTAAGGATTGAATTCTTCTTTTCGTCAAGTGAACATTGTAATCTGTTTTCGCTAATGGACTCGCAAATCCTTGTACCATTAATTGAACACGATTGCCTTTTTGTAATTCAAACCAAACCTGATTGGTGAAAAGCTCGAGGTCATTTCGCCCCTTTTCTACTTCATCTTTAAAAAACTGACTCAACTCCAAAACTGATTTTTTGGCTTGAAGCGAATCGCGTTGAAGTCCTACTTTGGATTCATATACGGGAAATTGTTGGGCATATTTTTGATAGGAATCTGTATAACTCAAGTTCGTGAAATCTGAGGTCGTATTCGCATCCGGTTGATCATTTTCGAAATACAAGCGAATGGGTAATTTAACAATTTCAACGGTATTCGTTTCCTTTATAGTCGTTTTAATAGGTCTTCTTCTGGGAATTTCGGCCATGTAAATATCACTACAACACGTTGGATTTTTTGAATACAAACTTCCCAAACGATTGGACGAAACAAAAGTGCTGTCTCCACTTTGAAAATAATATTGATCTGCAGCTGGACTATTTAATGGTAAACCAATGTTTATCGGAACGCCAAATTTTCCGTGGCGGTATTCTGAATAAAAAACATCTTGTCCACCAAAGCCTTGATGCCAACTAGATGAAAAGTAAAGTCGATTCTCAACAGTATCAAACCAAGGACAAATGTCATTTTCAATCGAATTAATGCTGGACACATTTTCTACTCTTGTTGCTTGTCCATTGTCGTCCAAAACTGCATACCAAATGTCCATCTCACCTTTTGTGCCTGTTCGATTGGACGAGAAAAATAAGACCTTTTGCCCCCCTAATTTGCTAAAATGAGGCATACTTGAATTAAATCCTGGAAGATTCACCATTTCGTTTAATGAGTCTAACATTTTCCAGTGACCTAGAGAATCGCGTTTACCGAAGACTATGCCACAAGTGTAACGGAAATCTTGATCGCTGCAAACACTATAATAGAAGTCGAATTCATTCAAAAAACTAGCATTTGCTACGCTTTTATTTGTTGGAATTAACGCTTGAAGTTTCCGTGCTTTTTGATCAGTGGAAGGAAATGAAATTTCATACAATGCGGTATGGTAACTTGGTGAATAGACCTCCTGAAGTTCTTCATTGATGGAATCTGCTTTCAGGGAAGAAAAATACAATTGTCCCTTGCGGATGGTATGTGCAAATTCAGCATCATAGGAATTGATATTTTCTGGCAGTGCTTGTACATCAATTGCAATATCAGGCCCAATTTTTTGTTGTTTTAAAGCCCAATTAGTTGACTCAACTTCTTGTGCTGCTTTTTTGTAGGGATAACTTTGCTTGTCTTCTGAATAGATTTTTTTCGCCAATTTAAAATGATCTAGCGCCTCTTTGTATTTTCCATTCTGTTTTTGCATCAAGGCGAAATAAAGAATGGCTTCCGGGTATCGCTCTGCATCTTCGTCCTTCATGTAAACCAAAGAATAGTATTTTTCAGCTTGTTTGTAGTCCTTGTATATGCGATTGGTTTCCGCTATTTTCCAGATTAAATCGCTGTTTTCAGGATCCAATGCAAGTGCTTGTTGGTAATAATCTAGGGCAAAATAAAAATCACCTTTTTGAAATTGCTTATCTCCATATTGAAGGGCATCTTTTAATTTGATTTGACCCAAACTAATAAAAGGTAGAAGAACTAAACCAATTAAATAAAATCTGGACATACGCGATGAATGATTTGTTTTGGTTTAAATCGACTAATGACATACTTGAAAGAAAGTTCAAATCCACCTCGAGCATTACTAGCGGGAACTAATTTGGAAAAATTAATATCGTAACTAACACCAGCATATATTGGGCCTTTCTCATAAGCAAAATTAAGTGCAAGTGCATCTTTATTTCTCCACCAAAGTCCACCATAAAGTTGAATGTGATCCTTTTTTGAAAATTGATAGCGCGCTAATCCTCCGAGCATCAATTCTTGGTATTTTCCTTGTTTGGAATATTGAAAACTTGGCTGTAAAACCCAATCTGAATTCAATACATAACTACCTTTTGTAAATAGATTCCAGCGAACATCACGCAGCACAACTTGATTATAAAAGCCTTGATTTGGTCTGTTAAGATTAAAACTTGAAATACCTGATTGAAAAGACCATCGTTCTGATAAAACCCATGTATCCGTTATTCCAATTCCGATGGAAAGATTGACTTTGGAATCTGTTTGAAATGCTTCGTTGCTGGCTGCATTTGGATTAAAGATGTAGCCATTGTATTGATTGTCGAAATAAAGTTGAGACCAATTAATTTGACGATAGTTCATTCCAATGTTGATCCCAGGTCGAAAGGTATGTTGTGGCCATTTGTCAAGGATAAAAGCATGGTTTAAATTCAATTGCGTTTCTATTGTTCTTAATTTTCCATCACCAACTTGATCATGAAAACCAAGAAATCCGAATCCCCAATTTTTATATTTAGAATCAAATGAAAAGGATCCTGTGCTAAAAGGAACCGTTACACGCTGCCATTGATTTCGGTAATTGGCAATCACTCGCATGTCCTCTTTAAATGCACCAGCGTTTCCTGGGTTTTGAAAAATTGGATTGTCGTTGAATTGGGTCCAATGAATATCCTGCCCCATTAAAAACGAGCTCCATACAAGAGATAAAACAAATAGGACATTTTTCATAGCATGCTAGGCATGACGAAGATACGAATTTTGACGTCGAAAATGATTATGGATTTGTCAGTGAAACAGGAATGATTTTTCCATTCATATATCGATGTGCGTTCAGTGAAAAATCCACGATAAAAGTCGCCATCTGTTCTGGGGTAAGTGGAGCCTCATATCCGGGGAAAGCCTGTGCCAACATTTCTGTCTGAACCGCTCCTAAACATATACAGTTCATTTTAAAAGGAGTTTCTTTATACTCTTCCGCGAACATTTCAGTAAATGAACACAAAGCAGCTTTTGAAGTAGAGTAGGCGGCTAATCCAGCAAATTTCATACTGCCTTGAAATCCACCCATGGAACTAATATTCACAATGTGTGCACCTGTTGGATTGAGTTTTGGAAGTAATTGTTGAGTGCTCTCCATCACACCAATGACATTCACTTGATAAGATTGCGTGAAATCCTCATGACTAATCTCTGTAAAAGGCTTGTTCACCAAGTACCCGGCATTTTGAATAAGCACATCAATCACAGGGATCTTTTCAAGGAGAGGATTTAACTGATTCGGAATGTTTTCATTCAAATCTAAAGGAAAGCAATGAATATTAGCTGCTTGAAATGTTTCTTTCATGCGTGCGATATCCCGAGCAAATGCGTACACGTGATGCTGCGGATTTTGAGCATAACGTTCAACCAACGCCGCACCAATTCCTCTACTCGCGCCAATGACAACAATGTGTTTATTCATCGAAACTCACGATTAATTCTTCACTAGTTGGAAAAGCTTGACAAGTAAGGATATACCCATTTTTGACTTCTTCATCCGTTAACGAAAAGTTCGAACGCATGCTCGCGCTTCCTTTTAATACCTTTGCTCGACAAGAACAACAAACGCCTCCTCTGCAAGAGTAGGGCGCATCCAAGCCATTTTTTTCAGCTAATTCTAATACATTGTGTTGTGTCCCTTTCATGGTAAATGAGGCTGTTTCCCCATCGATCATTACTTTCACCCGACTTTCACCCGTGAATTCACTGCTAACTACCGTTTCTTTTGTAGCAACTGGCGTAAATAATTCGACGTGAATTTTATTCTTCGCAACACCAAAGAATGTTAAACATTCCTGTATATCTTCCACGAGTCCAGATGGTCCACAAATATAGAAGGCATCGCTTTGAAGTATGGCTAGATTTTCTTTGATTTTCTGGGTGAACACTTCTTTTGTCAAACGACCTGATTCATAACCTTCCATCGTTTCTTGACTTAAAAAATGTGTGCAGTCAACAAATGGAAGTTGGGTTAGTTCGTTTTCAAAGAGAATTTTACTCTTCGTTTGACTCCCATAAAACAGGTGCATTTTTTGAGATGCATTTAAGTGTTTTGCGATAGCAAGAATCGGTGTGATGCCACTTCCAGCAGCGATACAAACGATGTTTTTGGCAAGTGTAGACAACTTGAAATTACCCTCTGGTTTGGAGATCCAAATCGGAAAATCTGTGTCCTTTTGGTCATTTAGAAAATTAGATACGCTTCCTTTGTTCACACGTTTAACGGCCACGGAAAGCGCCTCGTTTGGACCGCTACAAATAGAATAAGCACGGCGTACTTTTTCACCATTAATAAGTACTTCTAAATTGATGTATTGTCCAGCTACAAATTGAAATTCACTTTTCAATTGAGCAGGAATATCAAATGAAACTTGAACAGTATCCGCATTGAGCGTACGAAGATTACTTACTTGAACTTCGTAAAAACCTCTACTAATACTTGTAGTAGCTGAGGTTTCTGTTTTTTTAAATCGATCGAAAAATCCCATTAGTTTAATCATCAAATGATACAAGTACTTCCTCACTAGTAGGATGTGCTTGACAAGTTAAAATATATCCAGCTTCCACTTCTTCTGCCGTTAACGCATAATTTAAATCCATGCGAACCGTTCCTTTGAGTACCTTCGCTTTACACGTGCAACATACACCTCCTTTACACGCATATGGAACGTCTGACCCCGCTTTGTAAGCAGCGTCGAGAATGGTCATTCCATTTGACTCTAGTGGAAATTCAATCGCGTCATCATCCATGATGACAGTTACTTTTGTAGAAATTTGATTTGCTTCATCCTGAACAACAGTTGTTTTATTCACTGCGCCTGAATGGAATAATTCAAAATGAATGCTCTTTTCGGCAACTCCTTTCGTTAACATCGCTGATTTGACATCCAAAATCATTTGTTCTGGCCCACAAATAAAGACATCATCAATGGCTTCATTACTTAGAAATGCATCATATAATTTCAAGCATTTTTGTTCATCTATTCGACCTTTTTGAAGGGCATTCCCTAAGTTTTCTCTGGAAAATAAATGCACCAAACAAAAACGATTGAGGTACTGATTTTTTAGGTTTTCTAGTTCTTCTCTGAAAATAACTTCAGAGAATCCTTGGTTTCCATAAAACATCGTGACATGACTGTTGGGTTCTTCTCTCAATATGGATTTCAAAATGGAGAAAATCGGCGTGACACCACTTCCTGCAGCAAATAGCACATATGATTTAGCGTGTTGCGCATTTGTTTCCAATTTGAAGTTTCCCATTGGATTCATGACGTCAATCAGTTGTCCTTCTTTTAATTCATGTAAAGCATAAGTGGAAAACAAGCCGTTTTCAACTTGTTTAATAGCTACACGCCATTCATCATCTGAAGGTGAGGAACATAAGGAATAGGAACGGCGAACATCTTCTTGTTGAATATTACTGCGAAGTGTTAGGTATTGTCCGGATTGAAATTGAAAATCTTCTTTCAGTGTGGAGGGTATTTCAAAGCTAATTGAAACACATGTCGGGGTCTCTTTGCGTATGTTTTTGATCTGAAGAGAATGAAATTTTGGCGTCATTCAAGTTGAAATTTAAATTGAAGTCAAATTTACACAATCCGA
>JBJTMU010000063.1:0-29432 GCA_046070685.1 Flavobacteriales bacterium | reverse complement strand
CTAAAACAACTTAATCTGGTCTTGGTTATCTTCGTCTTCTTTTTTCGATAAATCCCATTCCATGGTTGGTGTTGGACCAGCCTCATCGTCTTCAAGTATTTCCACTTCTCCTTCTTCCGTTGGTTCCGCCGGCTTTTGGTCTGGCCATGGCTCCGGACTTTCATCGATTGGATGAGTCAACACGATTTCTTTGACTTTTAATTTCGTCATCTGATTTCCTTGTGCTTTCATTCCCTTCACATCAATCAAATCAGCCAAATTCACCACATTATCCGGAAGGTTTTTCGTTTCCTTCAACAGTTTATTATACACAATTTTCGCCTCCGGACGATAAGCCGTCGAAACAATATCCATGTACGATCCTGGTGCTTCGCTAATGAAGGACACGCGTTTATCTGAAAGGACTTCACACACAAATCGTTTGACATAATGTAATTCTTTTTCTGCATCAAAATAAACGGTGGAAATCGGTCGGTCTTGGATCCATTTTTCAATGTGCACCATGTCCTCGTCAAAATGCGTTGCCAAATCAAAGGAACTCAAGCGGTATTCTCCATTTCGGTAAAGTGTCAAGATGCGATCATCTCCTTTAAAGGAACCAAGGAACTTCCCTCTTCCTTCATCATTCAATCGTCCAACAATTCCATCGTACCAAATTTTACGTGCTGCCAATGTTGATCCGCCCACTTCTTTTTGTACAATCTTTTGAATGATTTCTTTGGTCACGCGATTACCTGCCGAATTACGTCCTTTGATCAATAATTCTCCTAAATCGACATCAAAGCGCAAGCGTTTTAAATGTGGTCTTGGACGCAATAACACCGTCACCACCTCTCGCTCACCGTTTGGATGAACGGAGAAATAGAGCATTTTCGAACCTTTCGCGCCTTTTGTTAGATCGTATTCCGTATCCCTCGTGATGGAATTCACATAGAATCGCTTCATCATTGTTGCGCCACCAATTCCATCTTGGTAGAACAAGTGATAAATGGTGCGGGTATCCCCTTTTTTCCACACGCTAGCAAAAATCAGGTCCTTCCCGACGAATTTCTTATCGGAAACTTTGGTGACCATCATTTTCCCTGAAGCGAAGAAGCAAATGATATCGTCGATTTCTGAACAATCACTGATCGGCTCATTTTTCTTCAATCCATAACCAATGAAACCTTCTTCGTAGTCAACATACAACTTGCGGTTAGCGATGATCACTTTTGTGGCACTAATGTTATCAAATACTTTGATTTCCGTTTTACGCTCTTTTCCAGCGCCAAATCGTTTTTTCAAGTCTTTAAAATAGTCAATAGCGTACTCCACCAAATTAGCCAAATTCGCTTTCACCAATTGAATTTCTTCTTCGATTTTCAATAAAGCGTCGTCGGCTTTAGTGGCATCGAAACGCGTGATGCGAATCATTGGAATTTGCGTCAATTTCTGCAAATCATCATCCTCTATAGCGCGAATCAATTGTTTTTTGAAAGGCTCAAATCGCTTGTACAAATATTCATACAAGGACTCACGATCGCTGTAATGCTTGAAGTCAATGTACATTTCATGGTTGATGAACAATTTCTCCAAGCTTGAAAAATGCCACTGTCTTTCTAATTCATCAAGACGGATTTCCAATTCGAGTTTCAGGAGTCGAACGGTATTGTCTGTGTTGATCTTCAGAATTTCCGACACACCTAAAAACCGTGGTTTTTCACCATCGATAATTGAGGAGTTTGGCGCCATCGATACTTCACAATCTGTAAAGGCATACAACGCATCAATGGTTTTATCCGGTGAAACGCCTGGAAACAAATGCACGATGATTTCGGCCTCTGACGAGGTATTGTCTTCGATCTTTTTGATTTTGATCTTTCCTTTATCGTTGGCTTTAATGACTGATTCAATCAAGGATCCAGTGGTTGTACCAAAGGGAATTTCATGGATGGTTAAGGTCTTATTATCTACCTTTTTAATTTTTGCGCGCACACGCACACGTCCACCGCGAAGACCGTCGTTATAGCCTGTAAAATCGGCCATTCCTCCATTTGGGAAATCGGGAAGTAATTCCACTTTTTTTCCACGCAAATGGTTAATCGATTGTTCGATGAGTTCATTGAAATTGTGCGGTAAAAACTTACATGCCATCCCCACCGCAATTCCTTCTGCTCCTTGCGCAAGCAATAAGGGAAATTTCATCGGTAGTTGTTCTGGCTCTTTGTTTCGTCCGTCGTAACTCAACAACCAGTTCGTTGTTTTTGGATTGAAGGCCACATGCAAGGCAAATTTGGACAAACGCGCTTCGATGTAACGAGGTGCTGCTGCGCCATCTCCTGTCAGGGTATTCCCCCAGTTTCCTTGGCAATCAATCAATAATTCTTTTTGTCCCAATTGTACGAGTGCATCACCAATAGAAGCATCCCCGTGCGGGTGATATTTCATGGTATTCCCGATGATATTCGCCACTTTATTGTAGCGTCCATCTTCCAACTCTTTCATGGAATGAAGGATGCGTCGTTGCACCGGTTTTAATCCATCATTCAAGGACGGAACAGCGCGTTCGAGGATCACATAACTTGCGTAATCTAGGAACCAATTTTCATACAAGCCACCAACAGGAATGATTTTCTCATCCACTTGCTTATTCTCAAATGGATTGTGTTCGTCCCCCTGGGATGGATTTACTTCTTCAATTTCGTCTTCCGCCATGATCTTAGGATGCAGTTTCTATTTCGGTTTCCAATGCTGCAGCTTTGTTTTGTTCTGCTGGATCTTTTTCTACCCGTAAATTATCAATAATAAAGTCTTGTCGTTCTTGGGTGTTTTTACCCATGAAATAAGAAAGAATGGAATCGATGGAGTTATCTTTCGTCAACAATACTGGCTCCAATCGGATGTCAGCTCCAATAAAGTGAATAAACTCATCTGGAGAGATTTCTCCCAATCCTTTGAATCGAGTGATCTCCGCTCCTTTTCCAATTTCTTCAATGGCATTGCGACGTTCTTCATCGGAATAGCAATAAATGGTCTTCTTTTTATTTCGCACACGGAAAAGCGGTGTCTGTAAGACGTACACGTGATTTCGTTTCACCAAGTCAGGAAAAAACTGAAGGAAGAATGTCAACAACAACATGCGAATGTGCATTCCATCGACATCAGCATCGGTTGCGATGACGATTTTATTGTACCGCAAATTATCCATGTCATCTTCAATATCCAATGCGGCTTGAATGAGGTTAAATTCTTCATTCTCGTAAACCACTTTTTTGGTCAAACCATAACAATTCAATGGTTTTCCCCGCAAAGAAAAGACCGCCTGCGTATTTACGTCTCTTGATTTCGTAATGGATCCACTTGCTGAATCTCCCTCCGTAATGAAGAGTGTTGTTTCTTCGCGTTTATCGTCCTTCAAGTCCGTTAAATGCGTCCGACAATCGCGCAATTTCTTATTGTGTAAATTCGCTTTTTTCGAACGGTCACGAGCAATTTTACGAATTCCTGCTAATTCTTTTCGTTCGCGCTCCGACTGTTTGATTTTCTTTTCAATTGTCTCGGCAACATCTGGATTTCTGTGTAAGAAATTATCCAGTTTATCCTTGAGGAAATCATTCACAAATGCCCGCATGGACTTCCCTCCCGGTTCAATTTCTTGCGATCCTAATTTCGTTTTTGTTTGCGATTCGAAAACTGGTTCAATCACTTTCACGGCAATGGCTGCCACAATCGATTGACGAATATCCGATGCTTCGTAGTTTTTATTGTAAAAGTCGCGAATGACTTTCGCTACAGATTCACGAAAAGCACTTTGATGTGTTCCACCTTGCGTAGTATGTTGTCCATTCACAAACGAATAGTAATCTTCCCCATACGTTCTACCATGTGTAAATGCCACTTCGATGTCCTCATCTTCCAAGTGAATCACCGGATAAAGCGGATCACCGTCCATGTTATTCTCTAACAAGTCCTTTAATCCATCTTTGGATTGGTATTTCTCACCATTGTAATACATGGACAAGCCACGATTCAAATAGCAATAATTCCACATCATTTTATCCAAATACGCCGTTTTAAAAGCGAATTTCTTGAAAATACTTTCGTCTGGTATGAACTCGACATAGGTTCCATTTCCTTCGTCTGTTTTTTCAATGGAATGTTCTTTCACCAATTCTCCTTTGGAAAATTCAGCCATCTTTTTTTCACCTTCACGAACGGAATAAACCATGAAATGGGATGACAAGGCATTTACCGCTTTCGTCCCCACTCCATTCAATCCAACTGATTTCTTAAAGGCTTTGGAGTCGTACTTTCCTCCGGTATTCATTTTCGATACAACCTCCACGACTTTCCCGAGTGGAATCCCGCGTCCATAGTCACGAACAGACACTTTTCCATCCTTGATTTTAATATCGACACGTTTTCCATTCCCCATCACAAATTCATCGATGCAGTTATCGACGACTTCTTTGACGAGGATATAAATCCCGTCATCTGCAGCTGCGCCATCTCCTAATTTCCCAATGTACATTCCGGGTCTAAGACGAATGTGCTCCTTCCAGTCTAGGGAACGTATATTGTCTTCTGTATATTGATTTTCTGCCATTTCGAATTTTCCATTTTTCGCAATAACAAAAATAACTTTTACCAGCGCTGATTTTACATGAAAAGTTGCTTTTTTATGAACGAATTTCCGTTGATAAAGGCCTTTATTTCAAGAACTAAGTGAAATCGGTGAAAATGTTTGGAATCCACTACACACATTCAAGGATATTTCGCTTGAAAGAATTGTGTTTTCATCTCAAAACCCTATCTTTGCCACCAAATTTGAATTGAGTTATGGCAAATACATCAGACATTCGAAACGGATTGTGCATACGTCACAATGATAAATTGTTTCAAATCATTGAATTCCAACACGTAAAACCGGGAAAAGGTCCTGCATTCGTTCGCACCAAAATGCGTCAAATCGAAACAGGAAAAGTCATTGATAATACGTTTTCAGCTGGACACAAAATTGACCCAGTGCGTATTGAGAACCGTGAGTACCAATACTTATACCAAGAAGGTGAGACTTATGTTTTCATGAATAATGAAACGTTTGAACAAGTAAATATTCCGTTGAAAATGGTCGAAAAACCAGGCTTTCTACAAGAAGGAATGGTCGTTAACATTCTTTTCCACGCGGAGGAAGAAATGCCACTTGTGATTGAATTGCCAATGTATATTATTTCTGAAATTACGTACACAGAACCAGGAGTAAAAGGCGATACAGCGACTAACTCGATGAAACCAGCAACCATTGCAACTGGCGCTGAAGTTCGTGTTCCGTTATTTATTAATAATGGAGAGGTCATCAAAATTGACACTCGCACAGGTGTTTATGTTGAGCGTGTAAAAAACTAAATCTCCCACTTTAAACTTTCTTCCCACATGAAAAATACCGCACTTACTCAAAAACACATCGATTTAGGCGCGAAAATGGTTCCATTTGCTGGATACAACATGCCTGTACAATATGAAGGTGTGAATGCCGAACATGAAACCGTTCGAAATGCCGTAGGTGTCTTTGATGTTTCTCACATGGGAGAATTTGTTTTGAGAGGTCCAAATGCGCTTGCTTTGATTCAAAAATTTGCATCCAACGATGCATCTATTTTGTTTGACGGGAAAGCGCAATATTCTTGCATGCCAAATGGCAAAGGCGGGATTGTGGATGATTTGATCATTTACCGTGTTCATGCGGAGGAATATTTCATTGTAGTGAATGCCTCCAACATTGAAAAAGATTGGAATTGGATTTCTTCTTTGAACGATTTAGGTGTTGAAATGGAAAACCTTTCTGATCAATACAGCTTGTTGGCGATTCAAGGACCAAAAGCAGCTGAAGCAATGCAATCATTGACCAGCATTGATTTATCCAACATGACGTATTACACATTTCAATACGGAACGTTTGCCGGCATCGAAAATGTGATGGTTTCTGCGACAGGATACACTGGATCAGGTGGATTCGAAGTCTATGTTAAAAACGAAGATGCGAACAAACTTTGGGATGCAGTCTTTGCTGCTGGAGCAGATTTCGGCATCAAACCAATCGGACTTGCAGCGCGCGACACCTTGCGTTTGGAAATGGGATTCTGCCTTTATGGGAATGACATCGATGATACGACTTCACCTCTAGAGGCTGGACTTGGATGGATTACCAAATTCACAAAAGATTTTACAGATTCAGCATACTTAGCGAAACAAAAAGAAGCAGGTGTTACTCGTAAATTGGTGGCGTTTGAAATGATTGACAGAGGTATTCCACGTCACGATTATCCAATCACAGATGCTGCTGGAAATGTGATCGGTAAAGTAACATCAGGAACGATGTCTCCAAGTATGAAACTTGGCATCGGCTTAGGATACGTTACAGTGGACCACAGTTCTTTAGAGAGTGAAATCTATATTGATATTCGCGACAAAGGAGTGAAAGCGAAAGTGGTCAAATTACCTTTCTACAAAGCATAATTTCTTTCTGTTAACGCATTTCTTAAGTCATCTGAAAATATCCCGGTTGGATTTTTACGGAATGCTTTTTTAATTCCTTTCAAGGATCGAATATCGTAAAGGAATATTGATTTTCCTTGCTGTTTAATCCAGTCAATGTCATTCGACGTTATCTCCGCATTTCGCACAACGAGCCCCTTTATTTTTGGGTGTTTTTGAAGTATTTCTTTTCCTTCTATAATATCATCTATTGAATAGTACACTTCATATTCGTTGGCTAATTGATTGAGCCAAAACTCATACGCACAGATGATTTTCACCTGATTTTTATGTAACTCAATTTGCGTTTCAAATGCCGCCATTAATTGCTCGAAATCGATGCGTTCATTCCGACAAGAATTCACCTGTTTGAGATCGAGAAATAGCACTTGATCCTCTTGAAGCAAGGCAAAAGCATCGCTTAATTTTGCTAATTTTTCTTTTTTATTGCTGCGATACGTCAGCTTCGACAGTTGTTTGTCGCTTAATTCTGAGACGCAGCCAACACCATTGGATTCAGCTTCCAACCATTCATCGTGGTACAACCATAAGGTTCCATCCGCACTTAGTCGAACATCCACTTCCACCCCATTAGAAGTAGGTAAATGCAGCGCCAACGAAATGGCCTCCAACGAATTATCGTGATAAATTGAATTATCCATACTCAAGCCCATTCCAGCATGACCATACACAAGAATCTGCAGCTGCTCTTCCGGCTTGGAGCATGCAACGAGGATCATTACAAGAAGAAAGAAACTAAGGAAGCGCATACTGAATGCCGATTTTTAGTTGGTAATTCCATGTAAACGAAAGGTTTTTCGTTTCCATGTAAGTGAATGATTCGGTCGTTGGTCCAAAAGATGACTCTTGAAAAACGCGCCATTTTTGTCCATAACTCAGACGATATCCTAAAGAAGCATGCAAGTAAAGCCATCTTGTACCGAAAACATACGAGTCAACTCCTGTGTTTAGTGAAGGACCAATATTCCAGGATTTTCTGTTCCAATAGCGCGAATAAGCAACAGAAAGCGCTGGATGAAAAATATGTTGATTTGCTTTTTGAATAGAAAACCCCATGGAACATGAAAGTTGCTGATGCTTCCAATCGTATTGAATTTGAACAGATGTAAATGGGTCAAATTTTTGAAAAGATTGCACAACACCCAAACGCCAGATAGGATGCTCCACTTTATTCTGAGCGAACAAAACAGAAGAAAAGAAGGATAAATAGATGAGAAAATGAACGCGCATGATGTTGTTGCAAAGTTGCTGAAAAATCAAATACATGCGCAAAAAAAAAATCCCACCGAGGTGGGATTTTTCATTTTATGTTCGGACTCGATTAAACCAATCCTTGATCGATCATTGAATCTGCTACTTTTACAAATCCAGCGATGTTTGCTCCTTTTACGTAATCTACGTATCCAGCATCATCTTTACCGTATTTCACACATGCTTCGTGGATAGAAACCATGATTCCGTGTAAACGTTGATCTACTTCTTCAGCAGACCAAGAAAGACGAAGGGAGTTTTGAGACATTTCCAATCCAGATGTTGCAACCCCACCAGCATTTGATGCTTTTCCTGGAGAGAACAACACTTTCGCGTCTTGGAATGCTGTAATTGCTTCTGGCGTAGAAGGCATATTTGCTCCTTCAGCCACACAAATAACACCGTTAGAGATCAAAACTTTTGCTTCATCGCCATTCAATTCATTTTGAGTTGCACAAGGTAGAGCGATGTCCACTTTCACTTCCCAAGGACGTTTTCCGGCAACAAATTTTGCAGATGGATAAGCCGCAACGTATTCAGAAATACGACCACGTTTAACATTTTTCAATTCCATCACAAACGCCAATTTCCCAGCATCAATTCCATCCGCATCATAGATGTATCCTTCAGAATCAGACAAAGTAACCACTTTTGCTCCTAATTGCGTTGCTTTTTCACATGCATATTGCGCCACGTTTCCAGAACCAGAAACAGCTACTACTTTACCGTTGAAAGAGTCCCCTTTAGTTGCTAACATTTCTTTCGCAAAATAAACAGTTCCGTAACCAGTTGCTTCTGGACGAATCAATGATCCACCCCAGTTTCTTGCTTTTCCAGTTAAGACACCTGTAAACTCGTTACGAATTCTTTTGTATTGACCAAACATGTATCCGATTTCACGACCACCTACACCGATATCACCAGCAGGAACGTCTGTATCAGCACCAATATGGCGAGACAATTCCGTCATAAATGATTGACAAAATTTCATTACTTCGTTATCTGATTTTCCTTTCGGATCAAAATCAGAACCACCTTTACCACCACCCATAGGAAGTGTCGTTAAGGAATTTTTAAAAATTTGTTCAAAACCTAAGAACTTCAAGATAGACAAGTTCACAGACGGGTGAAAACGTAATCCACCTTTATATGGGCCGATTGCAGAGTTAAATTCTACACGGTAACCTCTATTTACTTGAACTTCACCTTTATCATCAACCCAAGGAACTCGGAAAATAATCGTTCTTTCTGGCTCAACAATGCGATCTAAAATTTTAGCCGCTTTATACTTAGGCGTTGCTTCTACAATTGGAATAACTGCTTCTGCCACTTCTTGAACTGCTTGAAGAAATTCTGGCTCATGTCCGTTTTTTGCACGAACTCGATCCATGAACGCTTCAATCTCTGCATGATACTTATTAGACATATTTATCGTTTTTTATAAATTGAACTTGGGCAAAAGTAGCAACATTTTCGAACGGAAAGCCAAGATTTTTCAACAAATTATTAGTGTCAAAATGACACTTTAAACCGATGTCCATCTAAAAGTTCTTCTTTTGATCCGTTCATGGCCAATAAATAGGTGATTTACCCTTGCTATTCGAATCTTTTTTTCATATTTTTGATTCGCCTAAGCAACCTCCATTAATAGTTCGTCGTTTAAGGCTCAGAACTTACTACAAGAACCTATGAATATGTTAACTACATCCTCAAAAAAAATGAATTTTTTTAGTACTGCTATCCTTTTCACCCTGATGATTTTCTCTCATCTAACGGTGAACAGTCAAAGCAATGTTGTATTATGTCTTGGACAAGACGCAACAGTTTGTGCTGGTCAAACGGTAACGATCAATAACTGTAACACAGGAGCCAACCCAGGTACATCAGCTGGATTATACTTAAATGCGCCATCAAGTGTTAGTTTAAGTGACGATTCATGGTCCGGAGCTGTAGCAATTGGGTTTCCATTTAGTTTTTACGGAACCTCTTATTCACAATGTGTGATTGGTTCTAACGGATTAATTTCTTTTAACCTAACGAATGCTGGAGGATATTGTCCGTGGTCACTATCAGGAGTTACTCCATTGCCAAATATGGCATTTACGTCTGCACGAAATTCAATTATGTTGACGTATGAGGACATGAATCCATCTTTAGGTGGACAAATTCAATATCAAACTATTGGAACGGCACCAAATAGAAAATTTGTTGTGCTTTACAAAAACATTATGATGTTCGGATGTACAACACAATGTAATTACATGGCCATTGTATTGTATGAAACATCGAATATTTTCGAACTACACATTGGGAACAAGCCAATTTGTGGAACGTGGAATGGTAGTTTAGCGATTCAAGGGTCTGAAAACAATCCAATGACGGTAGCTAATATCACACCGGGAAGAAACGTATCGGTTTGGAGTGCAAATCAAGATGGACGTCGTTTTTTACCAGCAGCACCTTCTAACACGAACACCTACACGATTTCTCAAATCCCTTATGTGATGGTGAATAGTCCAGGAAGTAACTTCGTTTGGGCAAATACCTTAGGACAATCTTTCCCTTATAATAACGGAACCTTAAATGTGAATCCTGTTCCATCCGGTACAACTGGTTATTTCCTTTCGGGTGCAGCATGTGGAACAAGCGTTGGTTCCATTACTCAAGACACCACTTGGATCACTGTTTCAAATCCAACCATGTCAACGACAACTGTTCCTGATATTTGTTCACAACACATTGGGTCCGCTACGGCAGTTCCTGGTCCAAGTTCACCCCCACCTTACACTTATTTATGGAGCAATGGTGCGACAACCGCAACTGCAACAGGATTGGCGGCAGGCACATACACTGTGACCGTGGTAAATGGAAATGGTTGTACAGCGACAGGTACGGCCGTGATCACAGATAACCCTGCGACTTTTAATTCCACCACCACTCCGGTATCTTGTCCTGGTGGAAGTGATGGAACAGCAACAGCAATTGTGACACCTATTACAGGCGCGATCAATTACCAATGGAGCAATGGTCAAACGACACAAACAGCTACAGGATTAAGTGCTGGGAATTATTGGTGCTTTGCCTCTACAGCTACAGGTTGTGTGGATACGATTTATGTAACAATTACAGAGATTCCAGCAATGATTTTAACAATGACCAATATTGTTGATGCGAATTGTTACACCATCGCGAATGGACAAGCAACCGTGAATGTCACACAGGGAACACCGAACTACACGTACAGTTGGTCGGGTTCAACAGCTTCTGCCGCGACTGCGTTAGATTTAGGCGCTGGACTTCATACCGTAACAGTTACTGACATGAATGGATGTGTTCAAACCATGGATGTAACGATTAGTCAACCGAATCCATTGTCTATTTCCTTCTTGACTCAAGATACGATGATTTGTTCAGAAGATGCCATTCTATTGACAGCAACAGGTGCTGGAGGTTCATCAGCTTACAATTACTCATGGACTGAAGATGGCTTACCAATTGGAAACGGTGGATCCATCACGGTTGACCCAATCAATTCTGGAACTGTTTATTGCGTGACACTCAGTGAAGCATGTGGTTCGCCTATTACAACGGAATGTATGACGATTACTTTCCCATTAGAAATCATTCCAAGTACTGTTCCAGATCATGCGATTCGATGTCTGCCAGGTGACTTTGTCTTTAGTAATACATCCACAAACGGAGGAGATATTGCAAGTACACAATACATCTTCTCAAATGGAGATTCTTTCACGGTAAACGCATTGGATCCACTGCCTGAAACCTTGCCAAATCCAGGAACTTATTCAGTTGATATGATTGTGACTTCCATCCATGGATGTATTTACCAAGGACATTACCAAGACATCGTGGAAGTAACACCATTACCAACTGCTGACTTTACCATGTCTAAAAGTCCATTAACTTGGTTTGAAACGACTGTACAAACAAATGATATTTCATCTGGAAACATTGCTAGCTATGACTGGAGTAGTGTTGGTGCTACAAATGTGGTAAACAACGGAGGAAGTGCAATGATTACTTATCCAGAAGGTGTAATGGGAACGTACCACATTATGTTGGTCGTCACAACAAATCAAGGATGTTCAGATTCTGCTATTTATGAAATTCAAGTTGTTTCTGATGTCATCTTCTATGCACCAACTGCATTTACTCCGGATGATGATGAACACAATCAAGTTTGGTTATTCTACGTTGAAGGTATCGATAAAGAAAACTTTGAATTAACGATTCATAATCGTTGGGGTGAAGTAGTATGGGAAACACATGATGTCAATTCATATTGGGACGGCTATTATAACGGTCAAAAAGTTCAACCAGGAATTTACACATGGAAAGCTTGGTACAAAGAATTGGACAACGACGGAAAATCAGAAAAATCAGGAATCATTAATGTTATTCGTTAAGCATGTTTAAAATTCTCGCTTTTTCTTCCATCTCCCTTTTCGTTGGAACATGTTCCAAAGTTGATTTATCTGCAGTAAATGCTTATGTTAATCCCGTAACAACTCCAACGGCTCCAAAATTGAGCAATCAGGAAGTGGTTTCTGGATTGAAGGAAGCCTTACAAGTGGGCATTAAAAATGCGGTGAATATTACCTCAGTGACAGATGGTTTTTTAAAAAATGAAGCCATCCGTCTTCCTTTCCCTCCGGATGCTCTAAAGGCACGTCAAAAAGCGATTGACTTAGGTATGACGGCTCAGGTGGACAAATTTGAAACCACCTTGAATCGCGCCGCCGAAGAGGCGGCTAAAGAAGCATTGCCGATTTTTGTGGATGCCATTACCAATATGACAGTTCAAGATGGATTTACCATTTTGAATGGCGGTAACGGAGCGGCAACGAAATTTTTGAAGGATCAAACGACCGCTAAATTAACCGCTGCATTTTCTCCGAAAGTAGCAGAAGCTATTTCTCGCGTTAAATTAACGGAATATTGGAGTCCGATCATGAACAAATACAATGCAGCAATGTCATTGACAGGTGGAGAGAAAATCAACCCAGATCTGAATGCTTATGTTACTCAAAAAGCAATTGAAGGATTATTCAAAATGGTCGAACAGGAAGAAAATAAAATCCGAAAAGATCCAGCTGCACGCGTAACAGAACTATTAGCGAAAGTGTTCGGAAGTATTTAATTTATGCATTTTCCAGAAACCGAACTCGTTTTGAATGATCGGAACGAAGTTTATCATTTAGCCCTACATCCAAGTAACTTAGCAACCAAGGTCATTCTTGTGGGCGACCAAGATCGCGTCTCGCTTATTTCCGCTCAATTTGACCACATTGAATTTAAAGGTCAACATAGAGAATTTGTTTGTCATACCGGAACTTATCATGGAAAACGCATCAGTGTCTTATCAACGGGTATTGGAACCGACAACATCGATATCTGTTTACAGGAATTAGACGCATTGGTAAACATAGATTTAGAAACACGTACAGAAAAAGCGACAAAAACTTCACTTGAAATCATTCGCATTGGTACCTGCGGCATTCTTCAATCCGACATTCCTTTGCATTCGTATGTGTTATCAACTTATGCGTATGGTTTTGACAATGTGGCACATTTCTATCCCATTGATTTTACGGGACAGGAGCAAGTTATTAAATCTAGCATTGATGCCCATCTCGCTTTGCCCGTTGGTATCACACCCTATTTCATTTCTTCAGATAAGGAGCTAACAAATCGCTTTCGTTCCGCTGAAACTCACGAAGGAATTACGGTGACTAGTTCTGGCTTTTATGGACCTCAAGGACGAAGTCTTCGTTTAGAAAGTAAAATCAAGGATATTCATTTAAAACTGGGAAGCTTTCAACACCAAGGATTGCAAATCGTCAATTTCGAAATGGAAAGTTCGGCTATATTTGCTTTGGGGAGACAATTAGGACACGCGTGCACAACTATTTGCTTGGGAGTGGCGAATCGTCCGAATCTTGCATTTTCTAAAGGATGTGAACAAGAAATGAATGACTTGATTCACTATGTGCTTGATCGCTACTAACTATTTTAAATAGTGATCCATTTGAATGTGTAAGTTGATCCCCCTCAACTCTCCCCCACTGGCAACAATGTGACCTTCACCATCAATCAGAAACGCTGATGGAATCGTAGATACGCCATAATTTGCCGAGGCAATTCCATCTTTATCTAGCACATGATTTTTCCAAGTCAAATGGTCCTCTTTAATCGCATTTTTCCAGGCATCTTCTTGACGATCGAGCGACACACTAAACACTTCAAAACCTTTGGCGTTCTTAAATTCTTTGGACTTGTATTTGGCGTAAGCTTCCACAACATTTGGACTTTCCTTTCGACAAGGCCCACACCAGGATGCCCAAAAATCCACCAACACCATTTTACCACGTAAATCTGATAATTTACGCAGCTTACCGTTTGTTCCCATCAACTTGATTTCAGGCGCTAAATCTTTGGCGTCGAACGATTTTTCCGAACGAAAAGCGAGCGAATAGCAGGTGTACGCCACCAAAAATACGAGTCCTAAAATCAGTTGTTTTTTCATTAGCCAATGCGACGGATATCCGCTCCAATATTATTTAATCGTAATTCAATATCTTGGTATCCACGGTCAATTTGCTCGATGTTCTCGATCACACTTTTTCCTTTCGCTGAAAGTGCTGCAATTAACAAAGAAACTCCTGCACGAATATCTGGAGAAGACATGGTAATTCCACGTAAGTCATGCTCACGGTTTAAGCCAATAACAGTCGCTCTATGTGGATCACACAAAATAATTTGCGCTCCCATATCGATTAATTTATCGACGAAGAACAAACGTGATTCAAACATTTTTTGATGAATCAATACAGAACCTTTCGCTTGCGTTGCCACAACCAAAATGATGGAAAGTAAATCAGGTGTAAATCCAGGCCATGGTGCATCGTAAATCGTTAAGATGGAACCGTCAATAAAGGTGTCGATTTCATACGATTCTTGAGCAGGAATATAGATATCGTCTCCACGACGCTCTAATTTAATTCCAAGTCGTCGAAAAACATTTGGAATGATTCCTAAATTTTCCCAACTCACATCCTTGATAGTTACTTCGGATTTCGTCATTGCAGCTAATCCAATAAAACTACCGATTTCGATCATATCTGGAAGGATTCGATGAAAACATCCACCCAATTTCTTCACCCCTTTAATGATCAACATATTCGAACCAATTCCGCTAATGTTTGCGCCCATCGCATTCAACATTTTACACAATTGTTGAATGTACGGTTCACATGCAGCGTTATAAAAGGTCGTCTCTCCTTCCGCCATAACAGCAGCCATCAAAATGTTAGCTGTTCCTGTCACTGAAGCTTCATCCAAGTGAATGTAGGCTCCTTTCAGGTTTTTTGCTTCTACGGAATAGAAATGTTCACCCGCGTCATAGTTGAATTTTGCGCCGAGTAATGCAAATCCTTCAAAGTGCGTATCTAAACGACGACGTCCGATTTTATCACCACCTGGTTTTGGAATAAATCCAACCCCATAACGCGCTAAAAGTGGTCCAACAATCATAATGGAACCTCTTAACGAAGATGCTCTTTTTTTGAAATCTTCTGATTCCAAGTATTTTAAATCGATGTCCTTCGCTTGAAAAATGTAAGTGCCTTTTTCCACTTTTTCCACTTTCACGCCCATTGTCTGTAACAAGGCAATCAATTTGTTCACATCCACAATATCAGGGATATTGGAAATGGTTACTTTTTCTTCCGTTAACAAAGGTGCACACAAAACCTGAAGCGCTTCGTTTTTCGCTCCTTGAGGAATTAACTCACCTTTTAATGGTTTACCACCGTATATTTCAAATGAAGCCATCGTTTATTGCTTTTTGAATTTCTTTTTTTGTTTCTGTTTAAAATTATTCGATTTACCGAATTTCTTATTGTTCGAACCAATGCCCATTGAACGCAACAAGGTATTTGTGCTCACCAACTCATCTGGATTCTCCAGAATTAATTCACCTTTGGATAATTCCTTCAAATGTTCTGCGATCACATTGTTTTCAACGGCGTCATTATTGTGCGACAAGTATTGCTTTTTCATGAAGTTCGCCATCGTACTTTTCAAATACTCCTTTTCGGCTGGAACTTCTGTTGCTTTTGCTGTTTCTAAAATGGATTGCGTGTACTTTCCATAATGTCCATAGCGAATGCTACTTTTGGGATATTCCAACAATTGTGGCTTTTCGTTCAATACTTCTTGCTTTGGAATTTCGTAAGGCGAGTCAACGTCTAATTGAAAATCGGACATCACGAATAAGTGTGTCCATAATTTATGGCGATAATCATCCACATCTCTTAAGTGCGGATTCAATTGTCCCATAACCTCAATAATTGCCTGTGCAGCACGATTCCTTTCTGTTCGGTCAGCAATTTCCATTGCGTGTGCAATCATATTCTGCACATTTCGACCATATTCTGGCAATATCAACTTCCCTCTAGTGGTGTTGTATTCCATGTTTTCTATTTTCAATTTTCAAAATGTTTACCAAGCGCTGTATCAAACAGATGCTTCGCTTCAGTTATAAATCCATAATGCTCCTCATCGATTTGCATTTTTCCTTTTGTCACGTGTCCAAGCAAGGTGATATTCACACCTGAATTCACCATGTACTCTAGGAATGCTTCCTCTTGATCTTCGGTTACAGAAACAATGACTCTTCCTTGACCTTCACCAAACAAGAAGGCATCCTCACGAATTTCAGAATCGGTCACAATATCAAAACCTAATTCACGCGGCATCGACATTTCAACCAAGGTCACAAATAATCCACCATCCGAAACATCATGCACAGCATTCACCAAATTATGTTGAATTAATCCTTTCACGGATTCCTGCATATTAAATTCCTTCTCTAGATCAAAATAAGGAGCTGGTGAAGCTTTGATTCCATGGTACGTTGCCAAATACTCTGAAGAGGCGATATCCTCCGTGTATTCTCCTACCATAAAAATCAAATCACCTTTTTGTTTAAAATCCAAGGTCATTACTTTCTCTTTGTCTTCAACCAAACCAATCATTCCAATTGTTGGTGTTGGGAAAACGGGAACTTCCACACCATTCATAGAAGTTTGATTGTAGAAAGAAACATTTCCACCCGTTACAGGTGTCTCAAATTTCAAACATGCGGCAGACATTCCTTTGATGGCTCCAACAAATTGCCAGTAGGACTCAGGATTGTATGGATTACCAAAATTCAAACAATTCGTTATCGCACTTGGTTGTCCACCCGCGCAAACAATATTACGCGCTGCTTCAGAAACAGCGATCATTGTTCCTACTTCAGGATCAGCATTCACATAACGTGAATTACAGTCCACCGTCATGGCCAACGCCTTATTTGTTCCTTTGATATTCACCACTCCTGCGTCAGAAGGACGATTCGTTGTCATGGTACGTGTTCCGACCATTGAATCATATTGTTCATACACCCATCGTTTCGAAGCAATGTTTGGCATCTGCAATAAAGCGTAACCAACTTCCTTCAAATTCTCTGGCTGTGGAACTTGACTAATGTTGAATTTCTTGTATTCTTGATAGTAAGCCGGCTCAGAATACTCGCGTTTATTTTGCGGCGCACCACCACCAAGCACCAATGATTCAGCAGGAACATCCCCTACCAATTCACCATCCATGTAGTAGCGAATGCGTCCCGTATCCGTAACGTGTCCGATTTCCTCTGCATGCAAATCCCATTTATCAAAAATGCTTTTCACAACAGATTCTTTTCCTTTTTGAACCACAACTAACATGCGTTCTTGGGATTCAGAAAGTAAGATTTCATAAGGTAACATGTTATCCTGACGAGTTGGAACTTTATCCAAATAAATTTCCATCCCAACATTTCCAGCGGCACTCATTTCACAAGTTGAACAAGTAATTCCCGCTGCACCCATGTCCTGCATTCCGACAATTGCATCGGTCTCAGACAATTCCATGGTTGCTTCCAATAATAATTTCTCCATGAACGGATCTCCAACTTGAACCGAAGGTAAATCAGAAGCAGAATCCTCTGTAATATCTTTAGACGCAAAAGCAGCACCTGCAATTCCATCTTTTCCTGTCGCTGATCCAACAATAAACACCGGATTACCAGGTCCCTTTGCTGTTGCGGAAATAATTTTTTTCGTATCGATGATTCCAGCTGAAAAGGCATTCACAAGTGGATTGGTATTGTACGACTCATCGAAAAACACTTCACCACCAACGATTGGAATACCGAAGGCATTTCCATAATCACCAATTCCTTTCACAACACCTTTAACCAACCATTTCGTGCGTGCTTCTTCGATGCTACCAAAACGCAAAGAGTTCAACTGAGCAATTGGACGCGCACCCATGGTGAAAATGTCGCGATTGATTCCACCCACACCAGTTGCGGCACCTTGATACGGTTCCAACGCACTTGGGTGATTGTGAGATTCGATTTTGAACACACAACCAAGCCCATCGCCGATATCAACTAATCCCGCGTTTTCTTCACCCGCTTTCACCAACATGTGTGGACCATCCTTTGGAAGTGTTTTCAACCAAAGAATGGAATTTTTATAGGAACAATGTTCACTCCACATCACTGAATAAACAGCGGTTTCAGTAAAATTTGGTGTTCGACCGAGGATTCCTTTGATCATTTCAAACTCATCCGCACGTAGTCCTAAATCAATTGCTTGTTCGAGCGTTGCTTCTTTTTGCAGGGTACTTTCCATTCTTTGAATTTTCTGAAACAAAAGTACGTATTTAAAAAGGAACTGAGTTCGGAAAATTGTTTGTTTACCAACGATTTTTTAACATTTTTTGTGCAAAATTCGATCGAATTCATTTCGTTCTATTGAAAATCAAGAATTGGAATTCAATCAGCATCCAACAATACCATCCGAAAGCATTCCAAGCACTTGTATCTTTCCCGAAAAAACGTAAATTTGTAACCTAAAATTGAAACATATGAATTACGACATCATTGTTGTTGGAAGTGGTCCAGGTGGATACGTGACGGCGATCCGTGCCTCTCAATTAGGACTTAAAACGGCTATCGTAGAGCGCGAGTCTCTTGGTGGAATTTGCTTGAACTGGGGCTGTATCCCAACAAAAGCTTTATTAAAATCTGCCAATGTATTTGAATACCTTTCTCATGCAAGTGAATACGGGATTACGGTGAAAGAAGCAAGTGCAGACTTTGACGCCATCATTAAAAGAAGTCGCGACGTTGCCAATGGAATGAGCAATGGAATTCAGTTTTTAATGAAGAAAAATAAAATTGATGTCATCAAAGGAAATGGTGTTATCAAAGCTGGAAAAGTCGTTGCTGTAACGGATGAAGCTGGTGCAACTACTGAATATACTGCTGGAAAAGGAATCATCATTGCGACAGGCGCACGTTCTCGTGTACTTCCAAATCTTCCACAAGACGGGGAGAAAATTATTGGCTATCGTCAAGCAATGACCTTAGCAAAACAACCGAAAAAATTAGTCGTAGTTGGATCTGGAGCCATTGGAATTGAGTTCGCTTATTTCTACAACGCAATGGGAACGGAAGTAACTGTTGTTGAATACTTGCCAAATATTGTTCCTGTGGAGGACGAAGATGTTTCGAAACAATTAGAGAAATCCTTTAAAAAAGCGGGTGTCAACATCATGACCAATGCCTCTGTTGAATCAGTGGATACTTCCGGAAAAGGATGTGTTGTAACGGTGAAAACAGCGAAAGGTGAAGAGAAAATCGAATGTGATGTGGTTCTTTCCGCAGTGGGAATTCAAGCAAACATCGAAAACATCGGCTTGGAAGAAGTAGGAATCGTTGTTGACAAAGGTCGAATTTTAGTCAATGACTTCTACCAAACAAATATCCCTGGGTATTTTGCTATTGGTGATGTTGTTCCTGGACCTGCACTTGCACACGTTGCATCTGCTGAAGGAATTATTTGTGTAGAGAAAATTGCTGGACACCATCCAGAGCCATTGAACTACGGAAACATCCCAGGATGTACGTATTGCTCTCCAGAAATTGCTTCTGTTGGAATGACAGAGAAAGCAGCGAAGGAAGCAGGATATGAAATTAAAATTGGTAAATTCCCATTCTCCGCTTCTGGTAAAGCAAGTGCTGCTGGAGCGAAAGACGGATTCGTGAAGTTGATTTTCGACGCGAAATATGGTGAATTACTTGGTGGACACATGATCGGAGCGAATGTTACCGAAATGGTTGCTGAATTAGTTGCCGTTCGCAAGTTAGAAACGACTGGTGAAGAGTTAATCAAAACAGTTCACCCTCATCCTACAATGTCTGAAGCCATTATGGAAGCTGCCGCAGCTGCTTACGGTGAAGTGATTCACTTGTAAGTTGTTAAAATAGATTTTGAAGAGAACGCAAGCAATTGCGTTCTTTTTTTTGCCTAATTTTTCCCTCCAGGAGCGAAGGAAAATAACCATAGGATCATCTCTACGACGATCAAGCACACCGAAACAAATTGCGCCATTAAAAACCAAAAAAATGGCTGACGATTTTTTGTTCGTAATATAAAAATGAGCACGAGTAGCCCATTGAAAAATGGTGCCGTTGCCGGTGGACAAAAAATCAGATCAACTAAGAAAAATACACCAAAGAGAAGCCTCCAGTTATTTCGATTTGGATGTTCCTTGGTTAATTTCCACAACATCATCCCCCAAGCGACAAAGGTCAAGATAATGGCAAGTATTGGAAGGGCCATAGCAACATAGCTTGTTTCTTGCTGTTGCAAGTCAATCGTTCGAGAATAGAAATTCGAAAAATGACTGAAATGGAGTAAGTTGTTGATGAAAACTGCCCCGCCCAACAACCAAATAAATGGCTGATCTTTTAAGTCCTTTCGATAAAGCAGAACAAGAAAGATCCACAGACATAATAAAAGTGGGTCAAAAAGCAAGGTCGGAGCCATCCAAAAGATATCCGTGAATCCATTCCAAAACATGAACAATAAAACGACTGCAATGCTTCGTTGCACCCATATTCGTTCCAGTTTCAGTTTATTTTCCAAGCGCTTCGTAGATGAAATCAAAAGTGGATAAAATCACTGGTTCACCATCTACCACTGCAATATCGTGTTCGAAATGGGCACTTGGCAAGCCGTCTGCTGTTACGATTGTCCATTTATCATCTAGGGTCATGACTTTCTCCGTCCCCATATTGATCATCGGTTCAATCGCAATTGTGAGTCCATTTTGAATTTTCTTCCCACGTCCTCTTCGACCATAATTTGGCACTTGTGGCTCTTCGTGTAATTCCTTTCCTAATCCGTGTCCAACTAAGTCGCGAACAACGCCATAACCATGTTTTTCTGCATGTGTTTGAATTGCCCAACCGATGTCTTCGATTCGATTTCCAGCCTTGGCCTCCGCGATTCCTAAGTACAAACATTCTTTGGTCACCTCAAGTAATTTTTTTACTTCAGGTTTTACTTCACCTACTTCAAATGTATAGGCATGATCACCGTAATATCCTTTGTAAACAGAACCGCAATCGACAGAAACGATGTCTCCATCTTGAAAAGGTCTTTCCGTGGGTAAACCATGTACGACTTGTTCATTGACCGAAATCAAAAGGGTACTCGGACAACCATACAATCCAAGGAAACCAGGAATTGCATTTTGGGAACGAATATAATCTTCCGCCAATTGATCGAGAAATTTCGGGGTCACACCTGGCTTCATGTGTTTGGCAACAAGTCCTAACGTTCTACTGACAATTTGCGCTGCCTCACGCATGATTTCAATTTCTTGTGGCGTTTTGTATTTGATCATTATTTTTTCCAAAAAAGACATGCGGCAAAGATACGGAAACTACTTGAATATGAATTCACCTCCACTAGCAGTTTGCTAAAAAGGCCATGGTATCAATTCCATCCGCATAGTCGTTCACACTTGGACATTGCGCTTGACCGAAAGGAATTCCATTCCATCCAACTACACATTGTATTTGAGCTTCATTTTCCTTCAGGAAGGAAGTAGCTTCTTCCGTGGAGGAATAATATTGATAATGCAACATTGATAAAGGCGCAAACAATTGTTTTGACTCCTTCAATAGTAAAAAATTATTATCTAAAAACACACTTAAATTCATCAAGTGAACGGCTTTATTGTAATCGTAATTATTGCCGTATTTTTTATTGTTGATGACTTCCGACAAATCGACAATGGCTTCGAAAAAACGATTCAAATCGTATCCTTCCGGAAACAATAAGTGCGTCACATTTCGACAACCACGACCAAAGTAAGTTAAACAATCCACACCTAGCGCATGCAATTCCTCCATGGATTCATTACCTGAAATCACTGCCACAGAAGTGCGATGTCCACGAAACAAATGAGGGACATGTGCGAAATATTGTTCAAAATGTAGGAGACTATTGTTACTTCCAGTGGCTATAACCGCTTGATAATCTTCTAATTTACGATCTGAAAAGCGAATCAAATCACTGATTGCCGGTTCAAATCCCACAAGCAATTTAACGAGTCCAGGCAATAAACGGGCATCTTCTGAGCTCAGTTTACAAATTACTTTATGTCCGGATAGCAGGACACATAAAAAATCATGAAATCCAACCAATGGAATGTTCCCTGCCATGATGACGGCCACATTTTTTACAGAGGGATTTTGCGGGTATTGCGCACTCCATGACGTCAAAGTCTCTTCGGTTAACCAAGAGGCTATTTCACGAAATGCCTGACGAATAGACGTTTCTGTAAACCATCCATTGTGATGAATTTCTCGTGCAATCAATTCATTCAGCTGGTGGAATTCTTCCGCTGAAATGAGGTCCAACTTAGATGAATACGCATTGTTTTCGCCTATTTCCTTGAGAATCGTTCCTAATTGAACAAATGCGTTGATGATTTTCGATTTTTCCACAGCACAAAAGTACATAACTTCTTATTTTTTACCTCATCGAACAAAACAATCCAAGAAGGGTTATTATCTTTGTACAAAATTTTTGAAGTTATGGCCATCATTATCACAGACGAATGTATCAATTGCGGGGCGTGCGAACCAGAATGTCCAAACAACGCTATTTACGAAGGTGGAGCAGAATGGAAATATGCCGATGGCACCACATTAAAAGGAATGATTACGACGTTGGATGGTGAAGAAATTTCAGCGGATCAGTTGTTTGAGCCCGTAAATATGGACGTCTATTACATCGCACATGACAAATGCACAGAATGTGTTGGATTTCATGATGAGCCACAATGTGCTGCTGTTTGTCCTGTTGACTGTTGTGTTGATGATCCAGATTACAGAGAGTCCGAAGACGAATTGTTAGCGAAAAAGAATTTCCTACACTTATAATTTACCAGATGAAACAGATTACCTTCTTTTTATTGGTAATCTTTCTGTTTGGAACGTCATTTTTCAGCCGTTCTCAACAAGCAGTAACGAAGCCTTCGTATCACGTCACAATTGTTTTATCGAAAAATCAGCCTTCGCTTGATTTAAGCGTCGTTCAAAGTGCGTTTCAGCAAGCTGATCTGCCATTAACGTTTGACTTTCAAACGCGAAAAAACAGGTCCGCTCTCACACAAAAATGGACATTTCCAGCAGTTGAAAACCGACAGTACACCCGTCAACAAAAAGCACTTCGCGACCTTGATTTCCCGAATGGATTTCCCACTGATTTACAACAATTATATATTTACTGTGTTCCGGCTGATACGCAGCAGTACTTTGCCATTCCGCATAAATCCGTTTCGTTTGTTGGTGTTCAACATGGGGTCATTTCCTCCGTAACCGTTCAAAAAGCATTGGCCTTGCAGTTTGGAATTACGGGTGCTTCCGTTGATTCGTTTTTCGCTACGCAAAAATGGCCTTCTGATGAACTTCAGAAATTAAAAAGTAACCAATTGCCCTTTCGATTTACCGATGACTATGAAAATATTCAAACATCGAACGGACGCGTAGCCTTTTATTTTTGGAAAGAAAATCCAGATGGAACGTTTTTGGTAGATCCAGAAAATCCGATGAGTCAATTCGTACATCCCTTTAAACAGAATCAATTTTTTGTTTACTTGGATGTGAGTAATCCGTTTTTCAAACCACGTTTTCATTTTCTTGGATATCATGTGTGTCTTGTCCATTTATTGGCGGTACTGTTTACATTAATTCTTCAATTCTTTACGTTTCGAAAGATCAATAAACGCATGCTCGACAGTCGATTTTTCAAGCGATTATCACTCAGAATTGCAAAACTGATTATTTGGGGACTTGCCATTCTGTCAAATGTCTTCGCTTTCTATGCCACGGAATATTATTACTTGAATTACCACATGAAATTCCACGAAATCACGAGCTTTCATGGGAAAAGTCAATCGGAATTGCAACATGAATTAGAGGATATCAATCAGTTCCAAACGCAAGCTTCCTTCTTTACAAAAAGCCAAGTATTTCGTCAAATTGATTCCAGTTGGTATGCACAACGAGAGGACCGTGTGCTTTATTTTGATGTTGATTCGAACAATCATGCGCGATTTTTACATTCACGAAATATCCTAGAGTTAAAAACCATTCCATATCGACGGCCAACCCAAAGTCATTTTGTGGTATTCCGTTTTTTCAATGGTCAGAACGAATTGGTTCGCGAGAAAGTCTTTAATCACATGGGATTCGATTTAACGAAAAAACTATTACTCCCTGACCCTGCAAAACGTATCCTTGTTTTCGTCAATGGATATCGACCAGTTTCCAATAACCAATCGATGTCCGACTTTTTGAATACATTTCAAGAAAAAGGAGTTGAATATCCCGACACGAAAAATCAACTTTTCTCGATGGACCGATATGCTTATTGGGAACCTTGGAATCAATTCAATCAATTGTTTCAAAATCGCATTCAAGCAGATGAAATCTGGTATGCTGACGGACACCATTCGGTAGCGACATCTAACCATCGTTCGGTGCTTCAATTTGCTGGGAATGCTGCGGTGTATCCGAAACCTTGTCAGAGTTCTAGACACCATTGTTATCATACCAAACTCCCATCCAACCAACGCGTAGCAACTTCGAGTCTATTAGCAACGAATCCAAATTATGATGGATTTAACGAACGATTCAAACATGGAAAAATAGCAGGTAACAATTTACTTCAAGTATTAAATGAAGCGCCAAATTATTCCTTAAACGACACGATATATATCGTCTCTCACAGTATGGGTCATGCGTATGCAATGGGAATGAGTGCTGCATTAAAGGGACATGTGCAATTTGGCGTGTATTACATCATCGCTCCGGAAAATGCCATGGGAAAAACGATGGACATCAGACCTTGGAAACAAATCTGGCAATACGGAAGCATGCGAACGGGTAAATTCAAACAGGCACCTTGTCTTCAAGATGGCGTTGCAGCACAATCACTGGTAAAAGGATTAGCAGCAAAGAACCACCTTACATTTCCCGCAAAAAACACTCATCAAATGGGATTTTTCAATAGTCATTTCATCGGATATTACACATGGATTTTTGATATTCCACAAGGAAAACCGGGCTATGTTCAGCAGCATTAAAAAGGTTTAGCAATCGAAGTTTGAATTTCAATCAACGATGCTCCTACTTTCCCCCTTGTAACTTGATCGTCATGCATAGAAAGTCCATCTTTACCTTGAATCAAGATACGCAGTTCTGACTTCAGCCTCCCCTCACCTATTCCGTGAACCACACGAAATCGTTTCGTCTTCAATTGAATCATTTGATTGGAAAAACGTTTGAACGCCGTAATTTGAGCTTCAAGAATATCATGTTTACTCAAGTTGCGCTCATCTAAATTCAATTCATGGTGGTGTAAATCAACGGAAGGAATAGGTTCATTTTTCATCGATTTACGTGTCGAAGGACTAGAAACACGATCCTTCGCAGGGACTTTATCAACGGTTATTTGTTTGCGTCGAACAATAAATTCCAGCGATACCTTTCGTTCAAATCCATGTTCATCCTCCAAAAACAAAAAAGTTCCTTCTGCTCGCAGGACACGAAACACACCAGACTCATTGAGGATGCTGACCTCTTCAAATGCTTGAAACAACATATTAATTGAAGCGAATGGCTTTGGTTGGACTAATTTTTGTCACGACGTAACTTGGGATAATCAATGAAATCATGCAAACGACAAACGTAATTCCATTGACTAAAAGCCATGAAACCGGATTGATTTCCACAGGTACTTTATCCAAATAATACACCAGCGGATCCAACGTTAACGGCGCAAATCGTTCTTGGATAAAACAAAGTCCAAATCCAACGATATTCCCATAAAGCAATCCACGTCCAATTAAATGAGCCGCTTGAAATAAAAACAATTTTCGAATGGACCAATCTCTTGCGCCCATTGCCTTTAACATTCCGATTAGATTCGTTCTCACCACGATCAGTACCAGCATGGCTGAACCAACGTTAATTACCCCAATGAGCAACATTAAAAAGATGATGATGTACACGTTATAATCCAAGAAACTCAACCAAGCAAACAAATCATTTTCCGTATCTAAAATACTGCTCACTTGCATTAATTCATTATTTTCATTCGGACGCATTTCAATGCCATTACGAATTTCCTCTTGTACATCCTGAAGATCATTCCAATCCTTTATGCGAACCTCAAAGCCAGAAACAAAGTTTTTACCCGTACCTAAACCCTCTTTTTCGGTGACTAAAACCGAAGCTTGGGACGTACGCAATCGGTAGCTATTCAAGTCACTCGCTTCTTTCACTAATGCTCCGTCCTCTTCTTTGAATAATTCAGAAGCAAGAATGACTGGTTTTGAGCAGCGCACGTGTAAGTAACTGGTATCAATAGGCAGACGTGTTCCTTTGAGCGGATCTGATTGGTACACAATCAAGCGAAAATTAGTATCTACCAAATGTGAAAGATAAAATCCACCGTAAATATCAGGTCCTGAACCCCAATCGTAAAGAAGATTTGCAGCTTTTCCTTCTACCATTGCTTTGATCACGATATTTCCATTGGACAGTTGATCATCCAACACAATTTTCGTTTTTATCCCGAAATCATTCATTTTCTGCACTTCTGGAAGACGACAAAAAACCAACTTTTGATCATATTCTTCGAGTCCAGTTTGATAAATACCCACCACTTTGTACTTTCTCAGTACCGGTTGATTTTTTACATAATAAACAGAAATGGTGTCGTTTAACTGATAATTTAACTGATCTGCCATGCGTTTCGATAAAACCAATTCTTCCTGTTTCGAAGAAAAATGAAGAGTTCGACCAGCCATTAAATGTTCTTGAATAAATTGCCAATCATAGTCAGAATCGACTCCTTTCATCACCACACCAATGATATCTTGTCGACTAATCAATGAATCTTTACCTGAAGACAATTGAACAGTGTCCACATACTTTTTTGATTGCAACATTGCCGGTTTGAAAACCACTGGAGAAATGGAAGCAATCCCTTTTACACCTTGCAATTCTCGCACTGCTTTTTGGTCCTTCCAAACGGCATCCCCTTCAAAAATCTGCTTTGTTCCTTTCTTCGAAATGAAAAGTGGAGCATTAAAACCCGTAATTTTGTTGCGCACTTCATGTTGAAATCCTGTAACGATTGCTACTGTTACAACGTTAACAACAATGGCAAGTGCAATACTTAAAATCGATATGCGTACAATGGGCTTAGAAACTTTAATACCTTGTAGCTTATTTTGGATGAGACGACGTGATATGAAAATTTCGAAGGACAAAATGCTTTTATTTAAGATTCAAAAATACACAAAGCTTCTGTGCTTGAAAACAATTTTTGTGTTTTTACTTTTTAGTTGCGTTCAAAACGTGAAAGGTGAACACCCTATTTCAGTGGGAACGATTGTTATTGACGATTCCTTAAAGGTAGAAAGAACCTTTTTTCCTTCTGACCGTCAAGAAGTTAAAAAACCATTATTAGGCATTGACCGTTTGCATTTATTTGTTGATTCACTTGTTGGAAAGCGTATCGCGGTCGTTGGTAATCAAACTTCGATGGTAAAAGGCGTGCATTTAGTGGACACGCTTCTTTCCTTGAAACTAAATGTGGTCAAAGTATTTTCTCCAGAACATGGGTTTAGAGGGGATGTTGATGCAGGAGAAAAAGTTAGTCATTCCATCGATGACAAAACAGGTATTCCCTTGGTTTCTTTGTATGGAAACAACAAAAAACCAAGTGCACAACAGTTAGAAGATGTGGACATTGTGATTTATGACATCCAAGATGTAGGTGTTCGATTTTACACCTTTATTTCCACCTTGCATTATGTAATGGAAGCCTGCGCAGAAAACAACAAGCAAGTGGTGGTACTCGATCGTCCAAATCCGAATGGTCACTATGTTGATGGTCCCATTTTAGAAAAGGAATACAAGTCTTTTGTTGGCATGCATCCAGTTCCAATCGTTTACGGCATGACCATTGGCGAATATGCCATGATGATTAATGGAGAGGGTTGGCTAAACAATGGAATACATTGTAATTTATGGGTCATCCCATGTAAAAATTACAAGCATAAATTGAAGTATTCTTTACCAGTTGCGCCATCACCAAACCTGCGAACAGACGGTGCCATTGCATTGTATCCAAGTCTGTGTTTATTTGAAGCAACAACGGTTAGTGTTGGACGAGGAACGGATAAGCCATTCGAAGTCTATGGACATCCACGTTTTCCTAAAACAGATTTTTCCTTCACACCAATTCCTACTCCTGGAGCAAAAACACCACCACAAATGAATAAGTTGTGTAATGGATTTGACTTATCGCATACTAGTGCAAAACGAAACTATGAAATCAATTTAAACTACCTCATCGAAGCAAGAGATTTGCTGGGAGATTCCGCTGTTTTTATCGATCAAAATGGATTCTTTAACCGCTTAGCAGGGACGTCTACATTGAAAGAACAATTGTATAAAGGATGGTCTGCCAAGGAAATTCGAGAAACCTGGAAACCAGGACTAGATGCATTTATGGTTACACGTAAAAAGTACTTGTTGTACGAATAGCCTACAAATCTAGGTTCTTGCTACTTTCCTCCACCATCTCCTTCATGGAAATCGCGTACGCATCCATTTTTTGTTGAACTTCTGGATCAAAAGCACCTATGATTCGCGCAGCTAAGATGCCCGCGTTTTTCGCCGCATTTAAAGCGACTGTCGCGACTGGAATGCCGTTAGGCATCTGTAAAATACTCAAAATGGAATCCCAACCATCGATGGAATTTGATGATTTTATTGGAACACCAATAACAGGTAAAGAAGTCATCGATGCGGTCATACCCGGCAAATGTGCCGCGCCTCCTGCTCCTGCGATAATGACTTTGATTCCTCTTCCTGCTGCTTCTTTTGCATAAGAAACCATCTTTTCGGGCGTACGGTGAGCCGAAACAATCTCGACTTCAGTGCTAATGCCAAATTCGTCTAAAATGAGTTTCGCCTCTTTCATAATTGGCAAATCTGACTTGCTTCCCATGATGATTCCAACGTGTACCATTATTCAACAGGTTTAATAGGTTCAATGTTTTTTTCAAGAGTTTGTTCCGGTACTTCTTCCGTTTGATTCTCCTTTTCTTCAGTGGCATTTGACGCTTCTAAAACGTCAGTCTCCGTTGTTTCTTCC
>JBJTMU010000062.1:0-7835 GCA_046070685.1 Flavobacteriales bacterium | reverse complement strand
AATTCCTTGATTTGATCCACCGCAATTCTTGGATTTTGATAGACCAATTGACAATCTTTGCATTTCACATATTGAAACTCACCATCTTTACCGGTTAAATCTTCTTCACCGATAAGAAATAGCTCGTAATGATGGTGAGTTTCAATATGTGAAATGCAACGATTGTCAATTGGTCTATCAAAATCCAAGAATTGCGGTGGATCAAATCAAGGAATTTTACGATGGTGAATACATTGCACATCGCAAGAAAACAAATTGGGGTGTCCTAACTCCGTTATTTGAATGGGCGATGAATAAACACGATCGTGACAAAGATAAATTGGTTTCTCAACACGTATCATTTAACGAGCAAACTGAAATTTTAGATGTTGGTTGTGCTGTAGGAACCTTTTTATTGCACATGAAAAAGAAATACAATTGTCAAATTAGTGGCGTTGATTTCAAAGAGGGCTTATCTTATCCTGGCTTCGATCAAATTGAATTTTATGAAGGATTATTCTATGAGCAAAAGATGGATGAAAATCGTTATGACTTAATTACGATGTGGCATTTTCTGGAACATGATTACGATCCCATTCAAACATTGGCAAAAGCAAAAGCTGTCCTGAAGAAATCCGGGAAATTAATCATTGAGGTACCCCGCTTGGATAGTTTGTCCTTTAAGCTTTTTGGTAAAAAATGGCCTGGCGTTCAAGCACCACAACACACCATTCTTTTCGATAAAAAGAAATTCATTGAAATGATGGAGCAAAATGGATTCAAGGTGGTGAAATACCGACCTTATGGAGCATTCCCACCTTATTTTTATCTATTTGCTGGAGCATATTTTAAATTCATTGGGAAAGGTTTAAATTTGAATCGCATCATTTTCCCTTACTTTCTTGGACAATTATTACTTACACCTGTTTTGATTTTTCAAAAAGTATTGAACCTTTCGATGCAAACAATTGTCTGTGAAAAAATGGAAAACGAATGCCAGTAAAATGGAATGACATCAGTGAGTTAAAAGCGCGCAATGATAAAGCGTTTTTAAGTTTATTGTCACCTGTTCTACTTGGTGGATTCGGGCTTTTTTGTTCTTTGTCGAATAGTTTGTGGATGCATCTCCTTGGTCAGTTACTGCTTTCCTTCTTTTTCCTCCAAACATTCATTTTGCTGCACGAGTGTGGACATTTGAATTTTTTTAAATCGAGAATATTGAATCAATTTTTCGGTCATCTTTTCGGACTTTTGACAATGATTCCATTTTTCACATGGATGCACATGCATCACTTACATCACAGATGGACAGGATGGCGCGATAAAGATCCAACAACAGAAAAAACGGTCGAGCCAAGTAACTCTCCTGCGCTTCGAATGCTTGTGAATGGATGTTGGTTGTTGTTTATTCCGATTTTCTATTTGGCTTACATGCTCAGTAACTACTGGAATTTAGGGAAAATAAAACGACATTTAAGTTTATCAAAATACCGATCTGCTGTCGTGCATATTTGTGGTTATCTGACGATTTACGTGTTGCTTTTTTTATTTTTTGCTTCGTTTATTGGAAAGCAACTGATCCCTGCCTTTCTGCTGAGTTTTGTTTGGAAGGAATTGGTGATTATGACCCAACATTCACACATAGATATTCCCATTTCGAATGGTCACGACGTGAAACCTGTGGCTTATAAAGAGCAAGTGGCTTATACACGTAGTTTCTATATTCCATCGTGGATGGCTTCTTTTTTCTTGTTTAATTTCAATTTACACGAAGCACATCATGTGTACCCAGGACTTCCCTCCTATTGGCTGAATAAAATAGACCTCGATCTCCCTAAAGAGCCGAAATATCAAGATTGGCTGCTTGAAGCAAAATCCATGAAAGGAGAAGATTACGTATTTAGAACCGCATCAAAAACAGGGAAATACTTCTAAGAAACACATTCTTTGTACACATCCCAATAAGAGCGAGAAACATGAAGATTTTCTTTAATCAGCTCGTTTTGATTGAAGGTCCGATGCGTGGTTCTTAAGTTATAACAAGGGATTCCGGGATAAATGTGGTGTTCGTTGTGGTAGGAAATGAATTTCGGCGCTAGAAAAATGCGTGTCAACATTCCATGTGTGGTCGTTCTTGTCTGTAAATCAACACTTTTCTGTTGAATCCCTGAATGTTCAGCAATTCTTCTCAAGCGATTCGCTAATTGTGTCCATGTGGCAAAAGGAATAAACCAATAAAGCAACAATTTCCATCCGAGTCCAAGATAGAAAAATCCACCAATCAGGATGAGATAAAAAGAAATTCGAAGTAATTTATACCAAAGAGGTGCCTTATCCTTCTTGGCTTTCATCTGTTTACTCGACATCACCGTTAAGGTTTCTAAAACACCTAATCCGGAGAGTTGAACGAGTATGATCTTCAACAAGCGCATTTTCGACATGGGGAATTGCCAATTGGGATCGTGTTTCGCAATAAAATCTGGATCATCCGATGTATTCAATTTCGCATGATGTGCCAAATGTTTCACTTTATACGACCGCATAGAAATCAATAGTGGCCATGCACATAATACTTCGCAGAGCCAATCATTCACCCATTTGTTTTTGGAGATTAATTGATGAACACCTTCGTGCATGATCAATCCCAAGGCCAAATAACGTGCTCCAATAAACATGATCGAAAACGCATAAAAATACCAAGTGAAATAACGATCGCACAACCAAGCACAACCTAAAATGCAGCACCATTCAAGTAAAACGGAACCTATTCCTTTCCAATCACTTATGCGATGCCATTCCTTCGAATGTGCTGTTGGAATGAGTTTGCGAATCTCCGCTGTTTCTTGTAAAATAGTAGGCATAAGTTGGGTGTTTTTCACATCAGAAAGATAGTCATTTTCTGTTTTACGCACAAGAAAATACGTCGCGAATCAAGCGTTCAATTTCGTTCTTCAACAAGTTAGCGTATGAACTTGCCTAACTTGATTTCCAAACGCACATCAAAGGATAAATGTCCTGATTGTGAAGCCTTATAATTCGTGTGCCAATAATTATTCAGCACATATAAAAAAAGTGGATTCACTTCTGCGTTTTCACGACTCCAAACCTTTACACCATTTCGTTTGTCTTCATTTATAATTGTTCCCAATTCGAACAAACTAAAATCCGGTGCATGGATCATCAAGGTGTGTTTTTCATTCTTCAATTGTAGTTGTTTGTTCACGCAGATAAATTCTTTGTTCGAACCTGGTAATTGATCTGATGGGTAATTCAATTGATGTTGCTCATCTCCATAACTCAGTTTCCAGTTGGATTCAGCAAAAGGAAACGACAGATGAAGCGATTCTTTATCCAATTCTTCTTCTTTATCCAATTCAATATGAGCCAAAACAGCATTTGTGTTTTTCACCCAAGTATAACGAACGCGAACTTGTTTAAATCCTTGTAAGTCAAATGATATTTCGATTTCTTTTATATCATCGTCTTCTTTCGTGTTGATTGCTTGAATATTCGTTGGCCCGAATTGTTCCATGGGATTAATTCCTTTTGCATAGATGAATTGTAGGTAATCAAATGGAGCTGTTTCGGAAATAAGGTTTTCATTGGCGACAATCAATTTGGTGATTCCACCTGTACTTAAATCCACTTCAAAATCTGAAATCATGCTTTTTTTAACGGTAATTGGTGCGTTCATTTCCGTGTATTGAAAAGCAATTTTTTGACTCAAACGTTGGTATTGAACTTCCGCTGAATCCAAAAAGGATTTTTTAATGCGCCATTGTTCAGTTGTGAAAAAGATTGTTGGATCAGAAATACTGCACCAGGATCCCCAGGTATGTTCATGGAATAATATGATGTTTCGTTGCAAATCATAAAAGGAGGACGCATTGTCGTCATAAAGACCCTTCGATTTAGCGAAAGATTCCATGTCAATTGTTTTCAATGCGATTCGACGATTCGTCATTTCTTCCAAAGCAGTGGAATATGCTCCATCTTCCCAATAGGGACTAATTTCTCCAGTTCGAACCGGAATTGTAGCACCATATTTTTGTTCAAACAAGTGAAAGAGCGTATCTACATTGCTGATGCATAATTTTGGAGAAGAATAACGTTCATTCCATGCGTGAACAAAGGCACATAAATTCGTGTCCACCGGTCCATTGTCGGCATTTTTCGTGTATCGCAACTGAACCATATCATACGGATAATTCGACTCCTGCAATTGATGAACATAAGCCGAAATGCGAGATTCCCACTTGCTTTCCTTCTCTGCATCTTGAATGTTATGGAAGTAAGAATAACCTTTTCCAGCGGTCCAAACCAATAATTTTTCATCCGAATTCACATCCGGCTTCCAATAGAATGCTTGGTCTCCTGTTTCATTGATGACCCCTCCCACTCGATCGCCATGATCGGGTAAATGTTCGACATAATTTGGACCAAGGGAAAGATAAGGAATGTGATGATTCGTGTAATTTTTTAGTCCGTCATACGTGATTCCTGGGATATCCGTGATCATGGCATTTGAAATTTCAATTCCATAGCGCTGTTCTAATTGCTCGGCATAAGAAACAAGCCAATTCAATTCTGCTGATTGAGAAAGTCCCGTCAACACGTTTGCATAATTCGCTGAAAGGACGATATTTCCAGATTGAACATATTGAATAAACAGGGACTTCTCAGCTGGACTTGCATCCTTCAGGAAATTTTCAACCGCCCATAAGGATTCGATGTGCCAAACCGGTTTTTCATTCGTTTTTGCTTGTTGTTGAATCCAAGAAATAGCAGAGCGAATGTTGCGTGTTTGAATTTGTTCCACCTCTGTCTGAAGATGTGAATACCCGATGTCATTATGCGAATGATGAATAATATGGAAGGTGTAATTTTTTGTTTCCTGAACCTGAACAATTTGCTGAAACACGTGATCGCCAATCAGAATCTTCACGGAGTCTGAACCTATGAAATCTTTCGGGTAGCTAGGTAAACGCAAGGAATTGTAACCCGGTTTAATCTTCGCTTTCTGGTCAAAATAGGCTGATTGAATCCGTATGGTTTTTTCTTTCTGATGCTTTGGATCATCTATTGGAATGTTTGCTTGGTAAGGACAATCAACTCGAACGATTAACTCTCGAAGTTGCTCATTTTTCAAAATGAGATTACTCGCTTCTAGGCCAAATTGCCATTCGTTTCGATGCATAAATACCATCAGCCAATCCCTGCTTTGCTCATCCATTCCTGCGAATGAAAACACTGCTTCTTCTTTGACCCAACTTGTTGGTAATAATATGCTTAAATAGGCAAAAACATCCTTATTAATGTCATATTCCACCGAAGTTAACTGATAGGAAACGTCCTTGTTTATGGTTTGCTTTTCATGAAAAGTTCCAGTTCTTTTCGCTTTTGTTTCCAGGACAAACAACTCCTTTCCATTCAAGTTGATTTGAAAATGACGGTTCGCTGCACTTGTTCCAGAGGAATGGCCAATTAAAAAACGAAATTCTGTCAAAGACTCATTGCCATGTGGGATTTCAGCCTGCATTTCAATCAAAGAATGACCATTGCATCGAGTCAATAAGGCGCGGTCAGCAAATTCATGTAAGGGCGAAAAATAACTAATTTCTTCTCCGCTTATCTTGGAAAAATAACCATCACTTGTGTTTTGTTGAGCCAAAAACGAGTTAAATAGACCAAAAAAAAGAATCCATAGAACAATTTTCATAAGACGATGTTGATTTTCTCAAAGATACAATTTCCTTCTGTCATCTACCTATCTGAAATCCTTATCTTTGTTGAAAAAATGAAGCTATGCGTTTTAATTTGTCTGAAATTAACGAATTGATAAAAAGTCGTAGAACGATTTATCCGGAGCAATTTTCTGAGCGAAAAGTTCAAAAAGATCAAATTGACATGTTACTAACGAATGCGCAATGGGCACCTACACATGGTAACACGCAACCATGGCGTTTTCATGTATTTACGGATGGTGGATTGCAAAAACTAAGTACTTTTTTGGGTGAAACGTATCTAAAATTGACACCCCCAGAGCAGCAAAACGATGTGAAATTGGCGAAACTAATTCGTCGTCCATTGATTTCTTCTGTCGTTATTGCCGTCAGCATGAAGCGTCAGGAAGAAGAAAAGATTCCAGAAATCGAAGAAATTGAAGCGGTTGCTTGTGCCATTCAAAATTTGCATTTGAGTTGTACGGCGTATGGACTCGGAGGATTCTGGGCAACACCAAAATTGATTTACAGTGAAGAAATGACTTCATTTTTAGGTTTAAGTAATCGTGATAAATGTTTGGGAATCTTTTACATAGGATATCCAAACATTGAATGGCCACAGGCGCATAGACGTCCACTAGAATACAATACAACTTGGATTTCTGAGTGATTTAATCAGCAGACACCCTAGATTTTGTATTTTTACGTTCTACCGATATGCAAAAAATAATTTTCATTTTGATCTTCCTGCCCATTTCACTGTTTGCACAGAAAGAAAACAAATTTGGCATTCAAAACTATTTTGGTTTTCAGACGAGAATGATTATTCCATCGAATACCATCGGACCAAATTCACTGACCTTAACCAAGGATTATTTCACGAGTACCATTGAACAGAAAACAGGCTATACCTTTGGAGGAGTCGTTCGCTTGGGATTAAGTGAGTTGATCTCGATTGAAACAGGCTTGAATTACATTCAACGAATTTACGGGATTACGATGCAACGAACGGATTCGAACATTGTAGCGACAAATACGATGCATTTCATTCAATACGACATTCCCGTTTCCGCGGTGGTGAACGTAAAATTAACTAAGTCCATTTTTGCGAATGCCTCACTCGGTTTGGCGCTGCAAAACAAACCATCAAGTGTAGGGATTATCGATCATCCAAACGGAAAGCACGAATTCTTTCACATTGGTCTTGTCGATATTCATAAAAAAATGTCCTTCGATTTAGCTGCAAGTGCTGGATTCGAGTACCGCACAAAGAAAAGCGGGGTGTTTTACATTGGTGGGTCCGCAAGAGTGGCGATGGCGCCGGTGTTTCAATACGTTGCAAAATACAAATATGTCAATGACAGTCGGGTAATGTACGGCAATGTAAATGGATCTTATCTTTCTCTTGATTTCAAGTATTTCCTTCCGTATAAACGAGCAAGAAATCTCATTTTTAAACCCGGACCTATCGAATAAATTCGTAGTTTCATTCCATTATTTTAACAAAATCACCAATGATTAATTTAAAAAGTATTCAAACTGAAATAGACGCGAGTTTCTTGTATGCTTTGTTAGCAAAACACGAAGAAGACGAAAATGTGGCGAAAGTATTTGAACAAATGAGCGCAATTGAACAAAGTCATGCAGAGGCATTTGCGCACAGCAATCAACTTCCTCTGGATCAATTACCTGGTCCTTCTTGGCGGGCAAAAACCTTGGCAAGAATTGGAAAAATTCTAGGTTATGATTACGTTCTTGGTGTATTGTTGGACACAGAAAAAAGCATTTCATCAGCTGTGGTGAATGCACGTAAAACCACCAAAACGGAATCGTCAATTTCGGACACGGCACACGTAACGATCCTTCGAAATATTCTGAATCACAATAAAAATGTTTCTGGAAGCAATTTGGCACGCTTTGAAAAACGCCATCGTTCAGTTGGTGGAAATGCCTTAAGAGCAGCTGTACTTGGAGGGAATGATGGATTGGTTTCCAATTTCAGTTTAGTCATGGGAATCGCAGGTGCATCTAGCGGACAACAAGAAGTGTTATTAACTGGTATTGCCGGACTACTAGCAGGTGCTTTATCCATGGCGTTAGGAGAATGGATTTCCGTAAAAAGTTCCCAAGAAC
>JBJTMU010000061.1:0-5070 GCA_046070685.1 Flavobacteriales bacterium | reverse complement strand
CCTCATCAATGACCCTTAACTCCGTTTACACAAAATTCAGTACACCCTCCATGTGCTCATTAAAAACGCCTCATATGCAACTTGCGTTTGAGCGTGCAGGCTATCCATTTCTAGAATTTTTCTATATGCTTCCCATGGAAGCATTTTTTTCGTCTTCAATTTTCTTGATGCTTGAGTTCACCTTGCAAAGAAAATCGCATATCTTTTTCTGACGAATTTGACTATGCTCACGCTACGTGAGCAAACCGCTCAATTTAAGGAGTGACCATGACTCTTTGCCCAATTGCCCTGATGGCAACTTGCAACAAATGTCCCGCTGTGGGCATTTGTCCATTGAAAGAAGTGCTTGGTGATCACAAACCAGAGAGTCCAGAATCGGCTCCCGGCACACCTTCAGATAAAGATAAAACTTCAAACTGAAATTGCCAATGACGCATCATCAACCTTCATTTGATGATGACCACCAAAACATTGCAAGGTGCGTGCTCAACCAAAGCTTTGGGGATAGAGCCAGCCCACCACCTTTCTAACCAATTGCGCCGATGCTGATGCCCTAGCATGATCAAATCTGCGCTGATGGTTTTGGCATATTCAACGATCTGATCCACTGCATCACCACGCAGTAATTTTCCTGTAGCTTCAATTCCAGCTGTTGATAATTGCGCAACTCCATCATTGAGTATGCTCAATTGCTTTTCTTCCGCCAATCTGTTTTCAGGTTCGCTGTAGTAAGCAGTTTCATGACCCATTGAAATTTTGCTTTCATAGGGTACGACGGAAAGCAAATGAACCTTTGCGTGCTCCCACTGCGAAAGATCTTTGCAGTTGAGCAAAGCCTGCTGACTTTCATGCGAGCCATCGTAGGCCAAAATTATCTTTTGGTACATTATGTTTCTCCCAATAAGTGATGATGGCGTAGGTTTCAAACAAAGAGGTCTTTGTCTGGATGATCTAGATCAACATTTTTAAAAAGCGTTGGTTGAGAATTCTCGGCTTGTTTGGCTTGCAGTCTGACGTGTCGAATAAAAGCAAGAGGGGTGACTTGCTTGTAAAGTTGAAACAGTTCCAACAACTGCTCTTTGGTGAAACCGCTTTTTTGGGTTAACTGCGACCATCCCAGGGTATGCTGGTGGTTTTCTTGAATCCATGCGCACAATGCCTCCATTTTTTTGGCATTGGCAGCATTCAGTGGCGATCGCTTTTTGACAATGGCGCGCATGGATTTCTCCCATTAGTGCGCAATTTAAATGCTGTTGTTCAAGGAACGATTGCAGCACGAAGCACACGTTGATTGGCTGCATCATTCATAGCCTGATTCACTTCTGACAAGCTGTAAAAACCGTCAACCAAGCTTGCAAGTGGATATTTTGTCTTATTTTCTTTTACAAAGTCTAGCGCTTGGATCAGGTGGCGCGGGTGATAGTTGTGTATGCCACGCAAAGTTATCATTTTTTTCACGATGCGATTTGCATCAAATCTAACGTCTGCACCTGGACTCACTAAACCGGCAATGACATAGGTACCCCCGGTTCGAACGATATCAATTCCCATTGGAATGACATCAGGTACCCCGCAAACTTCAATCACTGCATCAGGTCCCTCTGGTTGACATTTTTCGTTAATATGTTTCAGCAATTCACCCTTATCAAGAGATGGATCTAAGGCAAGGTCAACACCGAATTTGACGGATTGATTGCGTCGGTTGGCATTGATATCTAGACCGATCACAAATTGAGCACCTCGTGACTTGGCGATAGCAGCGCCGTAAAGGCCAAGCAAACCAAGGCCTTGAATGACAAGAGTGCTACCGGCACGAAGATTGGCAGCTTCAATAACCGCAACCATGGTTGCAATGCCGCAATTTAACGGAGCAGCTTCACAATCAAAAACATCATCTGGTATGCGCAAAATCCATGACTTTGGCAAAATATAGCAATACTCTGCGAATCCTCCGTGATGATGGGGTTCTTGGGTCACTGCCATGTGGCCGTATTTTTCAAGTCCATGTGACTTTTGAGGCAAGTCCAGAACTTCTGTAAAGTAGTTGTCGCCTGGTATGAAGTATTCGCTCCATGTAATTCGATCGCCAATCGAAAGCACATTACCTTGCATGTCGTGGGTAAGTCCATTTCCCAAAGCTTCAATTCTTCCTACTATCTCATGACCTAAAACACCTGGACAAGGGCTTGGTCGGTGACCTTGGTATGAATGAATGTCCGATCTACAGATGGTGGACATACTGACCTTGACCAATGCTTCCATGGCTTTGGGAGATCGAAGAGGGTATTCGTGAACTTGAAACGGTTCATTAGGCGATGAATAAACCGCGATGCGCCCAGTGGCTGGCAAAATCATTTTGCAGATTGAAATTAGAAATTAAAGTCAAAGCATTAAATGCTCCAGCGTCGAACACGAGCTGAAAGAATGTCTATCAATGTGACGGAAATAATGATGATGATCAAAATTGCGGAGGTTTCAGCATAGTCAAATCCTCTGATTGATTCGTGCAGAACAACACCAATACCACCTGCGCCGACCATTCCTACAACTGATGCAGATCGAACATTGGATTCGAATCGGTACAAGGAATAAGAAATCCAAAAAGGGAGAACTTGAGGAATGACGCCATAAAGAATTTCTTCAAGTTGATTGGCACCAGTAGCTCTTACACCTTCAACAGGACGTGGATCAATGGCTTCTACTGCCTCGGCAAAGAGTTTGGCCAATACACCCGTTGTGTGAATCCACAAAGCCATAACCCCAGCAAATGGACCAAGTCCCACAGCCACAATGAACAACATTGCAAAGACCATTTCATTGATGGCTCGGAATGCATCCATCAAACGGCGAATAGGCTGATAAATCCATGCCGGCGCAATATTTTCAGCAGACAACAATCCAAATGGGATGGCGCAAACAATGGCCAATGCAGTTCCCCAAATTGCAATGTGAATGGTAATGATCATCTCGTTGAGATAAACGCGCCAGTCATGAAAATTGGGTGGGAAAAACTCTTTGCTGAATACGGCCATGTTGGTGGAGTCAGCAAAGAGTGCCAAGGGGCGAATGTCAGCCCCTTGCCAAGACCAAATCAGCAATAACAACAAGATTCCCCAAGACAACTGCACGAGCAGACTGGCTCTTGGCGCCTCTAGGGGAATATCATTGATTGAAGGCTTATGGGTCATGGCAATTTGAAAGACGCCGCCAATTTATTATTTTGTCTTGCCCAACGCAGCAAGTTTGGCATCAATTTCAGCAAGTTTAGTTTGTTTCTCCGAAGCAGACATGTTTGCGTCATTTTCAAATTTAATTCGATCTTTGAATAACTCAAGTTGGCGAATTGGAATCAGTTGCGCATCGGTAGAGGCTTTAAACCCAGCCAAGCGATACATATTTTTTAAAATTTCTTTTTCACGTTCGTTTTTGCCGTAGCTGGTCACGAAATCTTGCACTTTCTTTTTGACATCAGACGGCAGGTCTTTTCGCCAAACCAAAGGATCTCGTGGAATGAGAGGCGATGTCCAAAGAATACGAATTTGCTCAAGCTTCTCGGGTGTTTTTTCTTTGATCTTTTCAGTCATCTCGCTGTTGCTAGTGGCCAGATCGACTTGTTTGTTGAGAACAGCCAAAAAATTGCCTTCATGATTGGAAGAGCGCATGACCTTGAAGTGTGTTTTAGGATCTAGCTTGTTTAATGAAAAAACATAGTAGGTGGGAACCAACGTGCCAGAGGTTGAAGTTGGATCGCCAATACCAAATGTGTACTCTTTTCCATTTTTCAAAACTTGATCTAATGTTTTGATGGGAGAGTCTTTGTGGGTAATTAAGTAAGAGTAATAGCCTGGAGTTCCGTCAATATCCACAAATTGGGCAAAAACTTCACCTTGTGATCGATCAACAGCGTCAATCGCAGCTTTGTTGCCGTACCAAGCAAGTTGAATTTTGTTGAATCGCTGTGCTTCTATGACACCTGCATAGTCAGTTGCGTAAAAACCATTGACTTTGATTCCTACTGATTTACTCATGTCCTCTAGAAAAGGTTCCCACATTTGTTTCATCGCACTTGCTTTTTCAGTGGCAATAATTCCAAAGTTAAGTTCTTTGATGTCGTTTGCTGTTGCGACTGTTGCGGCAGTCAATGCCAGCGTGCTGAGCAATGTTTTCATCATTTTGATCATGGAAATTCCTTTTTTGAGTTGTGACTGTTAAATGGCGTTATTCACAGTCAATGGATTGAAAATCGTGTTGTCAGAAGACTCGACTGGAACTTGTGCTTGAAAAAATTCTTTGGCACTGCTGCCGTACAGTTCTGCGAGTAATTTCGGATTCAGAGCCGAGGAGGGACCGTCATAGACCACTTTGCCTGCATTGAGTGCAATGGTTCGTTTGCAATATCTAACAGCAAATTCAACCTGATGAAGAGAAACAAGTACGGTGCATTGGTGTTCTTCGTTCATTTTTTGGAGTAAGTTCATGACAATGCGTGAAGACTCCGGGTCTAGAGATGCAATGGGCTCGTCAGCCAAAATGATTTTTGCCTTTTGGATCAAACAGCGCGCTAATGCTGCGCGTTGTTGTTGGCCTCCAGAAAGCGTTGAAGCTCGCTGCCATGCTGTTTGCTCTATTCCAACTGAAGCTAGGGCTTCTATGGCGTCTTGTCTCTGTTTGATTGAGAAGCGCATTAACAAGCTTCTCCACCAAGGTGTTTCGTGCAGAAGACCGATTAAAACGTTGGTTATGACAGGCAAGCGGTTAACCAAATTGAACTGCTGAAAAACAAAACCAATCTTGGTTCGTATATTTTTAAAATTTGGTTTGCGTTGACCACCCGCTTGAACAGTGTTCCCAAGAACGTCGATCACGCCACTGTCTGATGTGATAAATCCAGGAATATGTCTAAGAAGCGTTGACTTACCTGATCCTGAGGCACCTAACAGAGCAACCATCTCGCCTTCAGATATTCGGATGGAAACCTTATCAAGCGCCTTGCAACTAGCGAATGATTTACTTAGGTCTCTTGTCTCTATCGCGTAGGACATTGATTTTAATAGTAGGCGTCTGGTTAAG
>JBJTMU010000060.1:0-23110 GCA_046070685.1 Flavobacteriales bacterium | reverse complement strand
GGATAGGTTCCAAAAGAAACAAATAAGAAGTAAGATTAGGTTTTTCATGGCTCGGTTTTTTGTGAAATTTCTTTTAAATCAGAAGAAATATCTTACCAAATTAATAATTAATTATCAGATTAACAATCGTTAACAGAAAATGCAGTAACTATTCTTTCACCACTCTCTTCACCACTTTTTGTCCACTTTGAAGATTTGTGATTTCAACAAAATAGGTTCCGGGCGCAAGCTGTCCTCCATCAAATTCAAGAAACGAACCGGAACATTGTTGTGTAAGAATGATCTGACCAGTTGAATGATAAAGTCTTATCGTCAAATTCAGTGAGGGATCTGCAATAAATGATAGTTTGGAGGTAAACGGATTCGGTTGCACAGAAATCTGTGTCATCCATTTTGGATAAATTCCTGCTGATTCGCAAGTGCCGGACGTGTAGGTGAGAACACCTCCTTGAAACATCGCCCAACAGGAATTGGAGTAGGTTACTGAATCACAGCCACAAACTGGATCGTAAACATCTAGACAACAAATGTTCGAATCAATCAGGCTGCTGTCCACACAAGTCAACACAATCGTTGTATCTTGTAAACAAGCACCATTGCATTGGTAAGAACTTTGAAAAAAGGAAGTGGAGTAATCAATTCCGTCTGAACCAATCATGCTACAACCAGAAAGCATCACGCATCCTGAATCACTTAGTGCCCAACCTAGTGGCATCGCACACAGACCAAAATCGACACCCATTGGAATCACAACACAAGTATCTACCACGTTCTTTTCCCAGATAAATGATGAATTAGTTTGCGCAGAAGCATTCTTCCACGAACATAAAACAAGCAACATAATGCACCAAAATCCTTTCATAATCCTTTATTTTTCAAGAACTTTAAGCACTGCCTTTTCGACGGCTGAAATCACTTGTTGAACTTGTTCATCTGTTAAATTGAAGTAAACAGGCAAGGAAATTTCACTGGAATATTTCCGCCAAGCTTCTGGATAATCGTCCATCTCATACCCTAAATTTTTATAGGCAGACAATAAGGGCAATGGCTGAAAATGGACATTCACTGAAACATCTTGTTCGAAAATTTCTTGGATGATGGCATCTCGTTGTGTCTCCGTTACATCACTTATGCGCAATAGATACAAGTGATAACAGGAAAGTCGATCCGCTGTTTGGTAACAGGGAGTAATCGCCCATGAATGTTGTTTAAATGCCGCATCATACGCCTCGAAAATGGCTTTTCTTCTATCTAAGTTTTCTTGGTATCTTTCTAATTCAATGAGTCCAATCGCTGCTTGAAGATCGGTCATATTGCATTTGAATCCAGGCTCCAACACATCGTAGCGCCAAGCACCTTTTTGCGCTTTAGCTAAGGCATCTTTTGATTGTCCGTGAAGGATTTTAATACAGAACTCCTTGTAAATTTCTTCATGGTCGAAATCGGATGGTAAGTTGAAACAAATGGCTCCACCTTCGGCAGTTGTAAGGTTTTTTACCGCATGGAAGGAGAAACACGTCACATCGGCAATGGCTCCTGAAACTTTTCCTTTATACGTGGCACCAAAACTATGTGCGGCATCTGCTGCTACCAAGATTCGACCTAATTTTTCTTGTTTTTCGTTTTTAGCTTTAAACAGTGATTTTTTTGCTTCAACGATTTGATAAATGGCATCGTAGTCACATGGAAAACCAGAGATGTCAACAGGCATTATCACTTTCGTGCGCTCTGTAACTGCGGCTGCAATTTTTTCGATGGAAATGTTAAAATCTTCTGCGCTGATGTCCACCATCACTGGAGTGGCACCCGTATGTATGACCACATTCGCACTGGCACAATAGGTATAAACTGGAATGATGACTTCATCCCCGGGACCAATGCCCCACCAACGTAATAGCACCTCCATTCCGGCAGTCCATGAATTCACCGCAACGGTTGTCTGACAGCCACAATAGGCAGAAATTTCTTTCTCAAAAAGTTTGGTTCGAGGACCAGTTGTAATCCATCCACTTTTTAGTGCAGCTGTTACTTCATCAATCACTCGTTGGTCTATTCGGGGTGGTGAAAATGGTATCATAAAACAAAGTTAATTTTAATTATGAAAACTAGCTTCTCCTGATATTTCGATTTCAATCCTCGTCTTTTCCTTATTTTTGTTCAAAATGACCGGCATGAGTAACGAAAAAGTGGATCAATTTCTAGAAGGACAGAAAAAATGGCAAGCTGAGTTGACCAAATTACGAGCAATTGCCTTGTCATGTCACATGGAGGAAGGATTCAAGTGGATGCACCCTTGTTACATGTATGAAGGGAAAAATGTTTGTTTAATTCATGGATTCAAAGAATATTGCGCCGTGTTGTTTATGAAGGGGTCCTTATTGCAAGATGCAGAAAAAATCCTTTTTCAACAAACGGATCAAGTTCAATCCGGTCGACAAATACGCTTCACAAATCTTCAAGAAATTGAGGAAATGGAAGTATCCATCAGGCAATATATTTTTGAGGCGATTGAAGTGGAAAAGGCAGGATTGAAAGTCGAGTTAAAACCTCACTCAGCTTATGAAGTTGTAGAAGAATTTCAACAGAAATTGGATTCAGACAATGAACTTAAAACAGCTTTTGAAGCCTTAACTCCAGGACGACAACGCGCTTACTTATTGCATTTTTCGAATGCCAAACAATCCGCAACGAGAATGAGTCGCATTGAACAAGTTCGTCCGCGAATCATGAAAGGGAAAGGACTTACGGATTGCATTTGTGGGATGTCCAAACGCATGCCGAATTGTGACGGCTCACATAAATTCATCTGATTAACGACTCAGTTCCTTTTGTTTATCGCTTGGATTCTTTTTTAATAAAATAAAATCCATTATTCCAAGTAAATAGCCACTTCCATAGCTCAAATGTATCAGCGGAAATAAAAATGCCGTTTGAAGAAAGTTTTTTAATCCAGTTAATCTTAAGGTGAAAAAAATCAGTCCAATAACATAAAGTTGAATTGGTAGCAAAGAAAGAACTTTCAGCCAATTTGGAAAAAAGTAAATAAAAGGAAAACTAAGAAGATACAAGACAAACAAAGGAGGAAATAATTGTCGGATGGTGGTCATAACGCCATGCTTCTGATTCACAAATACTTTCCAATAGCCGTATTGAAAAAATTGTTTTCGGACACCAGCAATACTTGCACGAACGTAATACTTCAAAGAAATATCGTGAATGAAGAAAATTTTCCCACCAGCTTGGGTCACACGAAAATTAAAGTCGTCGTCTTGATTTCGAATCAAGTTTTCATCAAAGAATCCAATTTTTTCGAATACTTCATAGGGATACATGGGGCTTGTTACCGTATCTGTAAAACCTGATTGCTCCAAAGTTCGGAAGTTGCCCATGCCCATTCCAAAAGCGGAGGACATAACGGCTGCAATTCGCTCGCTAATTGGATTGATTGCTGCATTGATGATTTTTCCACCGGCGCACCAGATGTCCTTGTTTTGCTGTATGGATTTGATGCATTCCATCAAATAGTTTTTACTCAGAATGTGTCTAGCACCAACGATTTGAACATAATCCACTTTTCCACCTGCGTGAATTCCTAAGTTGAAAGCAAATGGTGTTAGTTGTTTTTGATTGTCAACCAAGCTTAATTTTGAGTTCTCACGACCTAATTCTTCAATGACATCGCGCGTTCCATCATCACTCATTCCGTCAACAACATAAACCTGTAATTCACAACCGGATGGTAATTCACATTGGAAAATAGCCGTAATACACTCTTCAATGTAGTTCTTTTCATTGCGACAGGGAATGATGACACTTATTTTCATGCTTCGCTCGTTTTAGGTTTTTGTAGAACGGTCAGGAATAGGGAGAAAAACATCAAGTAAAATACAATGCCAGACTGACGCTGAAGCATGCTTTCAAACAAAGAATTTAGGATTAAACTGAATAATAGAAAAAGGAATGTTAAATCTTTTCGTTTCCATGCGAATCGCACTAATAGGAATAAAAGTGCACAAAACAGACTGAATCCAAACACACCAATTTCGGCGGCAATTTGTAAAAACTGATTGTGCGGATTGTAATTTTTTTCTACCAATTCGTCCTGGTGCAAATACACGAGACGTTGTCTCATTTCTTGTTCCAAATTCCCAAGGCCAATTCCAAATGGATGATCCATAATTAGTTGAGTTGTAATGGTCCAAATCACTAACCTTGCTTGATTTCCAGACATATCCTTTGGATGTTCCTGAATGAATTGAGTTGGGGAGTCCACATAATGTGTCACCAAATTGGATGTATAGGATAGATTATCTTTTAAGGAAGGTTGAATCCAAAGGATCAATTGGCAGCAGAGAATACCAGATAATAGAAAGGTAAAGAATATGCCAGTGGAGAATTTCTTCCAAGCCCAGCGCAGGACAAGAAAAGAAATTAAACTCCCCAAAAGTAAGATACCAGAAAGACTTTCCAATGGTAAATGAAGTAACACAAAAAAGAGGGTAATTCCCCAGGCAATTCTTTGGTGTTTTTTCGATTCACTCGGAATATATTCAGTCAGTAAAAAGAAAATGGCCAAACAAAAGAAGGCAGAAACATAACTTGGATGATGTGTCGGAGCGAAGGTAGAGGAATGGAAATAATTGGTTTGGCCCGAAATGGAATAATGATAAACTGCTTGTAAAACAAAGTAGGACCCGAGCAGAAGGCAAGCGATGGAAAAATAGAACAACAGCAGTTTTCGTTCAATCTTAACCGTTGGCTGAAAGGAAAAAAGGATCGGAAACACAAGAAAAGATAATTTATGTTCTAGGTCCTGCATGGCATGATGTCCATCTTTACTCGGAATACAAAAAAGTACATAAGTCAAATAAAGCAGCACAAATCCGAAAAAGATCCAATTCCAATTGAACGTGAGTTTTTTTGTCAGAGCACCATAGATGACCACGAGTCCAAAAAGAGCGATGCTTGGTGAGGAAGCCATAGGGAATGGAATCCACAAAGAAACCATGAGAATGAGTGCGTAGAGATACAGTTTCTCGAAAGTCATTTTTTACAAAATGGATTGATAAAAGTGAATTAACTTCGTTTCTTCCGCCTTCCAATTGTAAATTTCTTGTACAAGTCGACGTCCATTTTCACCCATTTTCCTCGCTTGTTCAGGTTGGGATTGAATGAATTGAATCGCCTTTGCAATTTCAATAGGATTGGTAGGATCAACACATATCCCACACGCATTTTTCTCTAATAAATCCTTCCACAATGGAAAATTGGAACCGATGACTGGAAGTCCAGCGGCCATGTATTCAAAGATTTTATTTGGTTGCGCGTTGATGTGGTTTGGATAAGGTAAAAATGTCACAATTCCAGCGATGGAATGTTGTTTAATTTCCAGCGATTTTTGACGATCAATGAATCCCAACGCATGTACATTTTTCCAACCTTTACTTTCTTTCAACATGAGTTCAAAGTCCAAGGGGATTTCTCCAGCAAGCGCCAATTGACAATCAACGAAAGCCATCGCGTCAACCAATTCCTTGGTTCCTCTAATAGGGGAGATTCCACCAATAAAACAAACGGAATTTTCTTTCGACTTACTGGTTTCAGATATCACTTCGATTTCATTTTCCAACGGAAAGTTATTGATATCGATTGTATTCGGATGCACTTTTTTAAATCGTTCAGCGATATAAGGAGTAGCTGTGATAACTCCATCTAGCCGCTTGCAAACAAAATCTTCCACGAGTTCCATCACAAAAGAGAAGAGTCCTTTCAACGGTAAATACGCTTTCCCCTTGATTTGACGGGGTAAATCTTCGTGAGCATCGTAAATGACTTTTTTCCCACCTCGTTTCAAGGAAAAAGCCACACGAAGTAATTCAGGGTCGTGTAAATGATACACATCTCCATTCAAACTTTTTGCTTTGTGAGCAACTTGATTCACTGTTGTCCACATGCGCTTTAATCGTGAGCCGGTTCTTTTTGGAACACTGTGAATATGAACAAGATCTTCGATTCGCTCTTTCACTCCAGCCAGAATAAGGTGGACTTCAGCATCGGGAAATGCTTTCGCAAGTGAGCGACATTCTTTCAAAAAAATGCGAACATCTCGGTCATTGTGCGCACTACTGATGTGTACAATTTTGCGTTTGCTTGTTTGGGTATGAGCTGAATTTACTTCCATGGAATTGCAAACAAAAATACTCAAATTAACAGTTCATCAAACGAGGACCTGAAATCAAGGGCAAAGCGAAATGAAAGCTTCATGAATTATTTCTGTTATCTTCGTCCTTGAAATCTTTACGATGCTAGTAAAACAAACTTTCATACATAAATTTGTACGTAGGCTCTTTCTTATGTTTCGTCCGGCCATGAATGGAAGAATTTACGATAACAGCGGAAAACAAATCGCAAAAACGCGCATTTCCAACACCACTTACATTGATCATCCGCAGAATTTAATACTCGGAGAAAATGTCTATGTTGGCCATTTCAATGTGATTGAAGCAAGTAACGGAGTAACAATTGAGGAAGGTTGTCAGCTAACTACATATATCAACATTACGACTCATTCAAGTCATATGTCGATTCGATTGTACGGGAAATCTTATGCTGGAGCAGAGATGAAAGCGTATGAAAAAGGATCCGTACATATTGGAAAATATTCATTCATCGGTCCACATTCTTCGATCATGCCGAAAACAAAAATTGGTAAGGGAAGTTTGGTCGCGGCATACAGTTACGTCCGGGGAGAATTTCCGGATTTTGCTATTATTTCAGGCAATCCGGCCAAAGTGATTGGAGATACAAGAAGAATGGACGAGCGTCAATTACGACAACATCCAGAATTAAGAAGTTTTTATGAGGAATGGGCAAATAATTAAAGATTGGTCAAATTACCTTGGAGCTTTTTTAATTTTTGCTTCATTGTGTTTACCCGTAGTTACTTTGAAGGAGTCACTCCCGAGCATTCATGTGTTGGATATTTGTTTGCCGTTTGTGCTTTATTATTCATGGAAAAATAGGGCGAATAGATTACTTGGAAAATACCAAATTATCCCATTTTTATTTGCGGCTTATGTGATGTTTACGATTCTTATTCAAAAACACCCGACTTCAACTAGTGATTATTTTGAAGTGTACAAATGGATAAAATTTGGCATCGTGTGCATGTTTTTCACCTTGATTGATTTGTCGAAAGTTGAACGATTTATCCCATGGATTTTGGCTTGCTTAATTGGAATGAATATCCTTCATTTTATTGAATTCCCATATTGGAATCAAGTATTAGAAAAATATTACAATGGTGGCATGCATTTGCATTTTTTCGGGAAGGATTCTGAAGGCGCACCGGCAGTTAAACGTTTGGTTGGTACGATGGGGAATCCGAATATCAATGCCATATTGTTTGGCTTGATTAGCATTTATTATTTTCCCGTTCAACTGGAAAAACGACGCGTCATCCTTTATTTTACGTGTTTGCTTTTTGTGTTTCTATGTCAATCGCGAACAGCACTTCTCGTTCTTGGTGCATCCTATCTTTATTTAGCAGTGTTTCATGCAAAGATTTGGACTATCCAACAATGGTTGAAGATGTTTTTGGGAATTGTGATTGTATTTTTTATCGCTTGGATGCTCGCGACGTCCTTTTTTCAATACACTTCCTACAATAATAGTTTATTGGACGGATCGGCATTTCGAAGTGGGTCGGCAAGAGGTCGATTTGAAACATGGAAATTGTTAGGTGGAATGATCATTCAGCATCCCATTTTAGGATATGGACCATTCAAAAATTATTTTTACACGAACCGCATTTTTTCTGAAAACGAATATATTTTGATGATGTGGAGGTATGGCGTCATCGGACTTTTGCTGTACGTTTCTATTTTCCTCTATCCCTTGAAAAAGATCATTCAAAAAGCGGATCTAATTTCAATTCAGGGAAGTTTATTATTGATTTTAATGCTTGTTAGCGCCTTGTCAAATAACCCCTTAACTGAACGAAATATTGAAATTGTATTTTGTTTAGGATTGGCTTGGGTCATGAAATCAATTCTTCAGAAAGAATCAGTGGATGGCAACTAAAGGAAAATTATTGTTAGTTGGTGGTAGTAATGGAAATGCCCATTTACAGAATTATTTCCGATTAATTGAAGATCGTTTTGATGAGGTTTTAGTAGTCAGTAACCGCGAAGTTGATTATACGCGATCGATTCAATTGAATTTTGGATTAAGAAACCCTTTTGAATGCTATCAAAGTATTCGAAAGATGAAAAAAATCATACGTGATTTCCAACCTGATATCATTCACGTGCATCAAGCAAATGCCTATGGATTGATTACGACCATGGCAAATGAACAACGAATCCCATTGATTTTAACCACATGGGGAAGTGATGTGCTGACCTTGCCAAATCGAAGTTGGATCGATCGAAAAATGGTGAAATATTGTTTGAATAAAGCAAGTAGAATCACTGCAGATGCTCAATTTATGGCGGAAGCGATTCAATCATTAATTGGTGATAAACCTGTACTCATTGCCAATTTTGGTGTTGATTTCGATGGGAATGAAGTAGTAGTTGAACGTGAAAAAGTGATCTATTCAAATCGGATGCACGAGCCATTGTACCAGATTGATCAAATCATAAGGCAATGTTCGGACTTTCTACATCAACATCCAGACTGGAAATTGCGGATTGCTGCATCAGGAAGTGAAACAGAAAGATTAAAATCGCTCGCTGCAGAGGTACTTCCAGCAGATAGTTACGCGTTTATTGGTTTTCAAAACAAACAGGAGAACCAACGGAATTATTTAGGAGCAAAAATGTACGTTTCGATTCCAACGACAGATGGAACTTCGATCAGTTTGTTGGAGGCAATGGCTTATGGATGTATTCCAATTGTTTCCGATTTGCCTGCTAACCGCGAATGGATTGAACAGGGAAAAAATGGGATAATATCTACGGGAGATTTGTCAAAGGATTTGAATCAGGCCCTGACATTTGACGTTCAGCAATTGAGAGATTGTAATCATCAAATTATTCAAGAAAGAGCAACGAAAGAGGCCAATCGAGATAAATTCCTTCAACTTTACGATCAACTTTGAGTTCTACGATTTGTTTTCAAAGCAAAACGATAAAATACAATGATGGTGAAGAGTAACCAAACAGCTTGCATGTAGGAAACGGTTTGCAAACTTAGTTTAAAAACTTCTTGTGATTCACCGTACATCCAAGGGAAAAACCAAAAAGGAAAAATCATCAACGAGGAGCTGAAAATACCCATCAGGAAAAAGATTTTTTGTTTTTTCAAGATTAAAGGCAATGCCCCAATTGGTGAGAAGATAAAATTGAACATTAGCCAAATAGACATGGTCTCAGAATACGATCCTGCAAGACCCCATTCCTTTCCAAAAACAAAAGCAAATAAATATTCGCCAAAAAAGAACAAAATTCCGAAGGGGATAATCGCAAAAAGAGTAAGTCCAATGAGCATCTTATTCAACATTGGAATGATGGATTTTCCTTGATGCATTAATTCAGATGCTCGATTATAAAATAATTGTCCAAGTGAAACACCAATTAACATTAATGGAAGTCGTAGCATCGTATAGGCATGGTTGTATGAGCCATATACGGAGTCAGAGAAATAGGCAAAAATGAAGGTTGCAATCAACATTTCTTTGGCGTTATCTACAAACACATGCGGTAGGCTAACAAGTGGAAATTCTTTGTGCGTGCGCATCAAAACTCTTGTCTTCTTTTTCGAGATAAAATGTTTGAATTTTTGATGAATTTTCCCAAAAGAAAAAGCAAATTCAAGCGAAGAAAGAAAATAGCCAATGAACGTGGCTAAAACGAGTCCTAGTGTACTTAAATGAACATAAGCAAATCCCCAACGAAGCATATTTGAGATGGTAGAATTAGCAATTTTTTGCCGTGATATAATTCCATACTGACCAATTCGAACCGACCAATTTGTCCCGATATTGACGATGATTAAACTCGCTGCACCAAGAACGGTTAAGAGGTAAAACCACCAGTCAAAACCACTTTCCAATTTTGTCACGAACATGAAGGTGTATACCAAACTTGTTATTATCAAGACAATCAGGGAAATGCGATAAGATAAGCGATAGAGTAAATAAGAATGACCATCGATCTTCGGTAGGGGAAGAGCCGCTTCGTAGCGCAAAGTAGCAATGGCAGAAATGAATCCCGTTAAACGCATATACAGTCCCAACTCACCCATTTCTGCAGTGGTATAAAGTCTGGTTAAAATAGGGGCAATTAAATAGCCAACCGCCTGAGCAATAATTGTTCCGGATAATAGAACACTTAATGATTTGGAGAAATCAGATCCGAGTAGTTGACGAATTCGTACAATAGCCATTCTTGACAAAGATACAATGATTATATTTGTGAACTAAATCGATTTTTATGAAAAATGTAGCTGTAATTGGAGCTGGAACAATGGGAAATGGAATTGCGCATGTATTTGCTCAATTTAATCATCAAGTGCACTTAATTGATGTATCTCAAAGTGCGTTAGATAAAGCCTTGTTGACCATAGAGAAAAATCTTGATCGACAAGTGGCGAAAGAAGCCATCACAGCAGCTGAAAAAGAAGCTACATTAAGTAATTTAAAAACCTTTACGAGTCTTGCTGAGGGTGTTAAAGGTGTGGAGTTAGTGGTGGAAGCTGCAACGGAAAATATAGATTTGAAATTGAAAATTTTCAAAGAATTAGATGAAGTAACAGCTCCGGAGGTGATTTTAGCAACCAATACATCTTCTATTTCAATTACGAAGATTGCATCTGTAACAAATCGTGCGGATAAAGTGATCGGGATGCATTTCATGAATCCAGTTCCTGTGATGAAATTGGTAGAGATTATTCGGGGATATTCTACATCGGATGAAGTAACGAATTTAATCATGGAAACGTCTCGCCAATTGAAGAAAGTACCAGTTGAAGTGAATGATTATCCTGGATTTGTTGCCAATCGTATTCTGATGCCAATGATCAACGAAGCCATTTACACCTTGTTTGAAGGAGTAGCAGGTGTAGAAGAAATCGATACAGTGATGAAATTGGGAATGGCTCATCCTATGGGACCATTGCAATTAGCCGATTTTATTGGTTTGGATGTTTGCCTAGCTATCTTGGAAGTATTACACGATGGTTTTGGTAATCCGAAATATGCGCCATGTCCGTTACTAGTAAACATGGTAACGGCAGGTAAAAAAGGAGTGAAAACGGGTGAAGGATTTTATTCTTGGACCCATGGCACCAAAGAACTTGTTGTCGCGGCAAACTTTAAGAAATAAACGTCTCTTTTAATTTGATCAGCACCTGTTGATCGATTGGAAAAGTTAAGTCTTCTTTCGCTAATGTCGAAAGTGGAATCCATCGTTGTTTTTCTGTTTCAACATCAAAAGGAATAGGGTAGGACTCTGTTCCAAATTCATGTTGATTTTTCAGCTGTACTAAATAATAAAATGCAACAATCTGTTGTGTTGGGTCAAAAGCAGAAACTTGAACGAATTCATTGAAATAAAAAAAAGAGGAGTGCTGAATGTCAGCGGATAACTCCTCTTTCAATTCTCTTTTCAAGGCATCTGTGATTCCTTCATTTGCTTCTACGCCTCCACCGGGGAATTTCGTGAAAAAGTGTCCAAAGCGGAACTCATCTGAAAGCAGTATGCGTTGATGTTCGTCAATAATCAAAGCGTAAACACGAAGATTAAAACGATGTATCAAGATTTATTTTAAAAATTTAAAGTTCTTTCCGTTGTAAACGGCAGAATCTCCTAATTCTTCTTCGATGCGTAATAATTGATTGTATTTAGACATACGATCACTTCTGGAAGCGGAACCAGTTTTGATTTGACCTGTATTTAATGCAACGGCAAGATCAGCAATGGTATTATCTTCTGTTTCTCCACTTCGGTGACTCATCACTGAAGTATAGCCATTACGAGTGGCCATTTGCACGGCCTCAATGGTTTCGGTCAAAGATCCAATTTGATTTACTTTCACTAAAATAGAATTAGCAATTCCTTCTTCAATTCCACGTGATAATCGTTGAGTATTTGTAACAAATAAGTCATCACCAACAAGTTGAACTTTATGTCCTAATTTTTCTGTAGCTAATTTCCATCCTTTCCAGTCGTCTTCTGCTAACCCGTCTTCAATGGAAATAATGGGGTATTTTTCACACCAATTTACCCAATAATCAACCATTTGTTCGGAGGTCATATCAACACCAGTGGATTCGAAATGATACATCCCTTTATCTGCTTGATAAAATTCAGAAGAAGCGGCATCTAAAGCAATGTGCATGTCAACCCCTGGTGTGAATCCTGCTTTTTCAATTGCTTCGATCACCACCTGAATAGCTTCTTCGTTGGAGCCGAGATTTGGAGCAAATCCACCTTCATCTCCAACGTTTGTTGACATTCCTTTTGCTTTCAATACACTTTTTAGGTGATGGAAAACTTCTGTTCCCCAACGCAATCCTTCAGAGAAGGAAGAAGCACCAAATGGCATCACCATGAATTCTTGAATATCAATCAAATTATCCGCATGTGAACCACCGTTTAAAATGTTCATCATTGGAACGGGCATGGTAACAGCGCCAACTCCACCAATATATTGATACAAGCTCATCCCTGCTTCTTGAGCAGCGGCACGAGCAATGGCAAGTGAGACACCAAGAATAGCATTTGCTCCCAATTTTGATTTATTCGGTGTGCCATCTAAATCAATCATGATGCGATCCAATCTTTTTTGATCAAATACATCTTCACCTTGTAGGGCTTCGTTGATAATGGTATTCACATTTTCAACCGCTTTCAACACTCCTTTGCCTAAATAAATCGATTTATCTCCGTCACGTAATTCAACAGCTTCGTGAATTCCTGTTGATGCACCAGATGGCACAGCAGCACGACCAAGAATGCCATTACTTGTAAATACGTCCACTTCAATCGTTGGATTTCCGCGGGAATCTAAAATTTGTCTGGCATGGATATCGGAAATGTAGCTCATCTTATGATTTGTATTGGTTCATATTAGCAATAAATTGATCGAAAAGGTAACGAGAATCGTGCGGACCCGCAGATGCCTCAGGGTGATATTGCACGGAGAAAACGGGTTTACCTGCGATTTCTATTCCAGCGATGGTATCGTCGTTTAAGTGAACATGAGTCACAACAACTTTCTCTTGAGCCTCGATGCTTTTCTTCGAAATAACGAAACCATGATTTTGACTGGTAATTTCGCCTTTTCCTGTTTTAAGATTTTTGATCGGATGATTGATGCCACGATGTCCGTTAAACATTTTCTCTGTTTGTAGTCCTTGACTAAGTCCTAAAATTTGATGTCCTAAACAGATGCCAAACACAGGTTTGCCAGAATCGGCAATTTCTTTCACAAGTTGAATTGAATTTGTCATTACAGAAGGATCACCAGGTCCATTTGACAGCATGTATCCATCTGGTTGGAAAGCATCCATTTCTTCTTTCGTTGAATTTAATGGGAATACTTTTACGTGACAGCCACGATCAACCAGGCAACGAATGATGTTCTTTTTTACACCGAAATCAATTAAAGATACGCGATGTGTTGGATTCTCTGGTTTTACTTCAAATGCAACTTGAGTTGAAACTCTAGAGGAAAGTTCGAGTCCTTCCATGGATGGAATTTCTGTAAGCTTTTGTTTTAATTGCTCCGGGTCTAGAATTTCGGAAGAAATAATGGCATTCATGGCACCTTTGTTGCGGATGTGTCGAACAAGTGCGCGTGTGTCAATATCGGAAATTCCAACAGTGTTATTTCGTTCCATTAGATCCTGTAACGATTCATTTGCGGAACTTCTTGAATATCCGTTGGAGAATTTTTTTGTAACAAGACCGGCAATTTTAATGGATTCAGATTCAATTTCATCGGCATGAACGCCATAATTACCAATGTGAGAAGTGGTCATAATTAGAATTTGACCAACGTAAGAAGGATCTGTAAATACTTCTTGGTAACCGGTCATTCCGGTATTAAAAGCGATTTCACCTCCTGTTGTTCCAATTTTACCAACGGCGATTCCTTGGAATACAGTACCATCTTCTAAGACTAAAATTGCGGGTTGATTTTGTTGCATGAATTAATTTTATTCAAAATTAGAAACTATAGGTCAAATGGCGTGACTATAAATAAAAAAAGGCGGATAAAATCCGCCTTTTTTTATTAACAATATGTCAATTTATGCGTTTTCTTCGCTGTTTTCAGTTGCATCGGCAGCAGGAGTTTCATCAGATGAAACTTCTGGAGTAGCTTCTTCTGCAGCAATTTCTTCTGTTGCGTCTTCCACAACTACTGCATCTTCAACAACAGTTTCAGTTGCTTCGGTTGCTTCAACAGCTACTGAATCCTCTTTTTTCGCGCCACCACGACGAGAACGACGAGTCGTTTTCTTCGCGTTATCGTTGTTGTATAACTCGTTAAAGTCAACCAATTCGATCATGCACATTTCAGCGTTGTCACCTAAACGGTAACCAGTACGAATGATACGTGTATATCCACCAGCACGATTAGCAATTTTCGGAGCTACCTCGCGGAATAATTCAGTTACCATATCTTTATTTTGAAGGTAAGAGAATACAACACGACGAGAGTGTGTAGAATCTGTTTTTGCTTTCGTTAAAAGTGGTTCAACAAAAACGCGTAACGTTTTAGCTTTTGCGATTGTTGTTGAAATACGCTTATGTTCGATTAATGAACAAGCCATATTTTGAAGCATTGCTTTGCGGTGGCCTGTTTTCTTTCCTAAGTGATTTATTTTATTTCCGTGTCTCATGACTACAATTTCTAATCTTTGTCTAATTTATATTTCGCAACGTTCATCCCGAAAGTTAGTCCTTTGCTATCTACTAAGTCTTCCAATTCAGTCAATGACTTCTTACCGAAGTTTCTGAATTTCAATAAGTCAGATTTTGCATAAGAAACTAAGTCTCCTAACGTTTCAACGTCTGCAGCTTTCAAACAGTTCAAGGCACGAACAGATAAATCCATATCTACCAATTTTGTTTTAAGTAACTGACGCATGTGAAGTGATGTTTCATCAAATTCTTCTGATTCTGCTTTAATTTCACTATCTAATGTAATGCGCTCGTCAGAGAACAACATGAAGTGGTGAATTAAAATTTTCGCAGCTTCTTTCAATGCTTCTTTCGGGTGAATCGATCCATCAGTTTTAATATTAAAAACTAATTTCTCATAATCCGTTTTTTGTTCTACACGATAGTTTTCAATTGTGTATTGAACGTTAACGATTGGTGTAAAGATTGAGTCGATGAAGATTGTACCAAATGCAGCATTCGCTGTTTTGTTTTCTTCAGCTGGAACATAACCACGACCTTTGATAATCGTAAGTTCCATTTCAATTTTCACAGAAGATTCCATGTTGCAGATCACTAAATCTGGATTCAACACCTGAAAAGCACTTGTAAATTTGCCAATGTCTCCAGCTGTTAATTGATTTTGACCTCCAACAGAAATGATCACTGTTTCAGTATCTGTTCCTTCAATTTGACGTTTAAAACGAACTTGTTTTAAATTCAAAACGATTTCAGTAATATCCTCAACAACACCTTTCAACGTAGAAAACTCGTGGTCTGCGCCCTGAATTTTAACGGAAGAAATAGCAAATCCTTCTAATGAAGAAAGTAGAATTCTTCTTAAGGAGTTACCTACAGTGATTCCATATCCAGGTTCAAGTGGACGGAATTCGAACTCTCCGTTGAATTCATCGGAGTTGAGCATGATAACCTTATCTGGTTTTTGAAAATCCAATATTGCCATTTTCTATCGCTTAGGTTTATTTAGAATATAGTTCGACGATCAACTGCTCTTTAATGTTCTCAGGGATCATTTCACGAGCAGGTAAGTTTAAGATTTTTCCTGACATGGAGGAATTATCCCAATCTAACCAATCGTATTTTTTATTACTAGCAGTTAATGAGTCGTTAATTGCTTCCAAAGATTTTGATTTCTCTCTTACGCTAACAACGTCACCGGGACGTAAAGTGTATGATGGAATGTTAACTACTTCACCATTAACTGTGATGTGTTTATGAGAAACTAACTGACGTGCACCACGACGGCTAGGGGAGATACCCAAACGGTAAACGGTGTTGTCTAAACGAGCTTCGCATAATTGAAGCAAGTTTTCACCTGTAATTCCTTTCATGCGTGATGCTTTGTCGAACATGTTCGCAAATTGACGCTCAAGGATACCGTAAGTATATTTCGCTTTTTGTTTTTCACCCAACTGAATAGCGTATTCAGATTGTTTACCACCTCTTCTTTTGGATGGACCGTGTTGACCTGGACCGTAATTTCTTCTATCCAAGGATTTGTCTGGACCAAAAATCGGGTCGCGGAAACGACGTGCAATTTTGGATTTAGGACCTGTGTATCTTGCCATTTTTGTTTTGTTTAGACGGGCATCATGAATTAAGGCATTCCTTCGATGATTTTGTTCCCGTGTTGATTAATAATTCGATTATACTCTTCTTCTTTTTGGAGGTCTACAACCATTGTGTGGAAGTGGAGTAACGTCAACGATTTCTGTTACTTCAATTCCTGAGTTGTGAATAGCACGGATGGCAGACTCGCGTCCAGCACCTGGTCCTTTCACATAAACTTTCACTCTACGTAGTCCGAAGTCGTGTGCTTCTTTCGATGCATCCTCACCAGCAACTTGTGCCGCATAAGGCGTGTTCTTTTTAGAACCTTTGAAGCCCATTTTACCAGCAGATGACCAAGAGATCACTTGTCCAGCGTTGTTCGTTAAAGAAATGATTACATTGTTGAAGCTTGCTTGGATATGTGCTTCACCTGCAGCATCAACTTTAACGTTCTTCTTCTTTTTTTGATTCGTTTTTGCCATGATACCTATTTATTATTTAGCTGCTTTTTTCTTGTTTGCAACTGTCTTTCTCTTACCTTTTCTTGTTCTAGAGTTGTTTTTCGTACGTTGACCACGTAATGGTAAACCTGCTCTATGACGAATACCTCTTTGACATCCGATATCCATCAAACGTTTAATGTTCAATTGAACTTCAGAACGTAATTGTCCTTCTGTTTTAATCTCATTAATCGCATTTCGAATAGCTGAAAGTTGATCATCGTTCCAATCTTGAACTTTGATGTTTTCATCGATGTTATTGTCTTGAAGGATTTTTTGGGATGTACTTCTACCAATTCCGTAGATATATGTTAATCCAATTACTCCTCTTTTGTTTTTTGGTAAATCTATACCTGCAATACGTGCCATATTCTACTAATTAACCTTGACGTTGTTTTAATTTAGGATTCTTTTTGTTAATCACGTAAACTCTACCTTTACGTTTAACAATCTTGCAATCTGCAGTTCTCTTTTTTACTGATGCTCTGACTTTCATTTCTTCAATTTATTATTTGTATCTAAATGATATTCTTCCTTTTGATAAATCGTATGGAGACATTTCTACTTTTACGCGATCCCCAGGTAGAATTTTAATATAAAACATTCTCATTTTTCCTGAAATATGTGCTGTAATCACATGCCCATTTTCCAACTCGACTCTAAACATAGCGTTTGGCAATGCTTCGAGAATCGTCCCATCTTGTTCTATTGATGATTGTTTTGCCATAGGATTACATTCCGGAAAATTCGTTTGCTCCTCTACGACCTCTAACTCGCGTTCCGTCCATAAGGGAGTCCATATTTCTATTTAACTGGTACGTTTCGATTTGTTGTAACGTATCCAATACAACACCTACCATGATCAGAATAGAAGTTCCACCAAAGAACATCGCAAATCCGTCATTCACTCCAGCTAATTTAGCGATGGAAGGAAGGATAGCAATTAACGCAAGGAACAAAGATCCTGGGAAGGTAATACGAGATACAACTGAATCGATGTGTTCTGCCGTTTCTTCACCTGGACGTACACCTGGTACAAATCCACCACTTTTCTTCAAATCATCCGCAATTTTACTTGGGTTGATCATAATAGCTGTGTAGAAGTAAGTAAACACGATGATCAATGTACACAACAATAGATTGTAACTTAATCCATAAGGATCACCTAATGTCTGTTGTAAGAAACCACCTTCACCTTTTCCTCCAGTTGCGCTCGAGTAGATCATCATCGGAATAGTCATAATTGCTTGCGCAAAGATGATTGGCATTACACCACTCGCGTTCACTTTAATTGGCAAATAATTTCTTGCTCCATTTACGTCCTCAGCTGCACGCGCTCCAGCAATACGTTTAGCCGTATTTAATGGAATTCGACGAACACCTTGAACGATAAGAATAGTGGCAAGAATCACCAACATGAATAACACAATTTCCAGAACCAAGCGAATCAAATTACCCGCTTCGATTGATTTCCCAAACTCAGCAAAGAATGCTCCTGGTAATCTAGAAAGGATTCCAACGGTAATTAGTAAAGACACACCATTTCCAATTCCTTTTTCAGTGATACGCTCACCTAACCAAACTGCGAACATAGATCCAGCAATTAAGATAAGAATGGTTTGAGTCCACCAAAACGTTTCCGAAATACCTAGCATATTAAAGTCAGGCATTGCTTGTTTTTGGTCCACATATAAAGACAAATAACTTGGTGCTTGAAGAGCACAAATGATAATTGTCAAAATTCGTGTGTAATTATTGATTTGCTTTCTACCTGACTCACCTTCATTTTGCATTTTTTGAACAGCTGGAACAGCCATTCCTAAAAGTTGCATAATAATCGATGCACTGATGTAAGGCATAATACCCAGGGCCATAATGGACGCGTGAGTAAATCCACCACCGGAGAAAACAGACAATAATGTTTCCAAGAAGTTTTGGTCGCTACTTTTCGTTGACAACGCTTCGTAGTTGACACCTGGAATGATGACAAATGACCCGATTCTGTAAACAAGTATGAGGCCTAAGGTCAAAAGAATACGCTTACGTAGTTCCTCTACCTTCCAAATGTTTTGAATATTTTGTATAAATCGTTTCATTTATGAGCGTGCAAAGATAGTTAGATTTTGTTACATGTACCACCTTGAGCTTCAATTGCTGCAATAGCAGTAGCTGAGAACCCGTTAGCGGAGATGCTTACTTTCGATTTCAATTCACCTCTCCCAAGAACCTTAACTAGTTCATTGTTAGATAATAAACCGTTTGCTTTCAATACTTCTGGAGTGATTTCAACGATACCTTTAACAGCCGCTAAATTTTCGATAATATCCAAATTAATTGCTTTGTATTCTACACGGTTGATGTTTTTGAAACCGAATTTAGGAACACGACGTTGCAAAGGCATTTGTCCACCTTCAAAACCAATTTTAGTTTTGTAACCTGAACGAGACTTTGCTCCTTTGTGTCCACGTGTTGACGTTCCACCGTGACCAGAACCCTGACCACGAGCGATGCGTTTTTCCTTTTTTACTGAACCTGAAGCAGGTGTTAGTTTATGTAATTCCATTTTTCTTCGACTGAATATTAATCCACTACTTGAATGAGGTGCTTCACCTTATTCACCATTCCCATAATTTGAGGAGTTGCCTCTTTTTCTAAAACTTGGTTCAAGCGGCGAAAACCTAGAGCTTTAATCGTTGCTTTTTGATCAGCTGGACGTTTAATCGCACTTCTTACTTGTTTTATTTTAATCGTGTCCATTTCCTAAATATTAACCGTTGAATACTTTATCTAGTGAAATTCCTCTTTGACGAGCAACTGCAACAGCATCACGCATGTTTGCTAATGCATCCATGGTAGCTTTCACAACGTTGTGCGGGTTAGAAGAACCTTGTGATTTTGCAAGTACGTTATGAACACCAACGCTCTCCAATACGGCACGCATCGCACCACCGGCGATAACTCCTGTACCTTCAGTAGCTGGTTTCAATAATACTTCTGCTCCACCAAATTTTCCTTTTTGAGCATGAGGAACTGTACCTCTTAAGATCGGAACTTTGATTAAGTTCTTTTTCGCATCGTCGATTCCTTTCGTAATCGCTTCTGTTACTTCTTTTGCTTTTCCTAGTCCATGACCAACAACACCGTGTTCATCACCAACAACTACGATCGCTGAAAAACTGAATGTACGACCACCTTTGGTAACTTTCGTCACACGGTTTACAGCAACGAGTTTGTCTTTTAACTCGATATCTGCTGATTTTACTCTATTTACAATTTGAGCTGCCATTTCTTATTAAAATTTAAGTCCTCCTTCTCGAGCTGAATCAGCCAAAGATTTAATTCTACCATGGTATAAGTAACCGTTTCGGTCAAAAACCACTTTATCAATTCCTGCTTGAGCAGCTACTTCGGCAATTTTCTTACCAACGATAGCAGCTTGATTTACTTTATTCGTTTTTTGAGCTTCTGTCATTTTCAATGAACCTGCTGAGCCCAAAGTTTTTCCAGAAATATCATCAATCAACTGAGCGTAAATCTGCTTGTTGCTTCTAAAAACGGTCAATCTTGGAATAGCTGTTGTTCCGAATACTTTCTTACGAATTCTTCGTTTAATTTTAGCTCTTCTTAATACTTTATTTAGTGCCATAATCTACCTATTATTTTTTACCTGCTGACTTACCAGCTTTTCTACGAATTTCTTCACCAACGAAACGAATACCTTTTCCTTTGTATGGTTCAGGTTTTCTAAACGAACGGATTTTAGCTGCAACTTGACCCAACAATTGTTTGTCGAATGATTCAAGTGTCACAACTGGCGCCTTTCCTTTTTCAGTAACTGTAGTAACTTTCACCTCACTAGGAATTTCCATAATGATTGCGTGAGAGAATCCTAAAGCTAATTCTAATTGTTGACCAGTTGCATTAGCACGGTATCCAACTCCGATGATTTCCATTTCTTTTTTCCATCCTTCAGAAACTCCAGCGATCATGTTGAAAACCAACGCACGGTAAAGTCCGTGTTTAGAACGATCGTTTGGTGCATCAGACTGACGAGAGAATGTAATCACATTGTCTTCGATGGTAACACCTACACAAGAATCGATTTCTTGCGATAATTCACCTTTTTTCCCCTTAACCGTTATAACTGAATCCTTGAAAGTGACTTCAACGCCACTTGGGATAGTTACCGGTGCTTTTCCAATTCTTGACATTTCTTAATTTTTTAATAAACGTAACAAAGGACTTCTCCACCAACATTTAGTTTACGAGCTTCTTTGTCTGTGATTACTCCTTTAGAAGTAGAGACAATGGCAATTCCTAAACCATTTAATACGCGTGGCATTTCAACTGATCCACTTTACTTACGTAATCCTGGACGTGATGCACGTTGTAATTTTGTGATGGCAGGAACGCGAGTAGATTGATTGTATTTCAATGCAATTTTAATCGTTCCTTGCTTGTTATCATCTTCAAACTTGTAATTGAGGATATAACCTTGATCAAACAAAATTTGTGTCATTGCACGTTTAATGTTTGAACCAGGGATTTCCACCATTTTCAAACCTGCAGCACTCGCATTACGGATGCGTGTGAGAAAATCTGCTATCGGATCTGTATTCATTTCTTCTGTGTTTTTTCTTTAATTACCAACTTCCCTTTTTAACTCCTGGGATTTTTCCGGCCAATGCCATTTCTCTAAAAGTTACCCTTGAGATACCGAATTGACGCATATACCCTCTTGGACGACCAGTTAATCCACAACGATTGTGCATTCTGATTTTGGAAGAGTTTGCAGGTAATTTTTGCAATTGCATCATTGCATCCCATTTAGCTGATTGAATTTCTTCAGACGCATCTGTAGATTTCAATACTTTCGTTAATTCAGCACGTTTCTTTTCGTATCGAGCAACTAACCTTTCTCTTTTGCGCTCACGCGCTTTCATTGATTCCTTTGCCATTTCTTCTTATTTTTTAATAAATGGAAATCCAAATGCATCTAATAATGCTTTCGCTTCTTCGTCACTATTTGCTGTGGTTACAAATGTAATGTCCATACCTAAAATACGGTTTACTTTGTCAATATCAATTTCTGGGAAGATGATGTGTTCCTTCACTCCTAAGTTGAAGTTACCACGTCCATCAAATCCTTTTGGATTGATACCACGGAAGTCACGAGTTCTTGGCAAAGCCACAGAAAGAAGACGATCTAAAAAGTCATACATACGATCTCCACGTAACGTAACTTTCGTACCAATTGGCATTCCTTTACGTAATTTGAAGTTAGAGATATCTTTTTTTGACAAGGTTGTGATGGCTTTCTGACCAGCGATACGAGACAAATCGGCAGCTGCGCTTTCGATTAATTTCTTATCTGCTACCGCGTCACCCATACCTTGGCTTAAAACGATTTTATCTAATTTCGGAACACTCATTACGGATTTATATCCGAAACGTTCCTGAAGCGTTTGCATAATTTCGCCTCTATACTTTTCCTTTAATCTTGGTGTGTAACTCATTATTTAATCACCTCCCCTGATTTCTTTGAATAACGTACTAATTTTCCTTTCTCGTCTTTACGACCGATGCGTGTAGCAACTCCTCCTGCAACTACCATAAGGTTAGAGATATGAATTGTTCCTTCTTTCTCCTCAATACCACCTTGTGGGTTAGATGCACTTGGTTTGTTGTGCTTTTTAATCATGTTTACACCTGATACAGTAGCACGCATTTTCTCGCGGTCAATCGAAGCAACTTTACCTTCTTGACCTTTGGATTCACCTGAAATCACTTTCACAGTGTCACCAATTTTAATGTGTAATTTCTTCTGCATTTTTCAATAATTATAACACCTCAGGTGCTAGTGAAACAATTTTCATGTAGTTATTCTCTCTCAATTCACGAGCAACTGGTCCGAAAATACGCGTACCTCTCATCTCACCACCTTGGTTTAAGATCACACATGCGTTATCATCGAAACGGATGTATGAGCCATCTTGACGACGAATTTCTTTTTTCGTGCGAACTACAACTGCTTTAGCAACTGAACCTTTTTTAACGGCTCCGTTAGGCATTGCACTTTTAACGGCAACAACAATTTTGTCACCAACTGAGGCATAGCGTCTTCTTGTTCCGCCTAATACTCGGATG
>JBJTMU010000059.1:0-8723 GCA_046070685.1 Flavobacteriales bacterium | reverse complement strand
CTTTTCCTTGTTCCAATAATTCTAAGGTCAGATCATAAGTCGATTTTTTTTCTTTTTTCTCTGACTTGAGTTTTTTACTCGTCTTTTTAAACAGGATTTCTTCTTCATCCTCTGGATCATCAAGAAGAGATGGGGTCTGTTTCATTTCTTGTTTAACGAGTGAAATTTTGCTGAGTTTATACTGAGTAATCTCGTTATTTCGAACAAGCGATTTGGAAATTTCTTTCCCCTCTGCCACAGCTTCTACCAAAAGTCGGGCTTTTTTCAAACGAAGGATGGTTTCGGTAAGTAACTCATCTAGTTCTTCTAATTCCTCTGCGTATTGTTTGGTTTTACGCACACGACTCAACTCCCCTATTTTTCTTAAGTTCGACAATAATACATCATCCAAGGACTTGAAAAAATAACGATATGCTGCCTGGACGCGTTCGTTCAGAAAAGAAACATCAAAGCGAGGCGCTTCGAGCAATTGATCCAATTGACGTCTAAATTTCCGTGCGGGGTCCATCGTAGATTGAATCACTTGATTTTGAAGGGTAATCCAACTTTTATTTTTAGCTTTTTCACTTTTAACTCCAACCAGTTGATAACTTGCTTCATGACTCCCCCATTTCGAACTGAGGTCATACCAATCAAAGGCTTGTTTCAAGGTTGAAATCAAGTAGTTCTTCGTGTTTTGTTCAAGTACATTTGGTAATAGGTTTTCATCGACTTTATTTTGACTATAGGCCACCACTTGTTGATCATTGGAGAGTCCATTCATGCGCATTGGCTTCAAGAGTACGAGTCCGTCTAGGGATCGCAAGCGAGAAAGTGCAACGTATGCTTGTCCGGGAGCAAAAACATCCGACACGTCCAACACCGCTTTATCGAAGGTTAATCCTTGACTTTTATGAACGGTTATCGCCCATGCTAGCTTCAAGGGATAATGAACAAATGTCCCGAGGACTTCTTCCACCACTTCACCCGTTGCATCATTCAGTACATAACGAATATTGTTCCACTCAAATTTCTCAACGACAATCGACTTTTTCTCCTCTGGAAATTCCACCGTAATCTCTTGATTACTCAATGATTTCACCACGCCCATCTTTCCATTGAAATAATGTTTATCAAAAGAAAGATCATTCTTGACAAACATCACTTGCGCGTCAATTTTCAGTTCCAATGCTTCCTCTAAGGGAAATAAATGCTTGGGATAGTCGCCCGTAATTTCCGCTGAAAACGAATACTTTTTTCCATTTAAATCAGCCAGTGCCTTTGAATTGATTTCATCTGCCTTTGCGTTGTGCGTAGTCAGAGTGATGTATCCCTCCTGCTTGGAAGCATCGAAATCCGTTTGGACAAATTTGTTAAGTACGTGAACGTCTTCTTCCGTAATTTGATTATTCCGAAGATGATTTAACACCTGAATAAAATCCTGGTCCTGCTGTCGATAGATGGTTGATAATTCGATGTAGAGCGCTTGAATTTCTTGAAAAACTTTGGCGTGAAAGAAGAAAATTCCATCGTAATAGGAACGCAACACTTGCCACTCCTCTTGCTTGACCACAGGCGGTAATTGCAATAAATCACCAATAAAGAGTACTTGCACACCACCAAAAGGCTCGTGGATTCTCCTCACATTTCGCAAGGTCCAATCAATGGCATCCAATAAATCTGCACGAAGCATACTCACTTCATCGATGATCAATAATTCAATATTTCGGATCATTTGCTGACGCGTTTTATTCATCGAAAAATGACGCATCAAGGTATCTTTGGTTTCAAATTTAACCGAATCAGTGAAACTCGGTTTCACCCCAAATTCTGGAATAAATCCAGCAAAAGGCAATTGAAAAAATGAATGAATAGTTACCCCTCCAGCATTCAGTGCTGCGATTCCAGTTGGTGCCACAATCACCGCATTTTTGTGCGTTGAAGCGATAATTTTACGCAACAGCGTCGTTTTACCAGTTCCTGCTTTTCCAGTAAGAAATATGGATTGATTGGTTTGATTAATAAATTGCTCGGTAAATTCGGCAGGCGAACGTTGTTCTGGATTCAATTTGGACTTCATTTATTTGAAGTTACGAAAATAGTTTACTTGTTCGAGTTTTATGCAAAATTATTTTCTGTGCATCTACTAATCAAGCGTTATTTTCTTCAATTGCTTTTAATTACGTAATTTTAGTTGCTTAAATTCTAGAGAAATCTCCAAATTCAATGAAAACATTTCTTTTTCACTTCTTATTACTTTCCGCAATTCACCTTCATGCTCAATCCTCATCCATTATTGGAAACCCGGCAATCAATGAATATACGTATGGCGTTTGCGCTGATGCCGCTGGAAGTGTTTATTTTGGTGCAACTACCAATAATGATTCATGGATATTTAAAAGAGACATCAATAATAATATGTTGTGGAGTAAACAATTGAATACAGTGGCTGTGGGCTACTCTTCGGATGTTTCTTACATTGACATCATTGGTGATACTATTTTTGGATGCGGCTGGTTAAAAAACGGAACTACGATCAATGGGTATTTACTTTTTAAATTAAACGCCAACACAGGAAATCCATATTGGATTAAGTCTGAAGCAAATAGCAAAACATATCCAACAAGCATGAAATATGCCAATGGCAAATATTTTATTTCCGGATCCCAGATGAATAATTCAGCCGGATATAATGGAAAAGTAATTGCTGTTTCAAGTGCAAATGGATCGATCATTTGGCAAACTCCGGCAATTGGAATAATGTTCCCTGGATTCGGGATTGATTACATAGATGATTTCTATTCATCCACTGAGATGGTCAATGGAAAAATGTTTATTACAGGAAGATCCTATGTTAACGCAACGGCAAATAATATGCGAAGTATTTTGGTTGGGATTTCAGATGTAGGAACCATTTTTCTTACTAAATACTTAGAATTCAACACAAATACATCATCTGACAGTCGCTTTTATGGCATTAGTATTGAATATGATGGACCTGACTCTTTAGTTGTCTTGCAATATGGCGATGATAATTGTTCATCATGTACAGATAATAAAGCAAGTTTAATTAAAACCGATTTAAATGGAAATGTTGCATGGTGTAAACAATATGACATTAATGGTATTTCTTTAGAGGTTGGCAGAGGATTAAATATTACTCCAAATAGTTATGTTTTCTATGGCTATGCCAATTTAAATCAAAATAATTCGAAAATGTTTGCCATTAAAACGGATAAATCCGGGGTCTTTCAATTGGCTAAATTAATTGGATTAGGCACAGGCAATATGGGACACATTAGCGGACCAATTAATTGCGGTGGATCCAGTAATTATAAAAACAACAAACATTACATCCCTGGATCTTATTTTACCACAAATGCCAATATTAGGGATATTGCAGAAATTGTATTGAATGAAAATTTAGAGGACCCACAAGGCTGTCTAACAATTACTCCAGCAACTGTTACAACAACTGTTTTTCCTCCTTATTCGAATGTGCTTAACATGAATAATCCATCCGATTTGGTGAATTTCAATATCATTCCTTCACCAATTCAATGCATATACACTTCTCCATGTAACGCGAGCGTTAACTTCTCACAAAATTCAACATGTGATTCATCTGTCATTACAGCGAACGTTCCTTCCATTAACAACCCGATTTTTTTATGGTCAAATGGTGATATTGGAAATACAACTACTGCTTATAACAACGATACGCTTTTTGTTTATGTATCTAATCCACTTACTTGCTGTATAGTAGTTGACACGATCATTCCAACATTTTCAACGTCGAATCTTTTTGTTCACCTACCCAACGACACCATTGTTTGTGCGAGTAATACAACCATTTTTAATCTCACACCTGTTGTTCCTATCAATTCAGGAAATTTGACCTATCAATGGAATAATTTAAGTCAAAATGATTCCATTTCAGTCAATCAATCTGGGATCTATTGGGTAACGATTTCGAATGGATGTGAATCAGTCAGTGATACGATAAATATCACCTTTCAACCGATCCCCATATTAACTTCGATACTAGCAGATACCATTTGTCATCTCGAGAACCTGAATATATCCTTGAATAGCAATGTTCCTTGTTCGTTTTCTTGGTACGCCATTAACAACCCGTTAATTACGGGAGAAACGATCACACCATCCACGTCAGCCAACATTCAAGACATCCTTTCCAATAATTCAACTTTAAATCAACTTGTCACATACCAAGTAACGTCAAATTCGGGTTCATGTAGTTCAAGTCAAAACATCCAAATCACGATCATCCCACCGTTAATTGCACCAACCATCACTGCATCTGGTCCAATCACATTCTGTTCTGGAGGAAATGTCACTCTCACTTCGAATGCCTCCACCGGAAATCTATGGAGCACTGGAGAATCGTCTCAGTCTATTTTAATCAGTTCAAGTGAAACAGTTAACTTAGTAACAACGATCAATCAATGTTCCTCTCCTTCAGCGAGTATTACGATTTTGCAATTAAATCAAGCTCCTCCCACTGCAACAATTTCAGGCGGTGGAACTTTTTGTCAAGGGCAGAACATTTCTCCTGCAATAGTAAATTTTTCCGGTATTGGTCCATGGACACTTTCTTACGAACTAAATGGACTTGCACAAACACCAGTAACAAGTACAAATCCGACCATCAATTTAGGTCAAGCAGCAGGAAACTACGTGTTATCTACTGTTGTTGATCAAAATTGCACCAATGATTTACTTGACTCCATATCGATCACCATCAATCCAACACCCATCATAAATGTATCATCCACAACTATTTGTGAAGGATCAAGTGGAACATTATCGAGTGCAGTAAATACTCCAGGAGGAGCTTATCTATGGTCCCCAAATGGTGAAACAGGCTCATCTATCAATGTTTCACCAACAACAAATAGTCAATTCTCAGTCGTTTATACCGTTAATAATTGTGCAAGTCTTGCCGACACAGGTTTGGTGACCGTTCAGCCCTTACCATTGGTATCCTTCAGTGCGGATACGTTAATTGGTTGTGCGCCATTGGAAGTCAATTTCACTGGAAACACCAATGGTGATCCAAATAGTTGTATTTGGACCATTAACAATGGAATCAGTTTAAATGGCTGTAATCCAACTTATACTTTCACCCAACCTGGATGTTATGACATTACTTTGACAAGTGCTTTAAATGGATGTACGGCGAGTACGACATCCAACCAATACATTTGTGTAGAAAACAATCCAATTGCATTTTTTAGTGCCAATCCAACTACCATTTCTCCAGACCATTCCAATGTTCATTTTTTAAATCTTTCTTCTGGTGCAACAACCTATTATTGGGACTTTGGAGATACGCAGAACTCAATCGAAGTAAATCCATCTCATCTTTATCAAGGGAATGAAGGTAACTTTGAAGTAACCTTGGTTGCAAGTTCAGCATTAGGTTGTATTTCAAGTTATTCATTAAACATTCTGTATGAAGAAGATTTAATTTTTTATGTTCCTAATTCCTTTACACCGGATGGAGATCAATTCAATCAAGAGTTCATTCCCATTTTCTCATCTGGAATTGATCCAAGCAGTTATCATTTAAGCATCTATGACCGATGGGGAGAACTCATTTTTGAGTCCTACAATTTAAAAGTTGGTTGGGACGGCACGTACAAAGCTTTCAACGGCTTAGTTCAAGATGGTATTTACATTTGGAAAATCGACTTTAAATTAAAGAAAAATGATGATCATCGCATTGTATCAGGACATGTAAGTGTCATCAAATAATTTCGATTATCATATCAAATCACAAGTGTCTGATTAAAATTCAAGTGATATTCCAATCCGATTTCAGCTCGTTCTGACTACTTTTTGTTTAGTCAATAATTAGCAAAAAGGTTTGACATTTGCTTTATACGCACAAAAGTATAATATATGCACAACACATAAGTATAATTTTCATACTACACATAAGTATAATTATAACACAACATGAAAATATAATATTCGCACAATTTAAAAGCATAAACAAAGTGCGAAATAACAGACAGCAAACATGGCAACTCCACAAGAAAAACTGGCACAGTCTCTTGAAGAATTAAAAAAGTTACAAGACAAGGGAATTGTGGCTATTAAAACTTCATAACTTAGCCGAGTGAACCGTGAAAGACTCATGAACAACGGATTCAACCGTTTGCTGAATTTATTGGGTGGTTAGTTCAGGAAGCGATGAAGGGGCCGCCATAGCACGCTCATTCAATGAATGCTTGGTGCATTTTTCCGAACCCTTTTTTGGAAGATTTGAACAAATTTAGCATGCTTTACAAAACGATTTTTGTGTCTAAATAAAATTCAAAAAAACATTCGTTATTCTAAAATTTTGCAAAATAAATGTTTGGTTAGAAATGACCTTTATATCTAAAAAATAAAAACCTAATTTACCGTGAAAAAAGTTATATTTGAACGCATTTTCACGATAAATAATAGGGCGATAAAATGATAAACCAAACGACAAAAGATAAAATAGAGGTACTGAACCGGCAGTATTTGAAATTGGCCATAGGAAATGAGACAGTATTAAAGGAAATAACACTTGCTGAAATTCCAGAGATGGTTTATAATTCAAATGCTATTGAAAATTCAACGCTTTCGTTGGAAGACACAGAAAAAATCCTTGCAGGTGGAAGTTTAGAGCGAAAAGTAAATGTAAGGGAAGTATATGAAGCCAAAAACTTGGCTAAACTCACAGAAACTTTATTAGAAAAAAACAAATCGATACTAAATACCAAACACATTTTAAGCTTGCATAAAACGTTGCTTACCAACATTGACGATAATATTGCTGGTCGTTTTAGAGTTGGCAAAGAGTGGGTACGTGTTGGCAATCACTTAGGTGCAAATCCACAGTTTGTTCCTACACTGATGCAAGACCTAGTTGATCATTATTACCAGAATAAAATCAGTTATTTTTTGGATGCTGTGGCACATTTTCACGCAGAGTTTGAAACCATTCACCCTTTTGTTGATGGAAATGGAAGAATGGGTAGAGTACTTATTAATTTTCAGTTAATGAATTTAGGTTTTCCTCCAATTATTATTCAAAATAAAAGCAAACATAGTGAATACTATCCCTTATTTACACAGTATCAGTCAACGATGAAATCTGGAGGTTTTACCGAGTTATTCTCTTTGCTATTGCAAGAATCCATGCATAAAAGAATAACCATACTTACTGCAAAAAAAATAATTCCACTTGCACTTTGGGCATCGCAAAAAGGAGTAAAACCAAACGTCGCAGCCAATAAAGCCAAAAGACAGACAATTCCTGCTTTTCGAATGCGTGAAAAATGGATGATTGCAGAAGAATTTACGCCATTGAACTAATTATCAAATTGAAACAAATGAAGGAAAAAACTTTTGCTTTCAATTTCTTGAAAATCTCTAATGTCTTGTCTGTTTGCTGAATTTGTAGATATTGTATTCTACCACTTTTCATAAGGTTATTAACTTAAAGTATATAAGAAAATGAAGGCTATCATCTGAAATTAATATTTAGAGAACGTGTCAATGCCCTACCCGATCCGGATTTTAACTATTTCTTAAATGTAAATGCTTTGTACTTATCATGAAAAGCGACAAACATTTCTAATTTAACTGGAAGTTTATCTTTCGTTGAAAATACATATCCCTTAGTGTGTCTTTCTAACCTTGCTTCCAAATTACTTGTACAACCAGTGTAAGTACTTCCATTGGCGCATCTCAATTGATAAACATAATACATATTCTTCAAACGAATATGTACAAGAATTATTTTGTTCAATAATCCTTAGCTCGCTCATTCAACCTTAAGTTAGTGCATGGTTAAAAAAATGCTCGCCTTCGTTTTTGATGGTCAAAAACTTCGCACAGAATAGTGGACGGGTCCGCCGTAGCTCGCTCATTCATTGAATACTTGGTGCATGGTTAAAAAAAAATGCTCGCCTTCGTTTTTGTGGGTCAAAAACTTCGGCGAGCGAAGGTGGAGCCGGAGGGGTTAGCTGCGCTTTCCCCTCAAGCTAACGTGCAATGGATCAAAAAGCTTCATCGCATGGCGATGATATCTTTTTTTGTTTGCTCAAATTTGAGGACGAGTCCTCATTTGTGCGCACAAAAAAAAGCCACTCCTTTGGAGTAGCTTTTTGATCAGAGTGGAGCCGGAGGGACTATAAATAATTTTATAAGTATTTTATAATCAGTATTTTATGTTTTAAAGAATTGGTTTGTTGAAACAAATTATAATCTCATTGGCTCAAAATTTGATTGATTAATGCTTCTAAATCATACCCCTCTCTAACTTCAATCAACCGTACACCATTTTCTATGCAAAGAGCTTTTTTGCGATTATCTCGCTCAACATTTTTTTCATATGCCTCCTGACCACCAAAAAAATCAATAGGTCTATCATGCTGTGCACCGTGATATTCAATACCTATTTTCAGTTCAGGAATCCAAATGTCTAAATGTTGACGACCTAAAAATTCGGGTTTTCCGTGGTGAATTAATTCATAATCTTTAATTCTAGAAATTAGTTTGTAATATAAATCAGTTTCACTAATCCATCCTTCACCAATTTTTGGTAGACCAATATTTGTTCTTAATAGGTTTTTAAGTTCACGAATATCAGTTGTTTTATGTTTGTTTAAGATATTGGGCGTAAAAGAAGGAATAAAATTACCACCAGTGTAGTAAATTCCTACATCGTATTTATAATTTTC
>JBJTMU010000058.1:0-104576 GCA_046070685.1 Flavobacteriales bacterium | reverse complement strand
TCGTGCGCTCATATTCTGAGAAAGCATAGTATGGATTTGGTACCACATTGATCATCGCTAACGCTTCTTTCAGTTGGTCTTTTGATCCCACTTTGGTTGCAATGTCATCCATGGACCATCCATACATTGGTTTTCCATTGTTTTCTCCGGTTCCTACAAAGTTTTTGTACTCTTTGTTAATGCGTAATTTAATCGTCACATCACTTGATAACAAACTTTGTCCTGGTTTTAACATTGGGTAAGCAATCCATGATAAACTTCCGTACATTTCACGTTTTTGAGTATTCACCTCAGCTGTAGTAAGTACTGTTGATTGAACATTCAGCCATTTGTTATACAGGAAATGGGTTGCTAAATTCGCTGCTTCCGAAGGAACGTATGCAGGGAAGTCAAATCCGTTGTTGTATCCGTTGATGGTTTTTTGTTTGTAACTGAATACATACACTGGGTGCATTCCTCCCATCAATGGTGCTCCTGTGTTGCTCACCATTCGATCGGTTGGATTCCAGATCATATCTGCACCATTTTCACCACCCAAGAAAGAGTTTTCTCCGAAGGCCATGTACAAGCGCGCACCTGATTCAATGTCAATTGCATACCCTGGGAACCATCCCATTCCGGTTGTATTGGTTCCATCTGGATTTCCATTGGGATCCACACTTGGACTCATACGCATGGCACCTGGTGCACATCCGCCGATGTTCAATCCGGCATTGCGTCCCAATTCAATTACTGGTACTCGTGTCCATTTGCTTTTGTCACTTGTTAGGATGATGTTCACACTTGGCAAGAAACTAATGGATGCATTTTGTTTACTGGATGCAGAGAAGTTTCCATAATATGCCAATGGCATGTAATCCGCCTGATATCCCACTAAGCGATGAGGAGCAATCAGTCCTTGAAGGACACTCTCATAACTTTGTTTTGGGTCAACACCCGTTTCATCGGGATAGTTACATGGATTCAAATAGGTTGCCCCATTTGGTAAACATTCATATCCTTGATCTCCAACGGTCGTATTTGGAGAATAATCTCCTGAACGAATCCAGTTGGTTGGGAAATACGCATCATTGTCCGAAATACCCATCAACCATCGTTTCGATGAATCCGAAAATTCAATCGATGATTCGATCATATCCGTGGTTTTATTTGCAATACTTCCTGATCCCGCTGGGAAGTAATACTTCGTTTGATAAATTTGAACCGAGATTCCCCATGCTGGAATAATCTGCTCGTTATCCGAAGCAATCGTGTTTTCAGAACTCACGGAATCAATTGGCGTAAGGTCACCTTTGTTTTCATAACGGTAAACCACCCAACTAGCCGTATCCGCGGAGTTCCCAGAGGTATTAGCATTGTAATTTCTGAATTTACACTCGAAATAACCACTCGCTAAATTCAATGGATCCACCACTTTAATGTTAATTGGACCACGACCATAATCGTAGGTTGGATTCGCCATGTATCCTTGCTCTAAAATGGTTTTCTCAGAAGCAGCTGTTAGTTCTAACGAACGATTACCATTTCCATACCCATCCAAACGCGTGATCAAAGGTGAAGATCCGTAAGTGATCATTTGTGCGGTACCATCAGCTTCTGGCATTGGATTGTGCGGAACGGCTGCAACTGCACTAATCGCCGTGCCATCATAACTCAAACGAGAAGAAATGTATGGCATTTTCTGACCATCCAATAACATTGGGTCATTCGGATTGTACTCTTTAAACTGATTAAATGCGTAGGCAACTGCTACATAATAGTACGTTTTATGATTTACCAATTGACGTGCACCCTGAGCGAAAGCATCCTCCTTGATTTGGAAAGTATGCTGAATTCCAGTGTTTGCTCCCTTCACTTTTTCAACTGGTACTGAGAAGCCTAATGCTTCATCATAAACGAAATTAATAATGCGCGCAATATTGTTCTTTTTATCACATTGTGCCACCAAACGAGCTTTGTCCGGATCAGCAATATCTGCAATGGATACATCTTCCGCTTTTAATTGGAAAATTTGGTATCCTTCGAAACGATAGTAACGATCAACCGTTGGATCTGGGATATTTACTTCGTCTTTCTCTTCGTAACCTTCTTTGTAGTTATTTGAAGAAGAAGGGTTTTCTAACATCAAAATTAATTCATTCTCCAATTCTTGGATCGTTAATTTTGGTGCATCCGGCGGAGAAAGAATTTTAAAACATGCATCGAATAATGCTTGCGCTTTTGTATCCGCACGTTTCATTGCATCAACTGATGCCATTAATCCACCTTCAGAACTTCTTCCGTAAACGATACCAACCGTAATGTTGTTTGTTGCACCTGGACGTAACGTAAATGGTCCTGCAGATTGAACAAAACGACGGTCACCAGGAGGGTTATTATTTGTCGATTCATCCCAACCAGCTGGATATTGACCAGTCATATCTTGTCCTGCAGTTGACCAACTCAACGGGTCAGATGTTCCAGGGAACATATAATCACTCAATACACTTCCTTGTGTTCCAAGTCCGCCATAGTACATTTCTGCACCATTTGCCCATTTACCTTCCATAAAGCGATAGTACTCCGCAGCTGGTCCCGGGTCATTGTACGGATAAGCAGAATTAGAGGTATAATAAGTAAATCGACGCATACCGAAGCGCTCATTATCAATGATACCATCAGAATAACCAATACCAATACCTTTATAAACGATACCACCATTTGCCAAGGCATCAACTACTGTTGGAACGATTTCCGTTTGGGTTGTTTGATCAAAATATGGACCTGGGTTATCAATTCCATCTGCATCTTGGTAGGGTCCTTCAAAGAAGTCACAACCAATTGCAGGAGGATTTTCTCCATAACCTAATTTACCACCATCACTTTGGTCATTTAAATCACCATTGTACATGTATCCCAAACCTCGTGATACATCACATCCGGCATAATCATCCGCATAGTTTCCAACATCCGCATCTAAATACTGTGCGAAATACGTGTTATATAAAGTCTGAGTTCCACGGTTGATTAACTCGTAGTTGTAGAATGTCATTCGGTTTACTTCATCATTTGTAGCAAATGAGAACGCCTGTGCACGAATCTCCATTCCAATTGGATCACCACTTGTTTCTGTATGGATATTTCCTTTGTCATTGAATACCCACCAATGTGTTTCATCACCATATAAAGAAACGCGACGATCAACACCACATTCGATGTCATCACGACCTAAGATATCATCATACCAAGGGTGATCACCATTATCTGGGTTATAAGAACCATCTCCATCACGATCATAGAATGGCGCCAACCAATAATCTTGACCACGAGAAACATCTCCGTGAGCAGGCCATCCATAAATACGATTTATCTCATCATTTGTTAAGGCTTGAATGTCATTACATCCTTCTGTAGTTACACCATGCGTACATTCCCACCAAATGTTAAAACGAATTACTTCCGCCTTACGAATAGTGTAGAATTTATCATAAGCAATACACTGGTCTGGGTCAATATTTGCCTCACCAAAATCACGAATTGCACCAGCACCGACTGGATTACCTGGGTCAAAATTTCCCGTTCCCGGATTTACTGTTAAAGGACCAGGCCAGAAATCATTTCCATTTCGGTAACGCAAAGCCGCTAACTTCAACTGTCCGTTTACATCGGTACCACCCATCCATAATGCACCCGCAAAGATGGCAAAACGCTTACTGCCTTTCGGAACCTCGTATGCAGCAACACCAGCAGCACGATTCTGGAACATACTTCCACCTTGCTCAATTAACGCTCTAACATCATTGAATTCCATGTAGTACTTAGCTGTAGCTGGACTACAGTTCGCTCCTTTAGGTTTTGCATTTGGTTTGTCCATTTTGTCATTTGGTCCCAAATAGGCAAGTGCATTAAACACTAATGTAACCCCAAAAAACGTTGCAAATAACTGCTTTTTCATAATTCTACGTTTATTGCTTTCTTAAAAATCAAATTTTACTCCTAAACGAATCGTTCTTGGAGAACTAATATTAAATGGATTTTGAATCTTCATCATGTAATAATCACGGAAAGATTGCTCATCTGTTTGGTTTTGAATTGATGTCTGACTTGACGCAGCCGCTAAATAACCATCATCATTCCAGTTTCCTGTTGCACGGTAAACATTCAATTTATTGAATTGATTGAACAAGTTTGTTACACGCACATAAACATTCAAGAATGCCACTTTTTTCTTGTTATCCTTATTGCCATATTGTAAGTTGAACGTTTTGTCTAACTGCATATCCAGACGATAAGACCAAGGTAATCTTGAACCATTAATTGTTCCATTGATACCTGCATTTAAGTTTCCAATTCCTTCATCTGTAATGAACGTTTGAGAAGAATATGGTGAACCCGAATAGAAGTTAGAGAAGATATTCAAACCTGTGTTTTCGAATACTTTCACTTTTCCAATCACTGGTCCATTGTAATCTTTACCTTCTCCATAACGATAATCAAAAGTAACCGCAAATGCGTGACGTTGATCGTAGCTATAAGGGAAAATATTTCTTAAGTTCGGTAAACCTGCATTTACCAATGCTCCCATTGATGTGGCATCAGAACCTGTTCCATCTGCAAACTGTAATGTATAGTTTGCAGTCATTCGAATGTTACCTGTTTGTCTTAAATCGTAAGCTATTGTCATACCTTTTACTGTTCCAAAATCACGGTTTCCGTAAGTTTTGTACGTTGCTGGATATGCTTGGAAGATATTCACCAACTGAACATTGTTACGTTGCTCTCGATAGAACGCAGAAATCTTGATAGAAGAGGTGCGAGTTAACACTTGTTGGAATCCTAATTCGTAATCAACAGTTTTCTCTGGTTTCAAATTCGCATTGTTGATTACCGCATTTCTTGACTGAATGTACTGGTATTCGTATGGATCAAAACGATATCCTGAAGTTGGACGTTTTGTTAAGATGTCATAGTGTGCAAAGAATGAAGCTTCTTCTGAAATCGGGAAGGAGAAAGCCACACGTGGCATCACATTCACTTGCGCTTTGTAATCTGTGAAGGCATCTGCTGAAATTTTCTTCGCTGTTGGATCTTGCAACCAAGGAGCAATTCCATTTGGACCTTCCACAATTTTCGGGTCTTCAATCGGTGTTCCTGATGCATTGTACCAAGTCATTCCAGTGCGGAATCCCTTAATTTCAGATGGGTTTTGAACGTCATTTACATAAACAATGTTATCATCAGCCATGCCATTTGGTAAATTCACCCAAGCATATTGATTTGGATCGCTTTCTTTTAATGCACGTACTTCTTTAACTGTTTTCGCATTGTAGAATAAATATTGGTCTTTCAATACAGGTTGATTCGCATCGAATACATCTACACGAACCCCAACGTTGAATACGATGTCATTGAATGCAAATTTATCCATCACATATCCGGCCATGTAGGTTGGTTGGAAGGCTCCAACAAATCTTTTATAGTTGTGATTTTCATCAAACTCATTAAAGTACTTATTGATATCCGTATTTCCTTTTACTTTCTTTCCTGTATGGTCAAACCCATAATAGGAAACAAAAGAGTTACCACTATTCAACAATTCATCCGGAGAGAACATATTAAATTGGTAAAGATTTGGATCATACTCATCAATGTTAATGAAATCATCACCAGCCGTATTCAATCCTAATTTCTTTCTCAAATTGTAATCGAAGAAAGATTGATTATCGTTGTTTAATTGACCTCCGAACTCACCTGTTCCACTTGTATAAGCATAGCCAGAATTCAAACGGTCGTATGTAATTGCTTTAAATGAACCAGAATCCGAAATCACGCCACTGTTTAAATCCAATTCTTTGATATGGAAGTTCGTTAATTGACGAGCAATTGACCAGATACCAGTTGGACCGAAATCACCACTTGACCATCCACGGTCTACACGTTGCTCATACTCGAATCCTAAAGAAATACTGTGGTCACCAATAATTACTGATCCAGCACCTGTTACACGGAATTGGTCGTTTTCGAATTTACCGAAACCATTGTATGGAGATCCGATATTGCTCCAAATACCATAAACACTTTGAGGGGAATCTCCATTTCTAAGTGCATTTCCTTGGTTAATTTGGGTTAAGTTTTCGTAATGTCCTAATGGCGAACCATCATAGATATTATAGTATTGAGTCGTGATTGCAGCCAAAGCTGAGTTCGTCTCAGACGGTGTAAATGCCACTTCAACATCTTTAAATCCATCATGAACATACATTTGAGTCGCATCGTTGAAAGAGTAAGATGGTCTTCTTGTTGTTACGAATTTACCTACATAACCGTAGTTAAATAAGTTAAATTGATGTTTTGGATCATACGATTCGCTGAATGATTTCGAGTAATCCACCATTAAACTATAGAGTGCTGATTTAATTTTGGAGCTACTTCCTTCTCTCGTATTGTTAAATCGTTGTGTTAAACGACCAAATACACGATAGTCATAAGATTTACTGTATCCAAAATTACTAAAGTTCAATAATGACCCGCTGTAATTGTAGCTGCTTCCTTGGTTGTAGTTCATTGACGCACCAAATTGCAAGTTTACCGATGGTCCTGTATTTACATCAATTTTTGCTTGACCAGAATAAACAGTGTTTCTTGCATTCATTCTCCAAGGCACTTTTTCGAAATCACTTTGACGTAAGAACAAGGCATTATTGAAGGTACCAAATCCAGTTGAATTCGGACGTAATGGGTTTGCCAACAATTCATCGCGAACATCTTTCTTAATACGGTAACCACCACCAGCTAATGGACGACCATCTAATTGATCTGTCATATTTGCTGAAACTAAGAATCCTAATCTTGGTTTTGTTTTCTTACCTGTAGAATCGCGTTGCATCCAAAGTGGACCAGATAACATACCTTCAACAAGATTGTATCCATATTTATCTAATCCGAATACTTTACCATCATATCCATCAGGGTCAGCACCTTTAAAGTACAAGCCAGATGACACACCTTCAATTGATCCAAAGTAAACCGCAGATGGACCTCTCGTTGTGATGGAGATGATACCACCAGTAACATCACCATAGTTGGCAGGAACTCCACCTGTAATGACAGATACTTCCTCCAATGCTGATTTTGGGATATTAGCAGATCCACGCACTTTAATACCATCTATATAGTAGTATGTTCCGTCTGAACGAGATCCACGAACGGAAATGGCACCTGAACCCTCATTCGAATTGACTCCACCAACTGAACGAGCTACACCGTCTGCAGAACGAACTGGCATACGATTGATATCTTCACGCGTAACTGTCGCTCCTGACGCACCACCATTTTTATCAATTAATGGAACCTTATAAACAATTACTTTTACCTCTGCTTCGTCTTTCACCTTTTTATCCAAGGTTAAGTTGTCAAGGAACGTAATACGATCCGGCGAAATCGAAACACCTGTCATTACAGACATGTTATAACCAGACAGCGCATTTGAAAAATGCAAATCATATGTTCCTGGAGGAATACCATTGATTTGGAATTTTCCGGATGCATCTGTAGAAGCACCACTTTTTATCGACTCTCCTTGTTTCAATAAGACCTTACAAAGTTCAATTCCTTGACCCGTTGAAACGTCTTTGATTGTCCCTTTTAGGGTTCCAAGACCCGATTGAGAAAACGCATAAGTACCTGCGAACAAAATACTTAACACCAATAACTTTAGTTTACCCACCATATGAATGCGTATAAATTTTACTATATCTCGTTTTTTAAAGATTGTAAATATAGAAAATTCCATATTGATTTCCTTACAATTTTGAAAAAAAGTAATTCAAATTAAATATGCAACTTTGTAAATTGTCTATGAATCAAACATTAAATTATTGATCTGTGTCTGCGGAAATTTATAAAATTCAAATCGAGGAACCCTCCATTCAAATTGCTTTTCAAGGGAAGCAATGTGTGGATTTTTATGAGCCTCAGAAATTGTTTCCCATAGAAATGTTAGCGTTTGAGAACATCCGTCAAGAGGGTCGTCAGGTTGAATTTCTTGGGATACGAAATTTGAGGGATTTTTTAGCGCTCCAATCCCCTATTCACTATCAGGAATCTGGAAAACCCTATATAGGAAACGATGCGCATTCTTTTATTTCTATAAGTCATTCAAAAAATTATTGTGCACTCAGTGTTGGAGTGGTTGAAATGGGCATAGACATTGAAGAAATAAGTGAGCGAATCGAGCGAATTTCTGAACGATTTGTGCATCCCGAAGAAATGGAATTCATTGAGCAGGATCGATTAACGGGATTGACCAGACTCTGGACCATGAAAGAAGCCATGTTTAAATTAAATGCACGAACAGGAATCGAGTTTAAAACTGAATTGCGGATTGAATCCACCGAAGGAAGTCGATTTATTGGCCGTATGCTTACCTCATCTGGCTGGAAGAATGTTGTTGTAGAATGCTTTCAACATGAACAGTTGATTCTGAGCATTTGTCGATACCAATAATTTTTAAAATCTTGCTTTCAAGCTTAAATCAAGGCTTTTGACCGAATGTGTTAATGCACCGATCGAGATAAATTGAACACCAGTTTCCGCATAAGCACGAATGGTCTCAATGGTTATTCCACCAGACGCCTCCGTTTCATAGCTTGAAGGAATTTCATTAAGTGCCAATCTCAATTCATCAGGAGTAAAATTATCCAACATGATGCGATCTACTCCCCCTACTTCTAACACTTGACTAAGTTCTGCCATTGACCGAACCTCGATCTCAATTTTTAATTTTTTGCCCGTCTCAGCTAAATAGTGATGTGTCTTCTCAATCGCCTTTTGAATGCCACCTGCATAATCGATGTGATTATCCTTTAACATGATCATATCATATAAGCCAAAACGGTGATTTTCACCTCCGCCAATTTTGACTGCCCATTTCTCTAGAAAACGCATGCCAGGGGTCGTTTTTCTTGTGTCTAAGATGTGCGTTTGACACCCTTCGATGACTTGGAGAATCTGCTTGGTTTGGCTAGCTATTCCACTCATTCGTTGCATGCAATTCAGCACAAGTCTTTCACTTGTAAGAATCGACCTCGAGGACCCGCTAACTTCAAAGACAATTTCTCCTTTTTCGATTTTGTCGCCATCTTTTTTAAAATAGGAAACACGTAGAGATGGGTCAACTATTTCATAAATTCGTTTCGCTACTTCTACGCCAGCTAATACGCCTGATTCTTTCACTAGTAATTGAGCCATTCCCTGTGCATCACTGGGAATACACGCAAGTGTGGAATGATCACCATCTCCAATATCTTCTTGCAATGATTTGCGTATGAATTCATCTAACATAGAACAAAGATAGTATAGCTCGTGTTCATCTGAAACATTGTGCTTAATTTTATCTCATGACTTCACATTCCAACCTGGTTTTAGAAAAAATAAAGGTGCTACCACCTGATGCAGGTGTTTATCAGTTTTTCAATAAAAAAGGTGAAATCATTTATGTGGGGAAAGCAAAAAATCTAAATAAACGTGTTCACTCTTATTTTAAGGCGAATATCCCCGATGGAAAAACGCGTGCATTGGTCAAAAACATTGCTGATATTAAATTTACGGTTGTTCATTCAGAATTAGATGCGCTTTTGTTGGAAAACAATTTAATCAAGTCGTACCGACCGCGGTATAATATCTTGCTAAAGGACGACAAAACCTATCCTTGGATCGTTGTAAAAAACGAGCCTTTCCCTCGTGTGTTCAGTACACGAAGAAAGATCAAGGATGGATCGCGTTATTTTGGCCCCTATCCGAACGGCCGAGTAATGCATACTTTATTGCAATTAATTCGAGAATTATTTACGCTTCGAACTTGTCAACTTGATTTAAGTCCAAGTAAAATCAATCAAAACAAATACAAAGTTTGCCTCGAATATCACATTGGAAAGTGCAAAGCTCCTTGCGTTGGGAATCAATCCATGGAAGCATATGATCAGATGATTGAATCCATTGCGCTTTTACTCCACGGAAAGACGTATGCTCTTAGTTTAAGTTTGAAAAAACAGATGCAAGTATTTGCTGAAAATTATGCGTTTGAAGAGGCTCAAAAAATCAAAGAAATTCTTGAACAAATTGAGAAATATCAATCAAAATCGATGATTGTATCACCAACGGTACAAGAAGTTGATGTACTTACGTATGAAGTAGATTCCGATCATTTATTTTTTAATTTTATGGTCATTCGTGAAGGTGCTATCGTTCATACGTATACATCACATATCGAACTCAAATTAGAGGAAAATAAATCACATCTTTTTTCATACATTCTTCCTCAATTGAGAAACAATTTTGAAAGTCAATCCAAGGAAGTACTATTGCCAGAAAAGATGGATGCCATTTTTCCTGATTTCAACTTTCAATGTCCACAAATTGGTGATAAAAAGAAGCTTATTGAACTTTCGTTGACCAATGTAAAACATTACCGACTTCAATTAAAAAAACGCGAAATCAATCAAATTTCTGTGCATGGTGGAATGGATGCGCTTGTGGAATTACAACAGGCCTTAAATCTACCCGTTCTCCCTAAACATATTGAGTGTTTCGATAATTCCAATTTACAAGGAACGAATGCTGTTTCATCTTGTGTTGTCTTTAAAGATGGACATCCAAGTAAACAAGATTATCGTCACTTCAACGTCAAAACAGTCGTTGGGCCAGATGATTTTAGCACGATGAAAGAAGTGGTTTTTAGAAGGTACCACCGGTTGATAACAGAGGAACAAGCATTGCCTGATTTAATCATCATCGATGGCGGAAAAGGTCAACTGAGTGCGGCCATGGAATCCATTGAAGAGTTAGGCATTTCAGCTCAAGTTAGTGTTTTTGGATTGGCCAAAAGAATGGAAGAATTATTCCGACCGAATCATTCCCGTTCGATTATGCTTGATCGTCGGTCAAAAGGACTTAAATTGGTTCAACATATGCGAGATGAAGCCCATCGATTTGGCATCACTCATCACCGCAACAAGCGAAGTAAAAACTCATTCACAACGGTATTAGCGGAAATCAAAGGAATTGGAGAAAAAACATGGACAAGTTTATTAAAGGAATTCAAATCGATTGAGGTAATCAAACAAACTCCTAGGGAAGACATCGCAAAAAAAATAGGACAAGCAAAAACGCTTATCCTATTTCAATATTTTGAATCACACTAATTACTTCACCATAAAAGGCAAGGTTTTCTGACCAGTAGATCCTGAAAGTACCAATTGATACATTCCTGCTGCCAGTTGTTGCGTGTTCATCATGACAAGGTTTTTCCCTTCTTTTGCTTTTACCAAATGAGATTGGATAATTTTACCAGAAAGGTCCACCATGGAAATGGTTAAATCATCTGCTGATGGAAGATCAAATGAAACATTTAACTCTTCATCCGCTGGATTCGGAAACATTTCTACATGAGAAAGACTAGTCAATTCGTTTAATCCCGAAACGATTTCATTCGATGGACTTCCATTATAAAGATTAATATCATCTAAGTAAATGTTATTTCCACCCTCCCCTTCAAATCGAAAACGCACTCTAAACTTGTCGGTGAAATAATTGGATGTTACGTTTGTCATGTGAACAGTTACCCAATCCGCTTGAGTGGTTGGTTTCCAAGATGTCGTCGATGTCAATGAAGACAATTGATTTCCTTGAATTGTTTTACGTTGAATCCAAGCTGTTCCACAATCACCTGAAATAAAGACTTTGAAATACTCATAATCTGCGGTCAATACTTTGCGGTACGCATATCGGAAACTTAAGGTCACCGTTCCTGTTGTCGGAACTGTTGAAAGGTCAATTTGCGAAGATGTTAATTCGTCCACATTCGATGTTCCTTGTCCAAAATTCATCAATTTCGCACATTTCGTTCCCGTGTAACCAGTTGTAGACTCGATTGTCCAAGTATTGTTTGTTGAGGAATTGTACACATCCCAAGTTTGAAGATTTGCCAAACTTGAATATGCTTCAAATCCTTCCCAGAAAGGCAACGATGCACCTGTGTTCAATACATGAATGAAATTGTTTTTTGTTTCACTGTCTGTAATCGTACCATCTGTTGCTGTTAATTGCACCGTGTAAAGTCCTGGTGTATCGAAAACAACCGTTGGATTTTGACTCGTATTTGATGTTCCGTTTGAATAAGTCCAACCAGTCGAAGGTGTAATTGTCCATGTCCAACCAGTTGCCGCATTATAGGTGTCATCTGTAAAGGCAATTTCATCATTCGTGCAAATTGTTGTCTTATTCGCTTTGAATTCAGTTTTGCATAAATACAACACACCATTCGCTCCAACAGATGCTAAATTTGCTGCGGACCATACATTTGCACGACCAGTGTTAGTGGATAACAAAGCTGTTCGCATGCGTGTTTTTTGTCCTTCCGTGAACATTTTAGAGCAATATGAATAGTCCATGTAGTTTTCGACATTGTCACGCATATCAAATCCCCAGTATGCATTGTCGTTGCTACATGTATTTGAGTTCAACAAACATGCTGTTACACCAATACAAGTTGGCGTGTCTTGTACTTGATCTCCGTTCCCTGCGCAACTTCCAGCTGTTCCAGGATTATTATTAGAACCCCAAGTATGAGAAAGATTTAACCAGTGACCAACCTCATGTGTTAAGGTACGACTCGTACTAACTGAACTTGTTCCTATAGAACCGACATAGTCATGTAGTACCCAAATTCCATTGGTCATTTGGTTTGCGGAAAATCCGGATGGATTCGTGGTGTACCCTGCTGCCCCTCCAATTTCTCCACAAATAAAAACATTCATGTATTTATTTCCAGGCCATTGACCTTGGTAAACATCATTCCCAGCAACAATTGCTGAAACTTGAGCGTCGCCATTAGACCCATCGTAGCTAATTGCATTATATGTTCTGGTTATACCTTTAAAGCATGATCCATCTGGTGCTTTTGTTGCCAACACAAATTCCACTTCAATATCCGCCGGCATACCAGCAAAATCAGGATGTACATTTGCTGTATCTGCATTGTGTTTGCGGTAATCTCTGTTCAAAATGAATAAAGCATCCATGATTTGTTCATCAGAAATATTTTCTACCCCATTCATGTGCAAGACATGGAAAACAACAGGGATTTTGTAGATAGTCGCTTTTTCGACTGACCCTTTTTTTGACAACATTTCAAATTCTGCCTCGTCCAACTCTCTAGCTTTTATGTAAGCAGGGTTTTTCATTAATTCTGCTTGTTTCTTATGTTGGATGCAGTATTCGATGTGTTCACCTTCTCGCATATTTCCCGAGTCTAGTGCCCGTTTTTGCTGTGCATAGGAATTGGTTGACAGCAACATAAGAGAAGAAATAGCAAAAAGTAAAATTTTTGTTTTCATATGAGTTTAGTTTTCAAGCAAAATAGTTCAGGCATAAAATTAGTGAATATTTATTTATTTCCTTAAAACCTTCGTCTGGAATTGAATTTTGAAAAGTCACATTCAAATAATCCTTAATTTTGTTCCTATGAAAGCAGTAAAAGCCTCGGATACTTTATCCATTTCAACCAAAGTCGTTTTACCGAATGACACGAACACTTTAGGTAATTTATTTGGTGGACAATTACTTGCGTGGATGGATGTCATCGCCAGTGTATCAGCCCATCGACATTGTAAAAGAGTGGTTGTCACTGCCTCAGTCAACAATGTTTCTTTTCAAAAACCTATTAATCATGCTTCCATTGTAACACTTGAAGCAAAAGTTTCTCGCGCATTTAATTCCTCCATGGAAATATTCGTTGATGTTTTTGTAGAAGATAATTTAACCGGAGCAAAGGAAAAATGCAATGAAGCTATTTATACCTTTGTTGCTGTTGACCAAAATGGTGGCCCAATTCAGGTCCCTGAATTAATCCCGGAAACACCTGAAGAAATTGCGCGTTACGAAGGAGCTTTAAGAAGAAAGCAATTGAGTCTTATTTTAGCTGGTAAGATGAAACCTTCCGATGCAACAGAACTAAAAAAGTTATTTTTAGCGGATTAATTTTTTTTGATTGCCTCCGCAATTGCTTGTGTATTTTGTTGTTGCATGCAGTTAAAATGTCCTTTCGGGCACGTTTGAAATCCAATCTTTGAACATGGCCTACACTTCAATCCATTCACCTGAAAAACATGGTCCAAATTTGATGATTTTAGTCGGTATGGACTCATCCCAAAATCAGGTGTTGTACTTCCCCAAATAGAAAGAATTTGCACCTCAAAACAAGCCGCAATATGCATCATCCCTGTATCATGCGTGATAACTGTTTTTGCTTGAGAAACAACGCTTGCGGACTGCAAAATCGTTAGTTCACCACAGGCAGAAATCAGTGTTTTATTTGACGCACGTTGCATCAGCCAATCGGCCATTTCCTGGTCCATTTTTCCACCCAAAATAATCATTGGTTCATTGACTTGCTGAATCAATTCCAACCATTTTTCCTTTGGTAATTTTTTGGTATTAAACTGTGCTCCAATCACCAATGCCACAAAGTTGGACTGCAATGCTGGAAACTTATTATCGAGTTGTACCTCTTCATTTTTTGGGATAAAAAAGGCAGGACTTGGTGAATGATCATATGGAATTCCCAATACTTTCAAGGTATCTAGGTAACGTTCCACAATGTGCAAGTTGGGTAAAGTATTCCACTTAAAGCGAGTCAATAGCCATTTTTTTCTATTCAATTTATTGAATCGAGCAAGTTTTCCAGAAAGACCAAAAGTCAATCTTCTTGAACGTAAATTATGGTGTAAATCGATGATGAAATCAAATGACTGAGCTTTTATCTCCTGTTTAAAATCATTGAACGAACTCCCCAATAAATGAACCTGATCGATTTCCTTTGAACCCTGAAGTAATCCTTCAAATGTCGCTTTTGTCGCGTAATGAATCTCTGCCTGAGGATTTGCACTTTTAATGGCTGTAATCACAGGGAAAGTAAGGACAATGTCCCCAATAGAACTAAATCGGATGATTAAAATCTTCACTCTTTTTATAGCTAAAAAATCGATTAAAAATACGATTATTTTCGTGAATAGGTGTGCTGAAACAAGACGCGATTGGGATCTAATTGCGCCTCCAATTGATGGAAAAACTCGTCCCTCGATTCGGACTCAACACAGTCAATTGGAAAAGATAATTGCAAGTCTTGGATGTAATCAAAATAGATGGTTTGTTGACTCACACTCACCTTTCGAAGTCCAGCTAAATAAATTAAAATCACTTCCCGATCACTGACCAATACCGCCTTAGATGTCAAGCCAACTCGGAATTTATTTTTGGAATTGACAAGGAGAAAGACCATCGATTCGAGCGAAAAGAAAATCAAAACGCCACTGATAAAAACCGCTTCTTTTGTAACAAAATAATAAGATAGACCAAGAAAAAACAGAACGACAGACTCTATACAGGTGTAAAGAATGACGCGTTGTTTTCGTTCGTTACTAATGGCGCCATTCCATGCAAATTTATTCAATTGAGAAGTCATTCGAACTCCCATCCAACGTCTAATAGATCTTCTTAAACTAATGATTGCATACACTAAACCAAGTCCTAAAAAAACTTCAAAACGAAAAGGTATTTGTGCGCCCGATGTTTTCAAAAGTTCAATCGGTAAATCAAATCCTACAAACACCGAAAGGAGCATTGTCGGAAAGGTAATCACCAGTAATAGGACATTGATAAAACTATTCATTTGGAATCATTTTCAATTTCATTTTCAGACTTTGGATTTTTTCCTGCGCATGTTTCACTTTTTTCTCTACATCCGCTCTTAACGCATCCGCACCTTTTGATTTCGCAAAGAAACCTAAATTGTTTTCCAATAACATGATGTCTTTATTCAAACCATCTATCTGTTTGCGGATGTCATTTTTCTCTGCTTGAAACAATTTCATTCGATCCGGACTAGATTGCAGATTGTCCAATTTCGCTTTGAAAAGGATACTCTCTTTTTCTTGTCCTTCTAATTTCAAGGCCGCATATTTTTCATCAATGGCATTTTTGAATGCTTGATAAATCGCATTTTTGTCCTTCATTGGAACTTGACCAAGGTCATTAAATTTCTGTTGAAATGCTCTCAAGGCATGAATCGCTTCTTGTTTGTCTGTTGGAAGTACCCATGCTTGTAACTCGGAAATCAATTCTTTTTTGGCCGTTAAATTCGAAGCATTCGCTTCATCCTGAACTTTAAAATGAGCTTCTTTTGCCTCAAAAAACACATTACACGCACCTCGGAATTCGGTCCATAATTTATTTTCAAAACGATGACCAGCATTTCCAGCTTCCTTCCATTTTTTCTGCAAGTTGATGAGTTTCTCTGAGGTATTTTTCCAGTCAGTCGATTGGCTGATGGCTTTCGCTTCTTCTATCAATTTGCGTTTTCTGTCAGCAACATCTTTAAACTTGCTTTCAATGTCTTTTGAGAACTCTTTTTTGGCTTGAAAGAACACATCACAATGCTTACGAAATTCTTGGTAAACCAATTCATTTTCCTTTCTAGAACCAAATCCAATTTTTTTCCATGCGTCTTGTAAGGACAACACTTCTTTTGTTTTCACATCCCACTCTTTGGCACTAGAAACGTGTTCAATTCCCTCATTAACCGAGATCATTTTTTCGATTAATGCTTTTTTCGCATCAATGTTTTCTTTTAGGACGACACGTTGTTGTTCATAATGTTCATTGAATTTATCATAAACAGCACGAACCGTTTCCCAGTAAGCATTCTTCAATGCTTCCCATTCTTCATTTTGAACAGGACCGATTTCTTCCCATTCATCTTGTAAAGAACGTAGATTCGCCTCCGCCTCACGAACAGGTAAATTCGCTGTTCTGAGTTGTTTTAATTTGAAAATAAGGGCTTCTTTCAGTTGCTGATTTCGTTTGTAATCGTGGTCCTTCAGCTCTTTGTAAATTTTGATATTGTAAAAGAAAATCTCTAATAAGCGAGAATATTCTTTTTGTAATGCTTCGCGTTTATCACGTGGAATATCCCCAACTTTTTTCCAATTTTCATGAATTTCCTTGTAGGAATTGAATGCCGTTCCAATTTTTTCCTCGTTTTCAATTACGTCTTTCAGGCGTTCAATGAGCCCTTTTTTCTGCTTTAAATTTTCATTCTCCAAAGCAGTTTTCAGCTCAACTTGTTTTTTTCTTTTATCTTGAAATGATTTGTACGCTTCAAAAAAAGATTCCTTTAACGGACGATAATCAAATTCTTCGTAGTTCTCACCTTTTTCAGACGATTCTAATCTTTTCACTTGTTCAACACGCTCTGCTTCAAGGATGAAATCCTCAAATTCTTGACGTAATTCAGATGCTTCACGGCCCAGGCCGATTAAATCTTCCGACTCCAGTAAAGCAGTTATTTTCTCTTGGAAATTAGTGTGTTCCATTTAAATTTAATTCAAAGTTAGATAAGTCAACGAATTGCTTCATACGTTTGTTTACGTCGTCCATATTAATTTCTGTAAGACGTTGTGTACCAAATTTCTCCACGCAAAAAGAAGCTAAGGCAGAACCAGCAATAATGGCACGTTTCATGTTTTCAAAGGAATCGTCATTGGTTGCGGCAATATACCCCATAAATCCACCTGCAAACGTGTCCCCTGCTCCAGTTGGATCGAAAACTTCTTCTAATGGAAGAGCTGGCGCAAAAAAGATATTTTCACCATGGAACAACAGGGCACCATGTTCCCCTTTTTTGATAATTAAAATTTTAGGTCCCATCGCACGAATCACTTTTGCTGCACGTACGAGTGAATATTCTTTGGATAATTGTCGAGCTTCTTCGTCATTGATGATGAGTACATCGACATGGGCCATGGTTACTTTTAAGTCGTCTAATGCGATGTCCATCCAAAAATTCATGGTGTCCATTGCAATTAATTTCGGACGTTTGGTTAAACGTTGGATTACCGACAATTGAACTTGTGGGCTTAAGTTTCCAAGTATCAAATAATCAGCACCTTGACAAACTTCAGGAACAATCGGATCAAAGGTTCCAAGAACATTTAATTCTGTAACGAGCGTATCACGGGAATTCATATCGTTGTGGTATTTTCCAGACCAAAAGAAGGTTTTTTCACCTTTCTTAATTTGAATACCTTCAATATTTACTCCTTTGGATGTCAAATAATCCAAGGTTTCATTCGGAAAATCTTCACCAACAACGGAAATTAACCCTTGTTCTTTCGCAAAAAAGGAAGACGCCAAGGAAATAAATGTCCCGGCTCCACCAACGATTTTATCCGTTTTCCCAAACGGTGTTTCAATTGCATCAAATGCAACGCTTCCTACAGTAACTAACTTCATATGCTAAAATTGACTGCAAAGATAGGTAAATTCGGAGAGAGGGTATCTTATGAACGAGATTTCTGCATCCCTCGCGGATGTGCTTGAGCATAAACTGCTGTTAACTGAGCAAAAGAGTTGTGTGTGTAGACTTGAGTCGCTGATAAATTGGCGTGTCCGAGTAAATCTTTCAATGTTTCAAGTCCAGTTCCTCGATTGAGCAAATGAGTTGCAAAAGTATGCCTCAAAACGTGAGGACTTTTTTTATCAGAAGTCGTTAATGTACTTAGAATTTGATTGATCTTTCGGTAAACGAACGTCGGATATAAATCCTTTCCATTTTCTCGGGTGAAGAGTTTTGGCGAATCGATGTTCATTTTAGATTTCATTCGACGAAACAACTGAATGGTCTGAGATAAATCAGTTGAAATAGGAATTAAGCGCTCTTTACTGCGTTTTCCGAGCACTTTGATGTGTTGTTCACTAATATCTATGTCTTTTAAGCCAATCAACTCGCTGAGTCGAATTCCAGTTTGGTAAAATAATTCGAACATTAATTCATCGCGAACGCCGTTGAAATCAGTAGAAAAGAGTTGACTTGTTTTGGACGTGACTATTTCAGACTCCTTGATAAACGTAGGTAAGCGCTTTTCATTTCGAGGTCCTTGAATTTTTACCATTGGATTTGTGTTCAACAATCCTTCTTTTCGCAGCCATTTAAAAAACGTTCTGAGGGAGGCTAATTTACGATTGACGCTTCGGTGACTGATCCCGTCTTCGATTAGTTGAACAATCCATCCACGAATGAGAAAAGAATTGATCTCTTGAAAATCACTGATTGATTTCACTTCAGCAAAGGAAATAAATTGATGTAAATCATGCTCGTATGCTCCAATTGTATGAGGAGAATATCTTTTTTCAAAGGATAAATATTGAAGGAATTTTTCGAGCATAAAAAAAGGAGCTTGCGCTCCTTTTCAACGAATATTTTGAACAAAAGTTACAGTTCAGCTGACTGCATTCTTTGTTTGTAAGCAGCGCGGATGATTTCCTGGCGACGAGACACAGATGGTTTAATAAACTCTTTGCGTCCACGCAATTGCTTCATCACATTTGTTTTCTCGTACTTTTTCTTGTACTTCTTCAATGCTCTTTCAATGTTTTCGCCTTCTTTAATTGGAATGATCAACATATGCTATAATTTACATTTAAACTTAGGGTGGCAAAGATATGACATTAATCCTAATTCACAAAAATTTATTTTAAAATTTCTCGAGAAATTACCAATTTCTGAATTTCCGAGGTTCCTTCACCGATTGTCATCAACTTAGCATCGCGTAAAAATTTCTCTGCTGGATACTCCTTCGTGTAACCATAGCCTCCCATAATTTGAACGGCTTCGTTGCCACATTTAACAGATACTTCCGATGCAAAATACTTTGCAAAAGCGCCTTCTTTCGTCATTGAAAGTTTATTATTTTTTCGGAAAGCTGCTTGGAAGGTCAATAGTTCTGCTGCTTCCACTTGGGTTTTCATGTCTGCTAATTTGAATCCAATAGCTTGAAATTGAGCGATTGGGTGTCCGAATTGTTCACGTTCCTTTGCGTATTTTACCGATGCTTCGTATGCTCCTCTAGCAATTCCACAACTCAAGGATGCGATGGACACTCGTCCACCGTCAAGAATTTGCATCGCTTGTTTAAATCCTTCTCCGATATTTCCGATTACATTTTCTTGTGGTACGCGTACATTGTCAAAAATAAGTTCTGCCGTTTCACTGGCTCTAACACCTAATTTATCTTTGATTTTTACAGCCGAAAAGCCCGGCATATCTTTTTCGATGATGAAAGCTGTAATTCCATTTGAATCAAGTAATTCCCCCGTTCGAACTAGAATCACGGCTACATCCCCACTTAATCCGTGCGTAATCCAATTTTTTGCACCGTTGATGATCCAATCGTTTCCGTCTTTCACCGCCGTTGTTTGCATGCGCATCGCATCAGATCCCGTATTTGCTTCCGTTAAACCCCACGCTCCAATAAATTCTCCCGAGGCTAATTTGGGTAAATATTTTTTCTTTTGTTCCTCAGATCCATGATAGTAAATGTGTCCCGTACAAAGAGAATTATGTGCCGCAACACTTAGTCCTATTCCACCACAAACTTTTCCTAATTCCATGAGGGCTGTTGCGTATTCAAAATAAGAAAATCCCGAACCACCATATTCTTCAGGAATAAAGATCCCAAGGAGTCCTAATTCCCCCATTTTTTTCATGGTTTCAACTGGAAAATGTTCATCCGCATCCCATTGCTTGTAATAAGGTTTGATTTCCTTTTCTGCAAAATCACGCACCATCTGCGCAATCATTGCTTGGTTTTCATTTTGAGAGAAATTCATGTTGTTGATTGATGTTTTGATTGATAAGTAAGTTTAATACGAAATTAAACCATTTATGTTTTCAGAATAGTCTTTTAATTTTTCTTGACCCGCTAAAAAGCTTAATTCAACTAGGAAACTAAATCCTGCGACCTCTGCCCCACTCTTTTGAATTAATTCGGCTGCCGCAGCCGCAGATCCGCCTGTTGCCAATAAATCATCATGGATAAGTACCCGTTGATTTTCCTTCACAGCATCACTATGCATTTCAATCACCGCACTCCCATATTCAAGGTCATACGCGTGTTTGATTTTCTTATAGGGTAATTTTCCTTCCTTACGAATGAGAATAAATGGAACTCCCAATTGAATTGCCAGAGGAAATCCAAAAAGAAATCCCCTACTTTCAATTCCTGCAACTGCGTCAATCTTGAGGTCTTTATAGGTTTCCACCAACTGACTTAATACATCAGCAGACAATTCCGCGTCTAACATGATGGTTGAAATATCTTTAAATAAGATCCCAGGCTTTGGGAAATCCGCCACATCGCGGATGCTTGATTTGAGTCTTTCTTGAATGTTCATACCTACAAAGATAGGTAAGGTCTGACTTTTTCAAATGTTTCTTGGTCAATAATTACAGATTCTTTGATTTCCTGAATGGAGTGAAAGCCTCCCCTTTGCAATCTCATTTTTACAATGGAATTAGCTTGGTTCCAATTTAAGTAAGGATGCGCTTGTAATTCTTCGGCGCTGGCATGGTTGATGGAGATTTTTCGAACATCATCAGATGTACATGTAAATTGGTCTTTCACCTTTTCATAAATTTCAGGTGTCATTTTCCAAACTTCCAACAACTGTTCTTTGCGAATGAATCCACCCAATTGCTGCTGGTATTTGAGAATCTGTTTGGCATAAAAGGGACCCAATCCGTTCATCTCAATTAACGTTTTTTCATCGGTATGATTCAAGTCGATTTGAATTTGATTGTGATCCGTAGATGGTGCGATGGCGATGGATGTGCTTTTTTCGGGATATTTGGTAAACTTTTTAATGTTTTCAAATACGTCCTTTGGAATGAATTTAATTTGCTGTAATTCTTCATTCGAATGAATGCCACGCTTGGTCATTTTGAGCACCACTTCTGCTTGTTTTTCCGTTAGTCCAAACGATTGCCACTCTTCTTTGCTTAGCTCATTTGGATCGAACGTATGAGCTGGAATTGTTCGATGTTTTTCCTTTTTCCTCCACCTTTTATATGGATTTCTTTTTTTATTCCAGTATCGTTTATAGGGATGGTCATTTCTCTTTTCTTCCGGAAGTAAAATCAATTTCGCATGAACTTCATGTGTGTTCATAAGAAGCAACATACGCGGGGCAAAAATGATCAACAACGAAGCAATAATGAGCAGCCAAATTCCACGTTGATGTCGGATTGAAATATCAAAAGGGTTACCATAAGACATGATTGTCTATCAATTAATTCAACAAGTTTTAGGTAATTTTTTCTCCTTTTGATTAACGAAGAAAATCTCAAAAAAGTATGCAAACTATCTTTTTCGATTCACACCAAAATAAACAGGAATACCGAGTAGTACAATTAAAAGTCCCATTCCAGCATTGCGAAGATCATAAATGAGTAAATCAACACAAATAGCAAGGGTAATCAAGATGTACATTGCCGGAATTACGGGAAATCCGAAAGCTTTATATGGTCTCTCCGTATCCGGTTCTCTTTTTCTCAAGATGAATATTCCCAAAATAGTCAGAATGTAAAAAATCAGGCTGGCAAACGTACTATACACTAAGAGATCGCCATATTTCCCAGATAAGCAAAGTAAACTTGCCCAAATTCCTTGGATCCACATGGCTTTGCTTGGGACATTAAATTGATTTAATTTTTGGGCTTGTTTGAAAAATAGTCCATCTTTTGACATCGCATAAAATAGGCGCGATCCGGCTAATATGAGTCCATTGTTACAGCCAAAAGTGGAAACCATAATTAATGCAGCCATCAACATAATTCCTGCTCCACCAAAGATCATGGAAGCAGCCCCTGCTCCTACTCGATCATTCGAGGCAAACATAATACCTTGTCCAAAGGCATCTGATGCTCCCGGTGTACCACTTTTCGGAAGTAAAGCTAGGTAGGCTAAGTTTGCTAAAATGTAAATAATGGTGACAATGGTTGTTCCAAAAAATAAACTTTTAGGAATGTTTTTTTTCGGATCCTTAATTTCTCCCGCGATGAAGGTCACGTTATTCCAAGCATCTGAGGAGAACAAGGAATTAATAATGGTTGCCCCAAGTGCTCCAATCAAAGCAAAGCCGGTTAATGGAATGGTATCGAGTTGTCCATTGGGCAATTCAACCGTTTTATAGGCATCCCACATGTGTTCGAAATTCTGTGCAAAGACATCAGACTTTAAACCAATGGCTAAGCCTAATATAATCAACGCAAATAACGCAAATAGTTTTGCAGAGGTAAAAACTAATTGAAGCATTTTACCATTTTGTACTCCTCTCGCATTCAACATGGTCAACACCATGATACTTGCAATGGCTATCAATTGACCAAACGACACATTCACGAAAGAGGTCTCGACAAAATTTTCATTCAATCCTGGGAAAAAGACACCTGCATATTTTGCAAAAGCAACAGCTACTGCTGCGATGACTCCTGTTTGAATCACCGTAAATACGGTCCATCCATATAAAAAAGACATCATTTTACCGTAAGCTCGCTGGATATAAACATATTGTCCGCCAGCGTTTGGCATCATTCCCGCTAATTCACCATAGCTAAGTGCGGCAAAAATGGTGATTAAACCGGTTAAGACCCACAGTACGATCATCCAAGCTGAGGAACCAACATCGCGCATCATCGGTGCTGTCACGATAAAAATTCCAGAACCAATCATTGATCCTGCCACTAATAAGGTTGCATCTAGAAGCCCAAGGGATTGTTTAAGTTTTGATTCCATAGTTGTAGTTTAGGTGAAAACAAAACTGTCTTCCCCGTAGAGAGAAGACAGTAATATAGGGATCATAAGATAAACTTATGTTATTTTTTCGGATGTAAATGCGAATTCTTACGACTGTAAGAAAAATAAATAATGAGTCCGAGTGCCATCCATAGCGCTGCTGCTTGAAGTGTGGCAATATCCAAGGAAACAATCATGGCTGTACACACCAAAATCCCAAGAACTGGAACGATTGGAACCAATGGTGTTTTAAACGGACGTTTTAATTCTGGATTGCTCTTACGCATAATTAAAATGCCAAGACTCACTAAAATGAATGCGAAAAGGGTACCGAAGGAAGTTAAGTCCCCCGCTACACTACCTGGAACAAATGCAGCAAACGCTCCAACGAAAATAAAGAGCATCCAGTTCGCAATATAAGGTGTTTGAAATTTCGGGTGTAATTTACCAAATGCTGCCGGAATCAATCCGTCCTGACTCATTGAAAAGAACACACGACTTTGACCCATTAACATCACCAAAATAACCGAAGAAAATCCTGCTAAAATAGCCAAAGTCACTCCTGTTCCTAACCACTCATAACCGGCCATATAGGTTTTAATAGCATAAGAAACAGAGGCTTCTTTTCCTGCCGTAGCAAATTCGCTCCAGTTTGCAACTCCTGTTAATACATGTCCGAAAAGAATGTAAAGAACCGTACAAATCGCTAACGATCCTAAAATACCAATCGGCATGTCGCGTTTCGGATTTTTTGCTTCTTGAGCGGTCGTACTTACAGCGTCAAATCCGATGAAGGCAAAGAAAACAATTCCTGCTCCACCGAGTACACCACCCCATCCCCATTTAAAGAATCCTTCGTGTCCGAAAGTTCCTTCTGGGATTAAATAAGGCGTGTGATTCTCTGGTTTGATAAACTGCCATCCAATCACAATAAATACCAATACGATGGCCACTTTAATGAATACAATAATGGCATTGACCAATGCCGATTCTTTTGTTCCTTTGATTAAAAGTAAAGTCAAAGCTAGTAAGATGATCAAAGCTGGAGCGTTGATAATTCCTGTAGTAATCGCCACTTTAGATACCATTTCTGACGGTAAATTCTCAAACTGAGCGGCACTTAAAATTCCTTTTTCAATTCCTTCCCAATGTCCTGGTAAGGCTTGAATTTGTGCCACCATTTCATGCGATACTTTGTACATACTCTCAAAAGGAGAGTGACACCATTCATAAGGAATCGAGTTACCGAGTAAATTATTGAGGTATTCACTCCAAGCAATGGAAACTGTAGCTGCGCCAAGCGCATATTCCATGATTAATGACCATCCAATGATCCATGCAACTAATTCCCCCATTGTAACGAACGAATACGCATAAGCACTTCCTGAAATTGGAATCATAGAAGCAAATTCAGCGTAGCAAAGTCCTGCCAAAGCACAACCAATTGCCGCAATAATAAACGAAATGGTTACACCTGAACCTGCTGCTTCTGAAGCTGCTGCTGCGGTGCGAACGAACAAACCAGCACCAATGATGGCACCAATTCCTAAGGCGATCAAACTACCGGCACCTAGGGTACGTTTCATTTGACTATTTTCGGCTTGCGCCAATAAATCTACGAGTGATTTTTTTCTCCAAAGTGACATAGCATGAATTTAGTGAAAACAAATATATCATTTTCACTGAAAATGGCAATAAGATTCCTTGAAGCCCTTATTTCTTCACTAAGAAAATGTTCGAATTAAAGACAATCTAACGTCTCCTCTAATGACTTAGGAGCATACCCTAAAACACTTTGTGCTTTTTCTAAATTAAAACCAGTTCTCGGTGGTCTTTTTGCCGGTTGATTTAAAGTTGAACTATCCGTACGAATCACCTGTTCCATTGGAAGTTGATCATGTTTAGCAATGCGTTGAACAAGTTCATAAATGGACATTGTTTCTGGTCCGCAAATATGAAAAATACCTGTTTGATTCATGGTGCAAATGCGAATGCAAGCCCAAGCAAGATCATCTGCCCACGTTGGTGCCCGAAATTGATCGTCGATGATGCTTAATTCTTGTCCATTTTTTAATGCTTCTCTTGCCCACAAGACAATATTAGATCGTGACAATTGATTTCCAGTTCCATAAACAATGATTGTTCGAACAATGGAAAAGGACAATTCAGGGAATTGCTGGACACATTTTTCAGCGTCAACTTTAGAATGAGCATAAACACTCAGTGGATTCGGTTCATCTTCTTCAGAGTAATTTCCTTTCACACCATCAAATACAAAGTCTGTTGAAAGCAATTGGAAATGACACGAGTAAGCGGCGCATGCCTCTGCAAGCAAGTGAACCGACGAAACATTGACTTTTTGACATGCTTCAGGATCTAATTCACAGGCATCCACATTCGTCATTGCAGCCGTATGAATCACATGAGTTGGTTGATATTTTTCAAAAACAGATTCTATTTCAGCAGAATCACAAATGTTCATTTGAAGGTACTTATCCTGCGGACAATCAACATTGCGATTTGGACCTAACGAAGTTGCGAGGAAATTTACATTTGACTTGAGTAGCTGTGCGACAAGTTTTTGACCCAATAATCCATTGCTTCCAGTGATGAGGATTTTCATAAGTCCCAAATTGATTTTTTTCGTTTGTGTTGGAATTTAAAATAATGTTTGTGTTCTAAAATCCACGCCATAATTAAGTAAAGGATAATGGGAGAACCTAGTCCAATAAACGAAAAATAGATAAATCCGAGACGAACTTTACTTGTTCGAATACCCAATCTTCGTGCCCACCATTCGCAGACACCAAAGGATTGCATTTCGAAAAAAAAGATAATTTTTTGTAAGAGTCGTCTCATGTGTTTAGTAATTGTTGTCCAACGCAACAATTCATGCATTTGTTATTTCTACAAAATTGCTGATAAATTTCGAGATTTGCCTGTGTCTCCAACGCATTTTTAGCCGAAATACCTGCAGATTCCCATAATTTTGTGAGGTGATTTTTTTCTGGTGAAATGGTGGCAAGAAATCGCATGGACCCTAGAATGCCCGAACTTCCTTTTTTTATTGACCGTTGATTTGCCATCATCAAATAGGTTTTTACATTGACGAGCAGATTTTTCTGAAGTAAGGCACTTTTGATGTTGGCTAAATCAAATCCATGTTCAATATCCATAAAGGATGAATCAATCGATTGCTTTTCCAAAAACCAACGAACGAAAATAGACCACGATTGAATGCGTGACATAAGCTGTTTTGTTAGAATCAGATTTCGACCTTTCCAACCTTGATGATTGGTCTGAACCAAGTCCATGATTTCCGTTGGATCCAAATTAAGATGTGCTTCAACACTAATTTGACTGGCTAATATTTCGAAGGGCACACTATTTGTTTTGGTGCCAAATGCTTTAGAAATGAGTTTGTACACCTCTAAAGACTTATTGGATCTATTTAGCGCTTCTTGATATTTGCGTTCTAAGCGACTTGACAAAGCCAGATGCTGCATCTTTTGCAATTCCGTCTGAAGGCTTCCTAAATGACTCTGGCAATTCAATGAAGGGGATTTTTTCCATTGATAATGCCTTGGGATTTTAAATTCACCTTTCAGGTACTTTTTCAATTCCAAGGTTGGAAGAAGTTGATCCCGGACATACACTTCTTGATCATGTTCGAGCACGACATGAAGAATGACATTTTCATACGCTAGATCCAAATGGTGTTGATGACGATACCAATCAGAAGATTTAAGATGAAATTCGATGGAACCGAACCATGTTAATTGATCATAGCGAACTTGTGCGAATTGAAAATCTGGACCACTTCCAGAAATATTCCATTCACCAGATCGAATAATTTCGATGGGTTGATCATTGTTTAATCGAAAATGATGAAAAGGTAATCTTTTATCATTCCAAAGTTGTTGTAACTGAATTTCAAGCAAAGCCAAATTTTTGATGACTTTAAGTTACAAAAAAAAGGCGCTCGTTGGAGCGCCTTTTCATTATCTTGGTAACGGTTTGAAAACCGAATATTCTGGATTTGCAGGAGGAGCGGTTGCTGGATTGAAATCCGTTCCTGTAATCTTTGCCGTCGTTCGACGATTGATTTGATGAAGTTTTTGGAACTTCGCTGGATCGCTCGTTTTAAACTGGTTGATATATGCCTCAGTCAAAATTACTTTTTGACCATTCTCATCTTCCCATGTTGCTGGTTCAGACTCACCTTTTCCAACAGGACGAATACGACGAGCGTCAATTCCTTTTTGCTCAACCAAGTATTTGTACACTGCTTTCGCACGGTTTTCTGATAACACTTGATTTTTCACATCCGTATCACGTGCATCTGTGTGTGAGAATAAGTCAATAGTAATGTTTGGATATTCTCTTAACATACTGTCTAAGAATTTCAATGAATCCAAACTCATACATGTCGCATCATTGATAAATGTCCATTGACTAACTGGGTAACGTACCTCTGGTGTACGAATTTCACCAATTGGCAACAATGGCATTTCAAGGATAAATGTTTGACTTTGATCCAATCCAACGGTACTAAATTTAGCACCACGTTTATCTTCATAGTATCCTTCTTTACCAGCTTTTAGGCTGTAGTCTTTTCCAACTAAGATCCAACGGCTTTTTTTGTCTGGTTTTTCATTCCAACTTACTTTACCTCGAGCATCAGTTGTACCTTCCCAAGTTGTTCCATCAGAAACGGTAACTGTTACTTTCGCACCAGCAAGTTTTTTCGATTTCTTACCCGATTCATAAACAACTACACGTAGATCATACATGTTTGGTGGAATTGAATAACTCCAAATATCAGATGTATATTCATTACTAGAAGATGTTTTTCTTTCAGATGTAAAGAATCCTGTTCTTCCATCGAAATCACACATTCCATAGTCATTTCCTTGAGAATTGAATGGCACTCCCATGTTTTTAGTTCCTGACCATTTGTTTTCATCTCCGTCTTTTTGTGCAACGAAAATATCTAGTCCGCCAATTCCTGGTAAACCATCACTTGCGAAATACAATTGACCTTTCGGACCGATTGAAGGGAATAGTTCATTTCCTGCAGTATTAAACATTGCTCCCATGTTGTGCGGAACTGAGTCCCACATTTTCGCACGTTTATCATAAGTCACATACCATAAATCACGTCCACCAAAACTCTTCTCGCCATTGGCACTTTGAGTCATGTCAGAAGCAAAAATCAACATCATGTCATCTGGTGTTAAACAAGGGTGACCAACAGATACTGTATCATTCGTTTTTAAAGAGATTTTCATTGGATTTTCAAAATCTTCTCCACTTAAATCAGCTTTCCAGATTTCGCAACCCAAATCCATTTTTTCGGCGTTTGGACAACGTGTAAAATAAAGTGTTTTCTTTTTAGAGTCAAAACAAGCGGTTCCTTCATTCTGCGTAGTGTTTACCACACCTTTCGTGTCGATCGACTTCACATTTGTTGGGTTTCCATTGGCATCGTACTCCGCACTAAAAATATCCATGTACTTCTGACCTGAAATTGGATCTCTATCAGAACCTGTGCATTCATCGCGGCTTGTTCCAAAATAAATAACTTTCCCTTTTTTGTCTCCAAAAGAAGGTGACATGTCGTATTGTTTTGAATTAATCTTGTCCTCACATTTGATTACATAATTAGACTCTTCAGATTCAAAATCACGGTATTTTTCGATTGCAGCCATCGCATCCTCGACTTCTTTTACACGTGACTTAGGAGCCAATCGTTTAAATTCTCGGTAGCTTTTTACAGAGTTATCGTATTCTTTCAACATGCGTTGCATATCCCCTCTGTAGAAATAAACTTCAGGAACAACATCGAAATATTTTAATTCAATACAGGTTCCATACCACTCATTCGCTTTGTCATAAATCTGCATGTTTCTGTATGAATCAGCAATTTTATATGCCATATCGCCTTTTTGACGAATTGTCCCTTTGTAACCAAGCGTTTTATACGCATCCTGACAAACTTTGATAGCCTCAAAATAGTTTCCAGAATAGTATGTTTCATTTGCTTTTCTGATGTATTTCGGCTCTGGGGTATTCTGCCCAAAACTAATCTGAGTAAAGGAAAGCGTAAGAATTGCTAAAATAAAAAGTTGTTTCATAAAGCGCGGTTTAAGCTCGGATATTTATCCAAGGATAGCAAAAATAAGAAATATTTATTTAAAATCCGAACAATAATTTCGCCAGCGTTGAATCAACTCTTGAAAGCCTGCTGGTAAATCTGAATCAAACTCTAAATATGCTTGAGAAGTCGGCTGAATAAAGCCAAGTGTTTTGGCGTGAAGTGCTTGGCCCGGAATCAACTCAAAACAATTCTCAATGAATCGTTCATAACTAGCCGATTTTGTCCCCTTTACAATTTTATTTCCACCATATTCCAAATCATTAAAGAGCGGATGTCCAATGGATTGTAAATGCACACGAATTTGATGTGTTCGTCCCGTTTCGAGTTTGCATTCAATCAGGGTAACTAAACCAAATCGCTCCAAAACTTTTACATGTGTTTTTGCAAATTTCCCATGATCACCCTCTTTAAAAACAGCCATCACTTTACGGTTTTTCAGCGATCGTCCAATATTCCCTTCAATGGAACAATCGTTTTCAATATCTCCCCAAACCAAGGCATGATAACGCCTTTCGGTGGTTCGGTTATAAAATTGCTTCGCTAATTCCACTAAGGCCAATTCAGTTTTTGCAATCAGTAATAATCCTGTGGTATGCTTATCAATTCGATGTACCAATCCTGGTCGACCATAATAATCTTTCGGTGGAACCGGTAGGTTTTGAATATGAAAAACCAACGCGTTTACGAGGGTTCCCGAATAATTCCCATAACCTGGATGAACCACCATATTCGCTGGTTTATTGACCACTAATAAATCATCGTCTTCGTACGCTATTTCAATGGGAATGTCTTGGGGAATTAGCTCGATTTCTCTTACCGGATAAGGCAATACAATCGACACCTCATCTCCAGGTTTGATCTTGTAATTTTGTTTGACTTTTTGGCCGTTCACTAGAATGTTGCCATTCTTTGCCGCAACTTGAATTTTATTTCGCGACGTATTCGCCATACGGTCGATTAGAAATTTATCGATGCGAATTGACTCTTGACCAGGATCTGCTTTAAAGCGGTGGTGTTCAAATAAATCTTCCTCTTCGTTTTCGAGATCGACCACGATTTCTTCCGTCATTGTTTGATGAACTTAACTGGTGTTGAACTGATAGATGGAATCAAAACAAAATACATGCCCGTTTGAAAATGTTCAACGGAAAGCGCTTGTTGATTTGTCTGAGCAATCAAACGTCCAGCTCCATCAAAAATTGATTTCAATACCCCTTCCAAATTCACTGTTGATTTAAATTGAATTTCATTCGTTGCCGGATTAGGGAAACACAAAAATGTTTGTTCTTGTTGTACAGATGCTATACCCAATGTAGGATCAAGAGAAGTGGAGAAAATTGGTCTCATCATGGCACTTCCAGCAAATGGCGAAGTCATCCATGTTCCACCACCATCTACACTAAATTTAATCTTATCGGAATGATCAATATTTCGATCTAATCCAAGGTTTAATCTTTCTTGATCCAATTGTCTCCATCCAATGAAAAATTTTGACGGAACGGCCACTTTAGCCGTGTCTGGAAAGTAGTATTTAATAAACATATTTTGACTACTTCCATAAATGGGACTTCGCGTATTGAATACATCATCCTCATAAATTACTTGCCCTGGATTTCCTTGTCCGTCATCTCCCCAAACAGTTAGTAAGAAAAGTTTATTGCTAACATCGGTTACGGAAGGAACAAAATGAAGTGCAATACCTATCAACGAATCGGGCTCATATGCTTCATACGAAACGGCTAGTCGCGCTTGTGTGCCTGTTGGACCGAAAGCAGCTTCTGCACTTCCGTCATCGTAACTATAGTAATTGTAAAATACTTGCTGAAAAGTGGAATGGTCATTTGAAATATCATTTGGAAACTGAGCAGACACAGTGGTCAAGACATCAAACGTTTGTGAGGCACCTCCTAAGTTTTTTGGAAACTCCGCCCCTGTAGATAAATCATGATATGAAGTATGCGTTGTTCTCGGACTATAGTTAATTTGTTGTTCCGCTAAATTGAATCCTTGCAAGGTGAAATTTCCATAAGTTGTTGCTCCTTGACTAAAAACGATGCTTCCATTTTGATAATTCTCTGGATTTGGACTTCCATTGTGAACCAATACTTTACACGCATTGGTCATTTTGTTTTCTGTTGTATTTACATAATGATCCCAAGGAACGGATGTGTATGTTTGAAGTAACGTGTTTAGGGGATATACCAACGCAAAATCCTTAAATAAGGTATCGTTCATGTGAGATTGTGTTCTTAGATGAACATAGTCTATATGAAAATGGTCCAATGCACCCGCTAAGGATCCATAATTTTTAAAACGGAACTGAAATCCTTTCTTAAAATATTTGGCATCTTTAATTGGAATATGAACAGCCTTAAACGCATAAGTAGTGTCGCCATTTACAGACCAAACACGAAACCATTGATCCAGATCTTTCGCGTACATTTCCAGCACTAAAGAATCTCCTTGTTCCGGGATATCACCCAGTCCTTCCGGTTGAACTAAAAAGGATAAATAAAGTGAATCAGCTGCTGTAAGCGAGGCCAAATCTAATGGTTTGCATGTCAAGCGATCCGCATAATTCGTGATTGCTGTCCCAATTTGATACGGATAACCGTATTCATTTAAACCATCAAAGGTTACAACTCCCAAAGATCTAGGATTCACGGCGAAACGCTCATTCAGGTAGGCTTTATGATCTAACCAAATAGCTGTTGGATCTTGAAGCGTGCTGAAAAATACTCTGGCTGAATCTTGAAAATAACTTGGATTCGTTACCCAAACAGTGTCCGAAATATCTGGTACACCAATCGTGTCGTAAATGTAATAAGGTGGAAATAAATCTTCTGTTTGATAATTCACCGGATAAGTGCTAAAATCTGCCACTTTCACTGAAATCGTTGGGAAAATGCTATCTACATAAGTATCTGTTGCGCTGTCGTATGTTCGCTTGAAGGTAGCGCCGTTTGTGAATTTCGAAGAGGCTGAAAATGGGATGAGTGTGGCAGGATCTAACAGTCGATAATACAATTGGTTTGTCACACCGGGATCATTAAATTGAGCCGAGTAAGTTTGAAATTTATTGCTTGAAAAATCATCAAAAAGGGGCAGTGACAAGGTGTCTGACACATAAATAAACGTACTATCAATCGTAGTTAATCCCGATTTCAATTGAGGAACTTTATCGTTTAATAGAAAATTTCTTGTGATCGGTCCCATTTCCATTTGTTGGGCAAACGAAAAAACGGACAGGAAACAGAAAGCGATTAGTAATCTCATATTATTCAGGCATTTCGATATCCGAAACATTTCGTTTCATGGACAAGGTAAATTGGGTTGATTTAAATACGGTTGATCCTTCAATAAATTCAGGTGTCTGACTAAAAATAATAGCAGCCAACGAATCTTGAGAAGTACTACAATCCGGACAAACAAACGAATAAGAAGTGACACCAAGTGTATCCATGATGTAACGTGCATCCGCCATACTTAATCCAACAAAATTCGGGATAGCAATCGGCTCTCCTTGATCGTTTTGACCAACAATTAAGGTGATAATTGCACCAATTGGAATGAAATCTCCTTCTTTTAGGCGACGACCTTTATAAAGTTGATCCAATACGGAACCGTTTGCTTCACTTGTTGGACGATATTGAATGCTAAAGCGAAGTCCGCGTTGCTCTAAAATACTTTCTGCGAATTGTAATTGTTTGTGAACCAAACTTGGCATTGCCACCAATTGATTCTTCTTCGTTAAGCGAAGACCAATGATTCTTCCTGATTTCACATGAACCTTAGAAAGGGAAGTTGGCTCTACCAATTGTTCGTAAACGGTGCCTTCTGGTGATTTTGGATCGTAAATACTATCCAGAATTTGGTATTGTAAATCAAGCTCCTCTATTTTTTGTTTCGCTTCTTCCCCATTCATTCCAACAAAATTTGGAACGGCAATTTTCTCACCGTGATTGGTGGCTAAATCTAGGTAGATTACAGTAGCGAAAATGATCACTAAATAAAACAAAATAACCAATCCTAATTGTTTAAGGAAGTACTTTGTCAGAACAAAATTTTTAATTTTCTGGAACACGCTTATTGCTTTTCGATAGTCAAAGTTAATCTTTCTCTAATTAAACTTATCAGAAATTTGGAGATAGTGCATGATAACGGTAGAAATCTTCGATATGTTCCACGGCTTCATCGGCCTCATCCACCACCTTATACAAAGCTAAATCCTCAGGTGAAATGTTTTTTTCCTTCATTAACATGGTGTCTTCAATCCATTGTAATAATCCACTCCAATAGGCTTTTCCGACTAAAACAATCGGCCTTTTGGTGATTTTTTTTGTTTGAATCAAGGTCATCGCTTCGAAGAATTCATCGAGTGTCCCAAATCCACCAGGTAAAATCACAAATGCTTGTGAATACTTGACAAATATGACTTTTCGAACAAAGAAATAATCAAATTCCAAGTTGTGTTCTTGGTCGATGTATGGATTATGATTTTGTTCAAATGGTAAATCAATGTTTAATCCAACTGATTTTCCATTGGCTTGTTTGGCGCCTTTATTCGCTGCTTCCATGAGTCCAGGTCCACCGCCTGTAATGATTCCATAACCCAGTTTTGCCAACTTCTCCGCAATTTCTACTCCCAACTCATAATATGGATTATCGTGTTTTGTTCGTGCCGATCCAAAAATAGAAACACAGGGTCCAATTTTCGACATGCGATCATATCCTTCCACAAATTCGGACATGATTTTAAAAATAGACCAACTATCGTTGCTTTTTAGTTCACTCCAGTCTTTTTTTGATTGTTCCATTTCGTTTGATTGCGTGTTACTAACGGAAAAATACCATTAAAATTGTGAAGAAAGAAAAAGTGAGCGCAAAAAGAAATGAATTGCTTAGTTTTTCAGCACTTTTACTTCGAACAAGGTAGGCCAAAATTTACCAGTCATGTACAATTTATTGGATTTCGGATGATAGGCAATTCCATTAAGCACTTCGCCATTTCCTTTACCTTCATTGACTAAATTGGTGGCATCAATAAGCGCCATTACTTTTCCTGATTGCGGATCAATTACTGCAATTTCGTTGGATGTCCAAATGTTTGCATAAATAAGTCCATTCACATATTCTAACTCATTCAAACGTGGGACAGCCGTTTCATTCGTGTACACTTCGATTGTTTTAATGATCTCAAAATTCTTTGGATTTCGAACATAAATTCGCTCAGATCCATCAGACATAAACAACTGCTTGCCATCTGTGCAAATCCCCCATCCTTCTGTCGTATATGAGAATTCTTTGATCGATTTTAACGTTTCTTTGTCGTAAACCATGCAAGTGTGATTCAACCAAGTAAGTTGGAATAATTCATTGCCAAGGATGGTAATTCCCTCTCCAAAATGACTTGCATCTAGGCCAATTTTTTCATTGATTTCACCGGTTTTCAAGTTGACTTTCGCGACCAAGGTAGATCCATCTTGATTGGGGTCACCCGTGCCTTCATATAATTGATCTCCTGAGAATGCTAATCCTTGGGTAAAACTCGTTTCTTTGTGTGGGAATTTAGTAACAATCTCCAACTTCCATTTTTCAGGAACCACATCAGAAAGGATGCGAACATTTCGAATTTCAGTGAAATATTGTCCTGTTAAATCGAGTCCATGCATTTCGATTTCATAAGCACCGATCGGGTAATATTTCGAATCCAAGGTAATCATTTCCTTCTCTTTCGGATTAGAATATTTTTGAAGTAACTTTCCGTCAAAGCTGATACTTAGGTTTTTTACCTCGCCATTTGTTTCAATCGGAATCGATACAACTTGACCATATTTGATGGCTAGGTTATCTGAGAATCCGAATTGAAAAGGAGATTCATTGGAATCTGTATCTTTCATAAACATGGGCACGAGGTAACTACCAAGTAATCCAATCACGATAACGATGATGACAATTTTTTTCATGAGTTTAAGCAATAAGTTGGAGGATTTGTTGTGCGTCAATCATTCCATGACTTTCGGCATAAAGTATTTGTCCATTTTGGACTAAAATTGCTTGAGGGGATTGATGTTGTACATGGCATTGATGCGCAATTTCATCAGAGATCGCTCTAAATTCCAATAAATCCAAATACCAGCAATCTATTTCGGTGCTGTCTAGAATTCCTGATTGTTCAAATCGACGCAGCGCCATTGAGGAAATACTACAGCGAGTGCTGTGTTTGAAGAACAATTGAGGTCTTTCTTGACTCTGTTGAATGATATGGGCAACTTGATCCTGTTGCGATAATGTTTTCCAAGACATGATTAAATCCCAGGGGTAAATTGTTTCAAAAATCGAATGTCATTTTCTGAGTACAAGCGTAAATCAGTCACTCGGTACTTTAATTGAGCAATGCGTTCTACTCCCATCCCAAAGGCAAATCCGCTATAAACGTTTGAGTCTATTCCGCAAGCATCTAATACATTTGGATCAACCATTCCACAACCTAAAATTTCTAACCAACCAGAGTATTTGCATACGTTACAGCCTTTCCCGTGGCATAAAGTACATGAAACATCTACTTCAGCGCTGGGTTCAGTAAAAGGGAAATAAGATGGACGCAGACGAATGGTCGCTTTTTCACCAAATAATTCTTTTGCAAAGAAAAGCAAGGTTTGTTTCAAGTCAGCGAAGGAAACATTTTTATCAATGTACAATCCTTCAATTTGGTGGAAAAAACAATGTGCTCTTGCTGAAATCGCTTCGTTTCGATAAACTCTACCAGGTGAAATCGTTCGAATAGGCGGTGTGGAATTTTCCATCACACGTACCTGAACGCTGCTAGTATGGGTTCTCAATGCCATTTCTTGCTCCCCTTTCTCCACGAAAAACGTGTCCTGCATGTCTCTTGCTGGATGTTCCGGTGGAAAATTCAGAGCGGAAAAATTATGCCAGTCATCTTCGATTTCAGGTCCTTCGGAAACAACGTATCCAATACGATTGAAAATTTCAATGATTTCTTTTCTAACAAGGGACAGCGGATGGTGGCTTCCAATTTGGGAATCCGCTCCAGGACGACTTACGTCGATGGTGTCATTTTTTTGTTGCGCTGATGCCAGTTTAACTTTGAATAAGTCTAATTTATCTTCCGCAACTTGACGCAGTGCATTAATTTGTTGACCTACTTCCTTTTTTTCCTCATTCGGAACATTTTTCAAGGCACCATACAAGTCCTTGATTTGACCTTTGGATCCTAAAAATTGAATGCGGAAATTTTCTAAGTCAGTGGTTGATTGAATTTCGAAAGCCTCAACAGCTGCTTGTATGTCTTTAATATTCATTTTCTTTAAGCAAAGTGTAACTTTTCAGGCCATTCACTTGTTTAACACATAACTTAAGGGCCTAAAGCATGCAAATGTACAAGAATTTTGTTGGTAAAATCAAGGTGTTTGTCGGAATTATTCCCTTGATTGGCATGTGCCTGTTTTTATTCAGTTCCTGTTATAAAAAGGAACCTACTTCGTTAGAAGTGGCTGTTCAATTTTCAAATGGAGAACTCGTAAAGAATGCTAAAGTTCGATTGGTGGCAGAACCAACAACTAACTCGAATCAGCTGTCTATCATTAACGATAGTACGACCACCAATTCAGGTGGAATCGCATTCTTTGATTTGGATAAATATTATAAATCTGGTCAGGTGGGCGTGGCAGTTTTGAAAGTAAACGCGTTTTACTTTGGATTAACTGGATACACCATTGCACAAATTGTGGAAGAAAAACGAAATCGAGTCGTCGTAATGATCCAATAGATGGATTTGAGCATTTAAAAAAAATAATGTAAATTTGAAACTTTCGAAGTAATATGAAAACCTTTTTTAACCTACTATCATTAAGTTTAGTTATCTTGCTTAGTGTTTCATGTGAGTCCAAAGATCCTGCCGTTTTGAAGGTGTTTGTTCGTTCATCATCCAACCAATTAATGGATGGTGCGAAGGTCATTGTGATTGGAGATCAACAATCTAACCCGCCAACATTGCCATTTGTAGATACGGTTTATTCTAACGCATCCGGTTTTGCATTAGTCGATATGGATCAATACTTCAGCGTTTCAGGAGACCAAAATACAACTGGATATTTTGACATCATTGTCAAGTACAATAATAAAGTGGCTTATGAAAATTCTGTTCGATGCAGAGTACATACCACAACTGTAAAAACCATTTACTTACCGAATTAATTAGTTGAAAATGAAAAACATCATCATATTAGCTATCCTTTCTGTTGTTGTTTCTACATCATGCAGAAAAAAATTAGATACGATTGCAAACATCTACATCAAAGATGAGAACAATGCAAGTGTGAGTAATGCAATGGTCGTTCTTTACGGAACGAATACGCAAGGTACACCTCAACAAGTCGCTGTTTTTGACACCGCATATACGAACTTGAATGGTATGGCTACGTTTAATTACAATGAGCTTTACCAATTGGGTCAAGCCGGAGTAGCTGTTCTCGACATCGATGCCAAAAAAGGAAACAAGTCTGGTGCAGGTATCATTAAAATTGAAGCAGAGAAAGTAAACGAGGAAACTGTTTACATTCAGCCTTAAGCACTGATTCGAACAGGAAACGCAGCTTGTTCACCCAATAGTTCTGATTTCGTAAAACTTCTATTTAACGTATCTGGAAGCACTACGTTGTACTCTGTTACGAATCCAAGATTGAAACAAGACATATAGTCGTAAAGGTCGAAGTTCTCATTGTTTTTCGTAAGCAGATTAACCAGTGAATTGAGCCTACCAATGGGAATACGCAGTTTTGTGTCATATTCCATAAAGTCTTTGCGGTGGATTCCTGTTAATACTACTTCCGCATCTGTGTTATTAAACCACAATTCTCTTAATTCAAATTTCTTTTCCATAGCCCTTAATTTTAAACAAAGTTGCGGAGTCAGATCGTAAACAATTTACGTTCTTAAAATTCATTCTTTAAGACCTAGAAAATAATTACTTTTGCACTATGTCAGATAATAAGCAAATGTCCTTTCTCGATCATTTAGAAGAACTTCGATGGAGATTAATGCGCTCAGCAATCGCCGTCATCATTTTTGCTGTTGTGATTTGGATTTATCAAAAAGAAATCATGGAAAATGTTTTCTTGGTGATGGTCGATCCAAACTTTATCACTTTCCGTTTGCTATGTGAGTACTTGCACGTGTGCATTGATAAAATTCCAGTGAATTTTCAAAGCATGACACTTTCAGGACAATTCTCGTATGCCTTAATGATGAGTATCATGGGAGGAGCCGTTCTTGCTTTCCCGTATATCTTTTATCAATTATGGTCATTCGTTAAACCTGGACTAAAGTTCAAAGAACGTAAAATGGCAAGAGGAATTGTTTTCTATGTCAGCATCCTCTTTTTCACAGGTATTATTTTTGGGTATTTCGTGGTCGCCCCGCTTAGTGTCCAGTTTTTCGGAGCTTTTCAAATTACCGATAAAATCAAGAATGATTTCACCATTAATTCTTACATGAGTACGATTTTATCGACTGTTTTTTATACCGGTTTATTCTTCCTTTTGCCAATCGTCACCTATTTATTAGTGAAAATAGGATTATTTACGCCCGAATTCTTAGTGAAATATCGGAAACACGCAGTCGTGGTTATTTTGATTTTAGCGGCCATTATTACACCTCCTGATGTCATTTCACAAGTCATCGTTACCATTCCTATTTATTTATTATTTGAACTTAGTGTTCTTGTCGCAAAACGGGTAGCAAAAAATCAAAAAGACTAAGCGGGTCTCTATGAAAAATCTACTTTTTATTCTTTTTTTCTTACCTCTTTTATCATGGGGACAAGCGACCACTGTGAAAGGTTCCGTTTCGGATGAAAAAGGTGAACCTATTCCGTTTGCACGCGTTCGTTTCGTTGGAACAAAAATTGGCGTTTTAACCGATACACTAGGGTCCTTTATGCTTCAAAGTTATTACGCAACGGATTCCATTCAAGTGCAATTTATTGGTTTCAAAACCAAATCAATCAAGATTAAAAAAGATGTCGAACAATCGTTAAAAATCACCTTAGAAGTTCAATCCACCGACTATAAAGATGTGGTTGTGCTTGTTTCGAATGAATCACCTGCCGTTGCGCTTCATAAAAAAGTTATCGCGAATAAACCGATTAACAACAAAGAGAAACTAGATGCTTATCAATACAATCTCTACAATAAGATTCAAATTGATTTAAATAACCTCGGTGACAAATTCGAAAAAAACGGACTTGTCAAGCGAATGGATTTGGTGATGAATTACCTCGATTCAACACACGATGGAACGACTTATTTACCCATCATTCTATCTGAATCGATTTCAGATTTTTATTATAAAAATCAACCCAAACAAAAAAAGGAAATTGTACGAGGGACAAAAATTACAGGAATCGAAAATGTGCAAGTAAATCAATTTCTGGGGGACATGTACCTCGATTTAAATGTCTATGACAACATTTACGACCTTTTTAATAAATCTTTCATTAGTCCGCTTGCGCCCTTTGCACGTTCTTATTATCAATTTGTTTTAGAAGATTCTACCTTCATTGGTTCGGATTGGTGCTATAAATTAAGATTTGAACCCAAAAGAACGGGTGATCTTGCGTTTACCGGTGAAATGTGGATAAACGACACAACCTATGCCGTTAAACAAATTAAAGCTTCTATTTCACCTGATGCGAATTTGAACTACATTCAAAATTTTTACTTTGAACATTTTTTTGAACAAGTGCAAAATGAAGTTTGGATGTTAACCGAAGAAAGACTCATTTTGGAATTTCGCTTGAACGAAGATTCGAAAATACTTGGGATGTATGGTCGAAAGTTCAGCAAGCGCAGTGACTTCATCATCAATCAACCAAAAGAAAATTCTTTTTATACGACCAATTCTGTAGAAATAAGCGATAGTGCCAAGACAAGGCCTTTGGAATACTGGCAGCAAAATCGTCCAATCACATTAAATGTTCAAGAAAAACACATTGAAGAGATGGTCGATTCGTTGAGTAAAACAAGTTTTTATCGATCGATGAAGAAATTTGTTTACTTCGCTACCACAGGTTATTATCAATTTCATAAAATTGAACTTGGAAACGCTTCATCCCTTATCAGTAAAAACCCAGTTGAAAACTTCCGAGTTGCCCTAGCTTTGCGTACTTCCAACGATTTCTCAAAACGCTTGGAACTTGGTGGACGTGTCGCCTACGGTTTTGGTGATGAAAAGATAAAATATGCCACCAAAATCAGGTACAATATCACTCCAAAGAAAAGAGGAATGCTCACAGGAATTTATTCCTACGACATTGAACAAGTAGGACAATCGCCAACCGCTGCGTCCATGGGAAGTACGTTTGCAACCGTTTTCAGTACGGCACCTTTTGATAAATTGACATTTGTCCAAAAAATTGGACTGAACTTAGAAAAAGATGTTAAAAAAGACTTGATTCTTTATGGTGGATTCGAATGGAAAAGCTACACACCACTTGGACTTGCAAACTATAAGCGCGTCGTTCAATACGACACAGTCATTGTTTCAAATATTAAAACGTTTGAATTCATTGGTCGCATTCGTTGGACGAAAGGAGAAGAATTTTTATCTGGATATTTTGATCGAACCAGTCTTCGCTCTGTTTACCCTATATTTTCAATTCAAGCGATTATTGGGATGAAAAATGTGTTTGGTAGTGAATACAATTACCAACGCTTGGAATTCCAAATGGAGCACAATACCCAATTGGGCGTTCTCGGTCGCATGCGATACGGCTTTACCGCTGGATACATTTTTGGAACCACGGCATATCCATTTTTAAAGGTGCACGAAGGAAATCAATCACTTTGGTTGTTGACCAGCACATTTAACAAACTCAACTTTATGGAATTCATAAGTGATCGATACATCACTGGTTTCGCTGAAAATCATTGGGAAGGATTGTTCTTTGACCGACTTCCCCTCGTTAAAAAAATGAATTTGAGATTAGTAACAACAGAGCGTATTTTATACGGTGATCTCAGTCAAAAACATGAACAAGCCATGTTAATCCCTGATTTTGTGAAGCGATTTAACGGCATCCCATATATGGAGACTTCGATTGGAATCGAAAATATTTTTAAAGTCATTCGTGTCGATTTTGTTTGGCGAATGACCCATCCTATTCCAGGACAAAGTCCATTTGGCATTCGTGCGCGCTATGCATTTAATTTTTAATACCTTCGCAAGGTGAAATTATATACACAACAAATCAGAAAGACTTACAAAGGCAGACCTGTCGTCAATGGCGTTTCTGTGGAAGTTGAACAAGGTGAAATTGTAGGTTTACTAGGTCCAAACGGCGCAGGTAAAACTACTTCTTTTTACATGATGGTGGGCCTAGTTCGTCCAGATGAGGGTTCTGTATTTCTAGATGATTTAGACATCACCAAACTCCCTATGTACAAGCGTGCCCAAATGGGTATTGGTTATTTGCCTCAAGAGGTATCCGTTTTTAGAAAGTTAAGTGTCGAAGATAACATCATGGCCATTCTGGAAATGACCAGCATGTCAAAAACCGAACGCGAAGAAAAATTAGAGCAACTTCTCGAAGAATTCAGTTTGACTCATGTTCGTAAAAATTTAGGGAATCGTCTTTCTGGTGGGGAAAAAAGAAGAACTGAAATTGCTCGTGCCTTGGCTACAAATCCAAAATTTGTTTTACTCGACGAACCCTTTGCAGGTGTTGATCCCATCGCCGTGGAGGACATACAAAGCATTATTTCTGAATTGAAAAAACGCAATATTGGCATCCTGATTACCGATCATAACGTTCAAGAAACCTTGTCAATTACAGATCGTGCATATCTATTATTTGAAGGGAGTATTCTTAAATCTGGATCAGCGGAAGACTTAGCATCGGATGAACAAGTTCGCAAGGTGTACTTGGGTCAAAACTTCGTGCTCCGTCGATAATTTATCGAATTAACGTCACAAATCCATCGACTTGTTGCCAGATATAAGGTTTGTCACAAGACTTAAACTTTAACTTATAACTGTAAATTCCATCTTGACACATCACCCCATTCAAGGTGCCGTCCCATGCTTGTTTTGGCTCATTTGTTTGAAAAATACATTCTCCCCATCGATCATATATGCCAAAATCCCATGCTGCCACATCAAAGTCTGTTACCGGAATAAATAATTCGTTTCGTTTATTTCCATCTGGAATAAAGGTATTCGGAATATAAATGGAGAATGGTTCCACCATCACGGTTCGTCTTGCTGTATCACGACATCCATATTGATTTGCAACAATTTGAATCGGATAATCAGATCCGGCATTGACATAGTTGTGACTAAAATTGGGTAAATTGGATGTATATTGATGATGATCAAACACATACTGATAACTCAAAGCTCCTTGTGATTGATCTATAAAAGCAACCGTATTTTGACAAACGTCGATTTCCTCTGGTGTAACTGTAAAACCTGCCGTAGGAGAAGGGTGTACCGTAACTAAATCTTGTTTCATCAGGTAAAGCGTGTCCATACATCCATAAAGTGTATTTAAGATAAGACTGACACTGTAATTACCTGGTGTCGTATAAATATGATTTGGATTGATCGCAGTAGATGTGTTGCCATCACCAAAATCCCAATGGTATTGTACTGGGACATCCGTATGACTTAAATTCACAAATTGTGCCAAGGACGGCGCACATTGTAAGGTGTTGATAAACATGAAATCAATTGTCGCATGACCAAAAACGCGCACCATTGATTGAATGGTATCGGCACAATTATCAAATTGACCGATGAAATAAACAGCTTGCGTTCCTGCTTGAGAGTAACTCAATCCTTGCACATTCAATGCTGTAGAAGTAGTTGGATTCGCATAAGTGCCAAAATCCCAATGAAAGGTAGCGTTGCTGGGTCCGGATGCAATGGCATCAAAATCAAACGTTTCGTCGATACATAATGAATCTGTATGACTAATGGACATCAGCAAGGGCTCTTTGATGGTCACCATCACAGCGCTTGTGTCTGAACAATTTGGAGAAGAATTGGCAATCAATGAAACCAAATAATTTCCAGGTCCAGGGAAAGTGAAAATGGGTGTTGTTTGTGAACTTTGTCCAACACTGTTTCCGTTCAAATTAAAATCCCAAACATAATTGATTGCAGAAGTCGAATTATTGCCGAATGGAATAACATATCCAAGACATTCCACTAAAGGAGGAACAGCGATTTCACTTACTGGAACATCAAATAAGAAAACAGAATCTATATAACTTAATTGACAAAAGCCATCATCTGCAATGATCTCCACAGGATGGAATCCAGGTGAACTGAAATGAACGTTAAATAGCGAGTTACTCGTTCCAGAAGTTTGACTTGCACTTGGATCTAAGACCCAATTTAGACTCGCCGAAGGATTGGATACATTTCCAATAAAATCAAATGAATTACCCAAAATACACAAGGAATCTTGTGCTGTCCAAGACACACTTAATGGATTATTGACAATGATATTCATGAAGGCAGTATCTGTACAAGGCATTCCAGGATTCACAATTAACTGAACATTGTAATTACCTGGTGAAGGAAATGTATAACTTGGAGCAAATTGCGTACTAACATCACTGGTGATATTTGGTACGCCAAAATTCCAGGCATACGAAGTTCCACCATAAGAATTATTGACAAATTGAACATTCAATCCTTGACAATAAGAGATAAAAGTAGGAAGTTGGGTTTGCAAAGGTAAAATCGCTTGCATCACAATATTGCAATCAAAAACACGAAATAAAAAGTCTCGAATTGTTTGACCAACTAAAACCCCATTTCGGTATTCTTTCACACAAACACCTACAACAAAAAGTCCAATCATATTCGGATCGACCGTCAGCACACCAGTAACTGGATCTATCACCGTAGTAGAACCAGGACCAAGTGGTTGTTGTGCATTAAAATTCGATCCATTCCATTGCACGGGAAAGTATGGAGGCGCAGGAGATTGAGATGGTTGAGGATTGGTAGAATTAGCTCCCGACCATGGTGTCACTAAAGAATAAACCAATTGATCACCATCAGGATCTGTGGCCACGTGATTGAATATCAATTGATCATTGTTACACAATAACACAGGCGGATAGTTTGTGAATCGTGGGCTGCTATTAGCTGAAAATCCAGTGTCAGATCCAGGTACATGAGTGGTCAAGGTAATTCCCGTGTCATCCGGAAAAAGTAAGTTAGTAACATTAGGTCCACGGCAACATCGTTGGTAAGAAACATCATAACCACCTGGGATTGGTGGCAAGGTTACAACCGTTGAGTATATGGCACGTTCCACGCAAATGTTGTTTGGAGGTGTTGCACATGGATTATTAAAATTTATTGGCAAAACAACACTTCCAGGAAACGGAACAAGAATATTGGTAAAAAAGACCCCGTTTGCTTTGTAAATTGTCAAGGCCAATGGATCATCATATTGGGCTCCTGTGGAATTACAGTCACGGTAAAGTGTAACGTAAAAACGATACTGATTTCCTCCTAAATAATCATAATAAATGTCACCCCCGATGATGTGTGAAGCATAGGAATGAGTCATGATGAAAAAGGTGAAAATAAGGTAGAGTTTCTTCATGTCCTTTATTAGACGCAAAAATAGGTCAATTGTTGTCTTTTTTCAAATATAAATCATTGATTTCGTGAATTGAAGAATCGTATTTAAATTCGGAAACCAAAGTGATTTTTGACCCATCAATAGTCTTGCCAATATTTTGATCATCAAATTGTAAGGTCACATTTGCTATTTCTTTTGCCAACGTTCCGTAATAGTTGATCTTCGAAGGATGCGATGGGTAACATAGATTATAAATTCCTTTTGGGATTTTTCCATGAATAGCGTCTTTCAATGCCTGAATAATATCCGCTTGATGGATCAGATTCACAGAAGCATTTCCATTGGAAATCATTTTGGAGCTGCGTAAAAAATAATTTAATGGGTGTCGGTTTGGCCCGATGTGACCCGCTAATCGAAAAATATACAAAGAAGTTGGACTCATTTCTTTGACGATCTGCTCCATCCGAGTAACGAGATGACTAGAATCGACAGCTGAATCCTCCGTAATTATTTCCGATTGATCCAAATAAACCCCAGTTGAACTCGTTAAAATAAGTTGATCAAACGAGAGCTCAGAGAGCAGATTTTGAAGGGAAACTTCAATCCCTTCAAATGGGGGAAATGTGATGACAATGGAGTCAAAATGCTGTGTTGGAATCATTTCCCAATGGAGAACTTCCTTTCTTTTAGTTAAAAGTAAGGGGTGGATTTCAGCCTCCTCCATCTCCTTTATTTTCTTTGGATTCGTAGTTGTAGCATACAATTGATGGCCATGTTGTCTCAACGCTTTTGCCAAGGGATTTCCCAACCAACCAAAACCAATAACTAAACAAACTTTCATGCCTTTCTCTAACGTAAAAATTCTAAAAGAGTTTAATTTTTATGTCGGATATCTTCGTTCTGGTTTCAACTTGTGAATTGTTGTGCTAACTTTGACAAAAATTTGTAAGATGAATGCTTTTGATGTAATTGTTGTCGGATCAGGACCAGGTGGATATGTTTCAGCGCTACGTTGTGCGCAATTAGGACTAAAAACTGCTTTAGTAGAAAAATACAATACCCTTGGTGGAACGTGTTTAAATGTTGGATGTATTCCTTCAAAAGCGCTATTAGACTCTTCTGAACATTACCACAATGCACAGCATCATTTCGGAACCCATGGAATCGAAATTACAGGTTTAAAGGCTAACTTAACACAGATGATTCAACGAAAAAATGATGTCGTGAGTCAAACATGTGCAGGTGTAAAATTCTTAATGGATAAAAATAAAGTTTCCGTTTTTCATGGACATGGCTCCTTTACAGATGCCCACACAATTTCAGTGAAAGCTGCGGATGGAACAGAAACCCTACTTCAAGGAAAAAACATCATCCTTGCAACGGGATCTAAACCGAATTATTTCCCTGGAATGGAACCAGACAAAAAACGCATCATTACTTCTACGGAAGCATTGAATATGACCGAAATTCCAAAAAGAATGTTGGTGATAGGTGGCGGAGTGATTGGATTGGAATTGGGATCCGTTTACGCTCGTTTGGGAACCGAAGTGGAAGTCATTGAATTTGCGCCAACTATTTTACCGACTATGGACGGTGGAATTGGAAAAGAATTTACGAAAATCTTGAAAAAAGAAGGCTTTAAATTCCACATGGAACACCGCGTGATCGGCGTGAAAAACCAAGGAAAGAAAGTGGTTTTGACGGCTGAAAACAAAAAAGGAGAAACGGTTACATTAGAAGCGGACTACTGTTTGGTTGCTGTTGGAAGAAAACCTTACACAGATGGCTTAAATTTGGAAAAAGCAGGACTTACTGCAACAGATCGCGGTCAAATCGAAGTAAACGATCATTTGCAAACAAAAATCGCTCATATTTTTGCGATTGGTGACGTCGTTAGAGGTGCCATGTTAGCACACAAAGCCGAGGAAGAAGGTGTTTTCGTGGCAGAATACATCGCCGGACAAAAACCACATATCAATTACAATTTGATTCCCGGAGTTGTTTATACGTGGCCGGAAATTGCTGCGGTTGGTAAAACGGAAGAAGAATTAAAAGCGGCAGGTGTTGCCTTTAAAGTGGGTAATTTCCCGATCAAAGCCCTTGGACGTGCACGTGCGAGCATGGATACAAGTGGATTTATCAAAATACTAGCAGACGAAAAAACGGATGAAGTTTTAGGGGTGCATATGATTGCTCCTCGTGCAGCTGATTTGATCATGGAAGCTGTCACAGCCATGGAATACCGTGCATCAGCAGAGGACATTGCTCGAATTTGTCATGGTCACCCGACCTATTCTGAAGCGATGAAGGAAGCAGCATTAGCTGCCACTGACAATCGTGCTCTACATATTTAATTAAGCTGAAAACGCATCCATGATGTGTTCGATGGTCGTCTGATATTCATTGTGTACAATGGATACGATGTCGAAGCGTACGTTTTTGTCAATGACATTTGTTTGAACATAACGGTCGGCAACGGTAATGATTTGTCTTTGTTTCGATTTTGTAACCGCTCGCCATGGCTCGCCAATTTGAGCTGTGCATCTTGCTTTGACTTCAACAACGACCAAATCGTCGCCATCTGATAGCACCAAATCAACTTCATACTTTTTAAATCGAATGTTTCGATCAATCAATTGATAACCTTTGCGACATAAGTACGCCAAAGCCTCATTTTCACCCCAAATTCCCAAGTCCTCTTTTGTCATCTTCTTTTTACTTAAATATACAATTTTCCTTTCGATTTTCCGAGCGAATCAAGGAAGCAATTATCTTTATATCAAATTCCCATTATGTCTAAAATTCTTATCAAAAACATTAAAGGCCTTATTCAAGCAGGAGAGTCAATTCCAACCATTCGCAAAGGCTCAGAAATGAATCAATTAGATATGATTGAAAACGCTTATCTGGCATTGGAGGACAATGAAGTAATTGATTACGGATCGATGAATGATTGGGAAGGCATCATTGATTGGAGGGATGTTGAAGTCGTTGATGCGGAAGGATGTTACGTTTTGCCCGCATTCATTGATTCACACACCCATACCGTTTTTGCCAAAACAAGAGAAGAAGAATTTGTCGACCGTATTCATGGTTTGAGTTACGAAGAAATTGCTGCGAAAGGCGGTGGAATTTTAAATTCAGCTCGAAAATTAATGGAGCTTTCAGAAGATGAACTTTTTGAAGCTGCAAAAAAAAGAATTGAGCTGATCATTCAAACGGGAACAGGGGCATTAGAAATTAAATCCGGCTATGGATTGTCCTTGGAAGGTGAAATAAAAATGCTTCGCGTCATTAAGCGACTGAAAGCTTGTATGCCTATTGAAATAAAGGCAACCTTTCTAGGGGCACATGCTTATCCAACAGCCTACAAAGAAAACAAAAGAGCCTACATCGATTTGATCATTCAGGAGATGCTTCCAGTGATTGAAAAGGAACAATTAGCGGATTACATTGATGTGTTTTGTGAACGAAACTATTTCTCTGTTGATGAAATGGAGGAGATTATCCAAGCGGGAATTGCCATCGGACTAAAACCAAAAGTACACGTGAATCAATTTAGTATTTTGGGTGGCGTTCAAAAAGCAGTTGAAATGGGTGCTATTTCGGTGGATCATTTAGAAGAAATCGATGAAAACGACATTCGAGCACTTCAACAGTCCAATACCATTCCTACCCTACTTCCAGGTTGTTCACATTTTCTTTCCATTCCGTTTGGGGATGCAAGAAGTTTAATTCAAGCAAATTTGCCTGTAGCGTTAGCAAGTGATTTTAATCCAGGTTCATCCCCTAATTACAATTTGATGACCATTTTATCCTTGGCCTGCATCAAATTAAAAATGACACCAGAGGAAGGAATCAATGCCTTAACCATCAATGCTGCAGCTGCCATGGAACTTTCAGCAACACATGGGAAAATCGCCTTAGGTAGAAAATCTCCCATTCTTTTAACGAAAGAAATCCCTTCTCTTGCTTATTTGGCTTATTCATTTGGTGAACAACATGTGCAACGAATTTTCCTTTGATACGTTGTAAAAACGTAACTTTGAAATTGATATGAAATTAATACTCCTACTCTTTTCTTTATTTTGTTCATGTTACCTTGCTTTTGGTCAGAATTATGTAGCTGACAAGGAGCTTTTATGGGAAATTTCTGGAAACGGATTAAAAACGAAATCATACGTATTTGGATCCTTGCATTCGAATGATAAACGATTATTTCAATTGGCTGATTCCGTTTACACTGCTTTGAATCAATCTCAAAAAATCATTCTAGAAACGGACATTTTTGGTTTGTTCGACGATTTAGATACCCGAAAAAAATTACCGAATACTTTGTATGATAAAAACGGTAATCCTTACACAGCAGAAACAGAAGCGGGTGAAACTTTTTATGGCGATGAAGACGGTATGCCACAATTTTTGGATGCCTACTTTCAACAATATTGCTATAACGCAGGAAAAGAATTCATTGCACTAGAATCCATCAAAGAACAATACGATTTATTGAGCGATGAAATTCAAGTGTCTGATAAACAGTATATCGATAACGCCTTGAATAATTTCACTCATGAACATTTAATTGACCTGTATTTAAAAGGTGATTTGATGGCGATCGATAAATTCATGAAAGCAAATATGAGCATTCAAGAAAATTTGTACGACGAAGTCATCATCAAAAGAAATATTAAAATGGCTCAAAAATTGGATTCCATTTTGAAAGCGAAGACCAGTTTTTTCTGTGCTGTAGGCGCTGGACATCTAGGCGGATCAAATGGTATTCTAACCATTCTAAGATCTAAAGGATACAAAGTAAGAATGGTTACTTGGAGTCATCACGAAAAACCAAGCAAAGACGAATTAATGGTTCGTTCTGCAAAAGAATATGTGTTTCGAGATGAATCCGCTGCTTTTGTTGCAAAACTTCCAGGGAAACCTATTGTAACTCACGAAGCAGACAACGTCACACACATTATTTACCGAGAACTCGGACAAGGAAATACCTACGAGATTTCCATTATCCCGATGGACAGTTCCATCAGTCAAGAGGAAATAGCTGCCTCTTACATTGCCACGCCACCAAATACGAGTATGCGTAAACTTTTACTCGACGATGGACGCATCATTTTTGAAGGACTTTCCAATACCTATCCAGAAGGTTTGAATTTTGTCCAAGTGCAATTCAGTCCTGATTATTTCGCAGTGATCAAAACCTATGGGGGAAATAAATTCATGCATTCAAATCGCCCAAATCAATTTTTCCTACGAGTTTGGTTTGAATAGAATGCTTACCTTCGTTTGGTTCCATTTTTAACCTACAGAACGAATGAATTTCATTGACCAACTTGCCAAAAAAATTCTTGCAGAATATCCCAATCGTGAGGAGCTCATTGTTATTTTGCCTTCGGAAAGGGCAGTCAAATATCTAGGCAACGCCCTTTTTAAGTTGAATGGTGGTCCATTAATTGCTCCCGAAATGCTTACCATCGACCGATGGATTCGTTCTCAATTCAATCAGATTATTGATTCAACAAGGCTTTTATTAGTTCTATTTGAAAGCTACACGCAAACAGAAGAAGGTCGTGGACAAAGTTTTGAATCATTTCTAAATTGGGGATCTACCTTGCTCAGTGACTTCAACGACTTAGATCGCTATTTGATTGATCAAGCACAAATTTTCAAGAATTTAAAATCCATTAAGGAATTAGAAAGTTGGCATATTGATGAACACGAATACAGTGAATCACAATTAAAATTCATGGCTTTTTGGGATCAAATCCCGAAACTGCATGATGAATTAATGCGTCAATTGGGGCAGCGCAATGAACTCACTTTGTCACAAGCCTATCGCCGTATGGCGGAAGAAACGAATACGTTGGTGCCAGTCGGAAAAAACTACATTTTTGCCGGATTCAATGCTTTGTCAAAAGCTGAACTTCGCATCATCAAAAACCTGATGAACCGTGGAGTTGCTAAATTCATCATTGATGCAGATGAATATTACCTTGATAATCCTCAGCATGAAGCTGGATCATTCTTGCGTTCAGACCTCGCATTTCTTGAAGTGACACATCCTGATTTCGTTGGAAAAGAATTGACAACCAAAACAATGGATGTACAGGTCATTGAATGTGCGCAACACACTGGTCAAGTGAAAGTGGCTGCCACCGAGTTAGCCAAATTGAGTCAAGAAGAATTGGATGAAACCTTGGTGCTTTTAGCAGATGAATCATTGATCCATTCCTTAGTAAAAAATATTCCATCGTCAGTTGGACAAGCAAATATCACTTTGGGATTGCCACTCCAACAAACTCCTGTTAAATCATGGATCGATTTGATTTTCACTATCCAAGAAAATAAAAAACGTTTTCGGACAACGGCCTTGTATTTCAAGGATTTTCAGCGCATCCTCAATCATGTCTTTTGCTTGGGATCCTTGCCTGATTCGGAGAAAAAATTATTGACTGCAATTGAACAAGATAGTATTCGAAAAAATAAAGTATTTCAATCCATCGACCGACTAAATCTTCCGCCAAAAGCAAAGGAAATATTCGAATTAGCCACAGCAGATTGGTCCGAAAATTGGTTCGTTTCGCTTGAGAAAATCAGAAAACTGAACGCTTTATTTATCGATTCGTTTGGTAAAACATACGAGTTTGAAAAAACCGCAATTCAAGTGTTCGATCAATCCATGCGCAGTTTTGAGTCCTTGTTAGCGGAGGGGATTCCAAGCATGGAAATGCGCAGTTTCAAACTACTTTTGAATCAACATTGGTCTAGTACCAGTATTGCCTTTCATGGAAATCCAACCCATGGATTGCAGATTATGGGACTGTTAGAGACCAGAATGCTTGACTTCAAAAACCTCATCATTCTTGGACTTAACGAAGGAAAATTACCGAATAATAATCCCATTCGCACCTTAATTCCAATGGATTTAAGATCAGCATTTCAATTGCCATCCACACGAGAAAAACAAGGTCTTTTTGCGCATCACTTTTATCGCTTGCTACATCATGCAGAGCGCATTATTGCCACATATACCGCATCAAGTGAACAAATAGGAAGTAATGAGGCAAGTCGTTATTTGATGCAATTAGAAATGGAATTAACCCAAGTGAATCCGTCAATTACTTGGTCGAAAAGTTATTATCGCATTCCATTCTCTGAGCAAACAGTTGTCAATACGACTCAAATTGAAAAGACGCCAGAAGTACTTCAGCGCATCGATGAATTTCTGGAGAAACCATTATCTGCTTCAGCCTTAAATAAATACATGATTTGTCCTCTTGACTATTATTACCGCTATTTGGTTGAGTTTGGAGAGGATAAAGATGTTGAAGAGGAAATTGAAAATCACACCTTCGGAAGTATTATTCACTCCACGTTAGAAATTTTATTTATGCCCTTTGCGCAAAGAGATAAGTTAGGGAATTATATTCAGCCAGCACCACCACCATTGCGCGATAAAGATGTAGTTAAAATGTTAGCGACGTACAAAGACCATATTTACCAAGGATTTTTAACGCATTTCGATTTCGACGAAACTCTTTTCAAAACGGGTAAAAACCGCTTGAGTTATGAAATGGCCATCGAAATCACAAAAAATGTCTTAGAAAAAGAACTGCTTTATATTCAATCATTAACAGAGCCACTTTACATTGAACAAATTGAAGCGGAGATGACTGCCGAAATGAAGGTTCCTTATCAAGGTGGTGTTCGAACATTAAAATTTAAAGGATTTATTGATCGGATTGATCGGATTGGAACAACGTATCGTGTAATTGACTACAAAACAGGAAAGGTAAAGAAAGAGGATGTTGAATTCAAGCTGAATGATAAAGGCTACATTCACTCATTTACTCAGTGTAAACATGCCTTTCAATTGGCATTGTACTGCTTATTCTTTCAGGAGAAATACGGCGTGTTACCGGATGAAGCTAAGATTAGTTCGCTTATCAATATTCATGAACAATTCAATTTGACACAAAAACAAGGAGAATTAGGTGATGTCATTCCGAAAGTAAACGATCTTTTAACGGAAATCTTGGATCAATTATTCGATACGAGTGTGCCGTTTGAACATTCAGCTGAAGCAAAGTATTGTCAATATTGTTCTTAGAAACAAAAAAACCTGAAAAGAAAAAAAGGAATGAATCCGCTTTTACTCTTTTCAGGTTACTGCAAGTTAAATAAAACCAAAACTGAACAAACGTTTTTGTTCCGCTGTGTTTAAGACGGCAACATTAAAAAAAAGGTTGCCTTGGCGTTATTAATATAATTCTGCTTTCAATGCAGTACGATAATCTTTCATTTCTTCACGATTGATTTTGTGATCTGCATTTTTCAATAAATTCAATAAGTACAATAAATTCTCTTGATCTTCGATTTCGATCGGGTATTCGTTCCCTTCTTCATCCTCATCATATTGTGCTTGCACATCGAAACACTCATTTTCTGTCAAAAACTCATAAGTTAAACGTAGTAACTTCACGACTAATGGATCTTGTTCCAACAAAGCCATTTCGCGCAATGCTTTTAATTCCTCCACCAAATTGGGAGCAGACACACCATTTTTTTCCACATTTGCGATGATAGCATCTAATTTTTGATTCGCTAGTCCAGTTTTCATGTATTCAATTTTGAAAGGCAAATTTAGTGGAAATGATTGAAATAATCATATTTCCATTCATAACAATCGTTAAAAGCCGTTTCCCAAGCAAAAAGAAATCCTATTTTTGTTGTATGGATTTCTTTATTCAAGCATTTAGCATCGGTTTTTTATTAAGCGTGATGATTGGACCGATTTTTTTTCTTCTCCTTGAAACGAGTATAACAAAAGGATTTCGGTCAGCACTCGCATTAGACCTCGGCGTACTCATCAGTGATATTGTTTACGTCCTAATTGCGGTCATGTTTGTAGAGCAAATCAAAGGACTCATCGCTGGAAATAAACTGATGTTTAGCATTATTGGCGGAAGTATTTTCGTTGTTTACGGTATGGTTAGTTTGTTCAAAAAAGTGGCGCTGTTGGATTCTCAAAAGCTTGAAGGAATTGATGCCAATGTTGAAGCGAATCGATCGTCGAAAAATAGAAAGGACTATGTTTTTCTAGCATTAAAAGGATTTGTATTAAATTTTGCGAATCCGATGGTGATCTTTTATTGGGTCAGTGTGGCGTCGGTTGCAAATAATGCTGTTCCTGAAGATCACGGTACAACATGGGCATTCATATTTCTAGGCGTTGTCCTCCTGACCTTTTTCAGCATCGATATTCTTAAAATCATTGCCGCAAAAAAAATTCGTCCACTTGTGAATCAAACATTGCTCAATGCATTAAATCGGTTAATTGGCATCGTATTCACCCTTTTCGGACTGTTTTTAATTCTACAATTCTTTTTAAAGAAATGAAACAACTCCTTATTTTACTTTTGCTTTTCTCGGCAACTCCCCTTTTTAGTCAAAAAGTACTGAAGGAAAACCTGGGACCCAAAGTGCGTGTTTATTGGGATGCCAATAATAAACATTTACAAGCTGTTGGTTCATATTTCACAAGTGAAGCCACACCAAAGACGACGGAAAAGCACGGAAAGTGGACCTTTTACTCGTATGACGGGATATTAGAAGAAGAAAGTAATTATTACCGTGATCGGCTTTTGGGAAAACGTGTATTTTATTACACCAACAAACAAATCAAAGAAGAATCCTATTTTAAGTTTAATGTTCCCGATAGTTTGTTTTTTCAATGGAATCCAAATGGGAAATTAATCACAAAAGGTCAATTTGAATTAGGAAGTTCTGTCGGAGAATGGCACTATTACTTTGATGACGGAAGAGAAAAATCGATTGAAAAGGTGGTCAACGACACCGTGTATTTAATGGCCAATTGGGAAGCGGATTCGTCCCATAGAAAAACCATATCAGATGGAAATGGAATGATCGAAGAACGTTACATTAATGGCGTGGTGAAAAATCACTACACCTTTGAAAATGGATTGAAAAATGGTCCTTTTGAAGAACGAACGGCGAATGGTGTGCTTTCAGTTGGAGGAGCGTTCAAAAATGGAAAAAAAGACAATACTTGGGAATTTTACAATTTCGAAGGGATTTTGGAGAAACGAATTTCATACAAAGCTGACTCATTAGATGGTGCCTATTTAGTGGTCGCATTAAATGGTGACACCATCACTTCAGGTGCCTATCAAATGGGGGAAAAAGAAGGATTCTGGATTTGGAAAACCCCAGAACAAAAAATTGAAATGAGTGGGTATTTTCACCAGGATCTTCAAGATAGCATTTGGCATTACTATTTTTCATCCGGTGAACTTTCTTACATCGCCCACTTCAAAGATGGACTAAGAACCGGGGAGTGGAATTATTATTACCTGAATGGGGCTTCATATCGTAAAGGCGATTATTCGAATGATGTTCGTGAAGGAAAGTGGCAAACTTGGTATGAAGATGGTGTTTTATTGATGGATGGCCAATATCATCAAGGAAAAGAAGAAGGCGTTTGGTATAACTACTGGGAAAATGGAGCACTTAAAAACAAAGTGGATTTCAAAGCAGGACTCATGCATGGCACTTGGTTTTCCTACACGCCAGAAAGCGTTTTAACAAGTACTGGAAAATATAAAAAAGGATATAAAGTTGGCACTTGGTATTCCTATTACAATAATGGACGACTAAAAGAAAAAGCGAATTACAAAATATTTACCCAGACGAATGTCACAAACGACATGGCGATTATGGGCTTGAAAGAAACGGTGAGCGATTTTCATGGAAAGTTTGAAGCCTTTTCTCAGAAAGATTTTCAACTGAAATCAAGTGGACATTATTACAAAGGACTCAAGCACGGCAAATGGATCGATTATTATCCAGGTGGCGTTGTTCCTACCATTATTTCAGAGTATAAATACGGGAAATTAGATGGTGTATTTGAACAATTAGATCCACGCGGAAGACCTGTCTATGAAATACATTATAAACACGGCTTAAAACATGGGCCTTTCATCGTCTATGGCGAAAATGGTCAGATTGTTTCTCAAAAGGAATTCAGGTACGGAAAACAAGTTTCTTCCGATGGAAATGGCTCATTATTTACTCCCTAATCCTTCAATAAATAACGTCAATTCAATAAAGTCATCGACACTTAAACGCTCAGGTCTTTGAGTCGTGAACTTTTCAGGAAGCGGTGCATCGTGCGTCAATGATTTTATCGAGTTTCTTAATGTTTTTCTTCGTTGCTGAAAGGCCGTTTTAACGACACGCATGAATAGCTTTTCATCACAAGGCAAGGTTTCTCGTTCATTACGAACACAACGAATAACCCCCGACTTTACTTTTGGAGGTGGAATAAACACATGTTCATCAACCGTGAAACAATATGTAATATCATAAAAAGCTTGCATAAAAACACTCAGGATTCCGTATTCCTTGGAGCCAGGTTTTTCTGCAATTCGAACAGCCACTTCCTTCTGAAACATGCCCATTATTTCAGGGATTTGCTGGCGGTATTCCAAGCACTTGAATAGAATTTGAGAAGAAATGTTATATGGGAAATTACCGGCTACAATGAATGGTTCGGTTCCCATTAGCGAGGTTAAATCTTGACGCAGGAAATCAGCATAAATAATGCGATCGCCCATCATTGGATATTTCTGGTGTAAGTATTCGATGGATTCTGCATCAATATCGACCAAATATAATTCAATGCCTTCATGCGACTTTAAAAAATCAGTTAAAGCACCCATTCCAGGCCCAATTTCTAACACACGACGACATCCGCGATGAAAGGATACTTGTTTGGCAATTTTTTCACACGTTTCAAGGTCCTTCAAAAAGTGTTGTCCAAGGTGTTTTTTAGGTTTTACGTTCATGCTTGTTTGAATTCTTCAATGACGTTCAATAATGTGCGAAATGCGGCAAATTTCCCTTGAAAACGCAGAGCATGATCTTGTTGCAATGCAGGAGCATACTGCTGTTGATACTCATTCATCTTTTCTTCTGATGGCGCCAAATAAAGAAATGAATATGAAGAACCGCCATCTTCTTCCCCTTGAATGCGAGAGATGCGACATTCAAGGAAACATCCAGTTTCCATTACTTGTGGAATATGAGTTTTACGCATCCAATCTAGCCATTCTTGTTCGATTGCTTGATCGATGCTTACCGTTACGTTATAAAGTATCATCCTACAAATGTAAAAAACTTGCGTGGATACTTTCTTTTTTAACCAAATACAATATTCTCAAAATCGAGCGTTCTTATACAATGGATTGCAAAAAATCCTATATTTGATCACATTAATTAACAAAAACTATGAAAAAACTATTGTTTCTTGCATTTTCAACGATGTTGTTGAATGTAGCATCTTGGGCGCAAACTTGTACACCAGGAGCAAATTATGTTGACTCAACATATGGAGTTTGGCCAGACACGACGCAGAATTTCCCTCCTGCTTTAGTGAATGTACCTTATTCTACCGATCTAAACTTTAAAGTTCCCGCAACGGTTACTGCAGCATTAGATCCAACTGGTCAATTTGTTGGTTCAACGATTCAAGGATTTACCGTAACAGGTGTAAACGGACTTCCGAGTGGATTCAATTATGCGTGTAACATCAGCAGTTGTTCCTATGCAGGTGGTGCAAATGGATGTGCGAATATCTATGGAACTACCACAACAGCTGGAACCTATCCAATAACGATTGATGTTAGTGCGACCGTATTAGTTTCTTTACTACCGGGATTTCCGCCAACACCCGTAACACAGCCAGTTTCTTTTCCTGGATATAAAATCGTTGTTGGGACCGCTGGAATCATTGAAGGAATCATCGCTCCTTTGTCAGTTAGTCCAAATCCTGCGAACGCTACTGTAACAGTAAATGGTATTACACCATCCATGAAAGCTTCAAACATGGTATTGACGAATATTGAAGGAAAAATTATCGAAACAAGAGACCTGAACAACTCTAGCAATTTAACCTTTGATTTAACTGGCTTGAATACAGGAATCTATTTTATTCATGTGTCACATGCCAACGGAGTTGAAACGGTGAAATTCATGAAAAACTAAAAAAATCAACAAATAATTTGGAGAAAGGGGCTATTAAGCCCCTTTTTTATTTATAGAAATGCATTTCTGAAATGTATCGATACACAGGTTCCGTAAGTAAGTACCGAACATCTTTTCCTTCTTTTATTGACTGACGAATAAAGCTAGCAGACACTTTCATAATGGGCGCATCGTCGCAAAAAATCACCTTATCGGAATTTCGATAGGGATGATCCATAGTGCCTTTCTGGGCGATTACCTCTGCTTCTTCTGAACTCGTTAACACACGAGGATAAACAAAAATGGTGTGTTTTGCTAAGATTACCTCATGATTGTACCATTTATGAAAAGTGCGCAGATTATCTTCACCCATGATCAAGGAAAACGTGTGATCGGGATGTTTTTCCTGCAGATGTGTCAAGGTAGAAATTGTGTAGTTCGGTTTCGCGAGATGAAATTCAACATCGGAAGCTTTCAACTTCGAGTTATCTTCGATGGCTTCTCTGACAATATTTAATCGATGGGAGTCTTTTAATAAGGTGGATTTTTCTTTCAACGGATTTTGCGGAGTTACCACCATCCATACTTGATCCAAATCCGTATGTTCTGCCATGTAATTGGCAATGATCAAATGACCAACATGAATAGGGTTAAACGTCCCGAAGTATAAGCCTATTTTCATGATTCTAAGAATTGTTGAATGGCTGTACGTACAGATTGAATAGCTTTGTCCAATTCATCATTTACGACGATGACATCAAATCCTTTTGCTCTTTCAATTTCTTGTTCAGCTTTTGCCAAACGCAATTGGATTTTTTCAATGGAATCTGTATTTCGATGCTTCAGTCTTCGTTCCAATTCTTCAATTGATGGGGGCTGTATGAAAATACTTAACGAATGATCGCTCATCAGCTGTTTCAATCGAAGTCCTCCTTCCACATCCACATCAAAGATGACAACCTTTCCCAAGGCCCAAATTCTAGTCAATTCTGATTTTAATGTTCCATAGTACATTCCTGGATAGACCTCTTCCCATTCGATAAATGCGTCTTCTGAAATTTGTTTTTGAAAACCCTCTTTACCTAAGAAATAGTAATCCACTCCATGTTCTTCCTTTCCTCTTGGATCTCTTGAACAAGCAGAAATAGAAAAGGCTAATTGGGACATTTCCTTCAATAACGCTTGTACAATGGTTGTTTTCCCTGCTCCGGATGGTGCTGAAATGATGATGCATTTTCCTTCCATAGTTCTCAACTTACAAGGTGTTTAACACTTGCTCTTTCATTTTCTCCAGATTGTCTTTCATGTCCACCACTCTTTTTTGAATTTCGGAGTGATTGCATTTACTTCCAAGCGTATTTATTTCACGACCCATTTCTTGACAAATAAATCCAAGTTTCTTTCCATTTCTTGGGATTATCATGGTATTTAAGAAATAATCCAAGTGATTGGTTAGACGCATTTTTTCTTCAGAAACATCCAATTTTTCGAGGTAAAAAATCATTTCTTGTTCTAAACGATTTTCATCAATACGTACATCTGACAAATCTGTAAGCGCTTTAAAAATACGATCACGAATAACTTGAATTCGTTCTGGTTCAAACACAATGATTTCTTGTATTCCTTGTCGAATCGCTTCGATTTTTTCAGAAAAATCAGTTTGTAAGGCTTGACCCTCTTGGGTTCTAAATTGAGTTAATTTTTGACAGGCACTACTAGCCAATTCCATGATGAAGGCTTTTTCCTCATCACATATTTCAGGGGTTTGTTGATTCAATACTTCCGGCATTCGAAGCACCATGGAAAGGTAATCGACCGGTGCCTCACCCCAAGATTCATTCAACGATTTTAATTCTTGGTAATAGGTAGTTGCTAATTCCTTATTGATCAATCCATTCGATTGATCGCTCTGACTTTCAATGTAAATACCAAAATCAATTTTCCCGCGATCTAATTGTTCGCCAATTAATTTTCGTAGTTCAGATTCCAATTCCCGGTAAACAGAAGGAATACGCATATTTAGATCGAGGCCCTTACTATTTAAAGAACGGATTTCGATGGAAACTTTTTTTGATTGAAATAAGCCATTGCTTTTCCCAAATCCTGTCATTGATTGCAACATAGTGCTGGTTTTTACAAAGTTAGGTAAATGAAAGCGAATTAATCTTCCAATAATAAATCTGCGTCAATCCCTTCATTTTGCTCTTTGATAAACCAAGCAATTTCGCTCATGATTTGACGTTTTTGTTCATTTTCATCTTTGGATTCTTCTACATATTCCTTCAAAAGCAATTGTGCTTCCAATAATTCATGTTCAGCAAATGGACCTTGCATGTTTTCAATGATGGTTAAGCACTCCAACGCCTGCATAAAATCCCCAGTTGAAGCGAGCATCACAAAAAAGGGTAATTGATCATCATAAGAAAGTTTTGAATTCCAGATGGATGTCAATACTTTTTGACGTAAAACAGCATCTTTTTCTTCCCCAAGAAAATCAATGATAATGGAACTTGCCTCTGGTTTTTGGATATCTGCCAGAAAGGTTAAAATTGCTTTTTCAACAGGCAGTTCACAACGACGTAATTTTTCAAATACAACGGGTAATATACTCGTATCTCCCTGTTGTTCGAAAATTTTAAGAGCCGAAAGAACCTCTGTTTCTGTACCTGATTGAAACTGTTTTATCGCCTCCTGAAGCTTCACTTTTTTTTGCTGCATGCCTGAATTTTGGGCAAAGTTACAAAATCCCCATGAGCGTATCTAGTCTATTCAAACCTTGGGAAAAACAATTATGAAATTTTGATTGTTTAAAAGTTCAGTGTTTTCATCTATTATGAACGATGAACTTTTCGAAATTTGTCACAAATCACTGTACTATGAAAAAAACGACGCTCATCTTTACTGCCCTACTGCTCCTTGTTGGAGTAAGTTCATGTGTCGCTCCAAAAAAATATAAAGAACTTGAAGCAAGAGAAAAAGCTTGTTCCGAAGAACTGGCAAAATTTAAAAAGAGCTCCAGTGATTATGAAGCTCTTTCCAAAGATTTACAAAATAAATACGATCTTGCTGCACGTGATGTTTCCAAGTTAAAACAAGATACTTCAGCGACTGGTAATGCCATGCGTTTATTACAAAGAGATTACGATCAATTAATGTCCCAGCACGAATCATTGGAAAATTCCTTCAATAAAATGAAGAATTTGAGTGCCAAAGAAACAGCTGATTTACAAGCAGAGTTGGAAAATACAAACAAGGAGCTGCAACGTAAAGCAGATGCACTTTTGAGATTAGATGAAGAATTAAAAGCGAAACAAAAACTACTCGAGGAGCGTGAGAAACGTGTAAATGAGTTAGAAGAAGCGATCCGTAAAAAAGATGCCGGTATTCAATTGTTAAAAGCAAAAGTAGCTAACGCACTTCGTGGATTTGAAAACAAAGGTCTGACAGTCGTTCAAAAAAACGGGAAAATTTACGTGAGTCTTGAGGCGAAATTATTATTCAAATCTGGATCCACTTTTGTTGAACCGGAAGGAAGAGACGCACTTATTCAACTTGGACAAGTTTTAGAGAGTGAAAAAGATTTAGAAATTGTTGTTGAAGGTCATACAGATACAGATAAACTAACGAGTCCAAATTCGCCGAAAAACAACTGGGAACTTTCTGTGTTGAGAGCAACATCTGTAGTGGAAATTTTATTAGCGAATTCAACTATGTCTCCAGTTCAGATTATGGCTGCAGGACGTAGCGAATTTCATCCAGTGGATGCCAATGACAAAGCTAAAAACAGAAGAATCGAAGTAATTATTTCGCCGAACTTAAACGAATTATTCGAAATTATTTCGAACGATTAAACACATCAAACATGGGGTCAAAAGAAAAGAAATTAACTCAAGATTCCCTAGCGATTCGTCCTAAATGGTATGGATCCAGCAACAATTTCATATTGTTGTTTATCCTAATTGTTGCAACATACTTCACCTATTCTCCCGGCTTTTCTCCAGAGAAAGAATTTACCAATTGGGATGATTTAGGTTATGTTGTCAATCAACCGTTGATTCAAACGCAAGATGCGGATAGTGCCGCATTACTATGGAAGCCGAGTACGGAGGTCATGCTGAATTATCATCCCATTACCATGTGGACATTGGCGAAAAACTACGAAGCAGCATCATTAGATATTCAACCGTACTTCCAAACGAATTTGTTTTTACATGTTGCGAATGCGCTTTTGGTGTTTTTTCTACTTTTCAATTTAGCAAACGGCTCCATATTCGTATCGTTTTTTGGTGCGCTTCTTTTTGCCATACATCCGATGCATGTCGAAAGTGTTGCCTGGATTTCTGAAAGAAAGGATGTACTCTATACATTTTTCTTTTTATGGGCTCTCCTCGCCTATTTGCGTTATCAAGGAACACAAAAAATCACTTGGTTGTTGATCAGTTTCGCCTTATTTCTACTTTCTTGCTTTAGCAAGGCCATGGCTGTTCCACTACCATTTGTATTGTTACTCTTAGATTACTACGTTGGACGCAAAATCAATTGGAAATCAATTTTAGAAAAAATTCCCTTCATCGCTGTTGCTATTTGGTTTGGTTTAAATGCCCTTGCCATTCAGTCGAAAGGTGCCATCACTGATTTTGATTTCTTTACAAGTTGGCAACGAATCATCTTTGCTTCCTATGGTTTCTTGTCCTATTGGGTTAAGTTTTTTGTTCCCGTTGGATTGTCCGCATTTTATCCCTATCCAAATTTAGATAAGTTGAATGAAATGCCTATTTATTTCACGCTTGCCCCATTCGCCCTATTCATCATCATTGTAGGAATATTATTTCTTTCTTGGAAAAAAGGACTGGAAACATTTAAAATTAGTCTTTTTGGCATCGGATTCTTTGGACTCATGGTTGCGCTTGTTTTGCAATTTATCAGTGTAGGTGCTGCGATTACAGCCGACAGATACAGCTACATTCCATACATTGGTTTAAGTTTGATGATTTTGCTACTACTAGAAAAATGGACCCTTTTTCAGAAAATCAAAAAAGGCGTGGTGGTATCCCTTGTTTTATTCTGTGCTGCCTTGATGTTTAGCTCTTTTGAACGCACGAAAGTATGGACAAACTCTGGTACTCTTTGGACAGATGTCATCGAAAAACATCCATTTGTTCTCGAAGAAAACGGTAAAAAAGTCGATGTCGTTCAGACAGGTGCAGAAGTCGCTTACAAAAACCGAGGGAACTATTATCGTGAACATGGTGATTCAAGCGCAGCGATGAAAGATTATATGGTTCTAGTAAAAGCACGAGTGAAAGATCCATTAATCTATTCGAACGTTGGAAACATGTATGCCTTAATGAATCAATTTGATTCCTCCCTGCAGATGTATACAATGGCATTGGAGCGAAATCCGAAGGCATTTGACGTATATATGAATCGAGGCATCACCTATGTTAAAATGCTTGATTACAAGCATGCCACCGCCGATTTTAATGCCGCGCTAAACATTAAAAAAGACGATGTGAATACACTTGTGAATCTGTGTGCCGCTTACCTTAATGGAAAAATGTTTGACGATTGCATACGCACCTGTAAAAAACTAGAAAAGGTGAATCCAAATCGATGGGAATCCTACTTTTACCTTGGAACTGCATACGTAAACCAGGGTAAATATTCCTTAGGTGCTTCGAGTTTAGAAAAAGCGATTTCAATGAATCCGAACGATCCGTATGCTTGGTATAATGCTGGAATTGCGCAACAACAAATTGGCAACAAGGAAAAAGCAAAATCCTATATCTTAAAAGCAAAATCGCTGAATTACCCTGTAACAGACGCTATATTAAATTCGCTTTAACGGATCACATTTACGTGACCTTCTACTTCTTCGAAAATCCCTTTGGCAATTTCATAAACAAATTTCCAAGAATACGTTCCTGTTTGAACGGGAACATCTTGGTATTTTCCATTCCATTTGAATTGTAAGTCGCTGGATTCAAAAATGACTTCGCCCCAACGATCAAAGATGTAAAAATGTCCGCTCATTAGACCAATGAAATTTCCAGAAAACACATCGTTGCAACCATCGTCATCTGGTGTGAAGGAATTTGGAATGTAAATGTATCGTTCAGGGAAAACATGGATCCACTTACTTGTACTATCCACACAACCTTTTTGATCCGTCGCCACTAACGTCACAAGGTAATCTCCTGAATCGTCGTAAACATGTGTCGGGTTTACTAAAAATGAATTAGCGGATCCATCACCGAAATCCCATATATACGACCACGCATTTTGAGATTGATTTGAGAAGGATGTGCTTAGTCCTTCCGTTGGATAATGCGTCATCAACCAAAAATCAGCTGTTGGTTTTACCACTTGAACCAATGCTACTCCCGTTACATAGAAAGTTTGACATTCATCGGATACTTGAACAAAGAAAGATGTTGTGGATGCTGGATGAACCCAAATACCAGTTGTGGTTTCATTGGTTTGTGTCCACAAATAATAGTAATTCCCAAAACCTCCCGACGCCGTTACTTGTAAAAATGCACTGTCTCCCGGACAAATCTGAATGGGTCCATTCATTTGCACAGTAAGTGGTGGACTGGTAATCGTATATAAAATGGAGTCGATGGCTACGTTTCCACAATTGTCACTCACTTGAATCATATAATTGGTGGTAATGCCTGGTGTTACAGAAATCGAATCTAGGTTAGAAACAAACAAATTATTTGCTGTCCATAAATAAGTGTAGGCACCTGTCCCACCACTAGCCACGACACCAAAGTCTTGCGGTAAATACGGACAAATCTCTGTGACATCATTACTCACGACCAAACTAATTGGTTGGTATTGTGGGACATTTACAACGATGGATGCATTCCCCGCTGGTGTAGCACATGCATCACTTACTTGAACAGAAATTGTTTGAGTGGCAGTTGGCGTAAAATTGATAGCACTGGTTGTAGCACCCGTGCTCCATGTATACTGGTAGGGAGTGACTCCACCAGAAACATTGGTTGTTAACTGAATTGGATCACCAGGACAAGCTATTGTGGCGCCATTAATCGATACAGTAATCGGAGATACATCTTGAATATACAAAGTAACAACCAATGGTGTGATGTTACCACATGGATCACTAATTGGAAAAGTTAGGACCACATTTTCAAGACCTTCCGTTAAGTTATCATACAAGGCATTCAAGGTAAAGGTTGCCGTATTTTGACCAGGACTAAAGACGATACTTCCAGGGACTCCCGAGAAATCAACTCCGTTGGTGGCCGTTCCACTTACTTGAACAGGAATGGTTAGAGCTGATGACAAATTATTTTGACGCGTTAAGGTGACTGCTGCAGAAACACAACCTTCCGCCATCCAATCCGGATTGGTATAAACCTGCTGGGACAAGGTGTAGTCTATTTCAATGGGCGTTTTTGTCGACAAACTATTTGCCTCCAAGAACATCCCTGAATCCCATTGTCCATCACCCGCATCGGCAATTGCAATAATAAGGTGATATGTTTGCCCACATTGAACTTTAGACACCGCCTCTAAAACATGAGTGAATCCATCGTATTGAATGTATTGTGGATTGGCATTATACGGTGATGAATTACCGTCGCCATTAAAATGAAAAAATTGTTGATTCGTGATGGCGTTGACATTATTAATGGAGACAATACCACCGCCATTGGGTAATCTTGCGATGTTTTGCATTCCAACTATTCCGGGTCCAGAGATAAAAAACCCAAAAACATCATTATAGCCAGAATTATTTGGTGGTGCGAATTCGGGATACTCATCAGATCCAAAAACATATTTAAATCGAACAGTATCAGCATAAGGAATGAAATCAAACTCCAGAGTAGCCGCATTATATGTTTGCGTTCCACCGAGTAATTGATTACTTAATAAAGGTGAACCAGGCGCATTGTTATCGATACCGGCATTTGATTGATTATTGGGTCCTTGCGGCCCGCTACTCGTTGCTTGAACTGTACCGGTTGTCATGATAATTCCTTGCGAAATTCCTAGTGTGGTGTTATTAGCGGTAAATTGACCAATCGCACCTGGACTACCGTTGTACATCACATTGGAAACAGTGACACCAGGTCCGAGTAAGACATTTTGCACCAGTCCTTGAGGAGATAAACTAGAATTTGTGACCAACTGGCCAAAAGCCACTGAATGCATTGCTAATGCAAGCAAAATCACATATAATTTACCCCTCATAAATAACTACTGAAAGTTAAACGTAAAAAAGAAAAAATCGTTGTGAAAAATGGCGTTTTTTTTCAAAAAAAAAGGATGCCGAAGCACCCTTTTCTCTAATTATAAATTTCTTTACTTCGTTTCGAATAATGGCTTTAAGGTGTACCATGCTAAAAACGGGAAGAAATGCATTGGCATTGCATAGCAGTAAAAGATATACTGATGTGCTTCTGTTGTTTCGCCTTTAAATACAAATCCAAGAACACCAATTAAGCTTGCTGTTGTTAATCCTGCAAATAAAAGACCGAAAATCACTTCTCCAAACGAAGGGATGAATTTCGTTAACACCCAATGTCCAACTGTCGCAAGAATTGTCCCGATTAAACAGGAAATAAAGATCGCAATGGTTGGTACTTCTTTCGAATAATCCTCGACCAATTGGTTTTGAATCATGTCTCCATAAAAATAGGAAACCACACCGGCTAAAAGACCGGAACTAACTGCAAAAATGATTTTTTTTACCATAACTTTTATTTTTTCTGAACGGGCAATGTGGCTGTAATTTTGATGTTGTCAGCGACTTCATCTCCTTTTTTACCAATATTAAAATCCGTTCTATTCACGTTAAATTTAGCAATAAAAGTTGCTTTCGTCCCTTTTTTCGAAAAAGTGAATGGAATCACCATGTCTTTTTTCACTCCATGCATCTCCAACTTGCCAATTGCTTTGAAACCAGTTTCTGTTTTTTCAATTTTTGTGGATTCAAATTCAATGTAAGGATATTTGTCGGCATTGAACCATTCATCACCTCGGGCGTGTTTGTTTTGCAAACCGTTACCCGTATTGATCGACTCAACTTTCAGTTTCAAATTGAATTTTGCACCAGTTAAATTAGCAGGATCAAATACAATCGTTCCACTGATATCGTCAAACGTACCACTCACATCCTTGTTGGAAAAGGCCACTTTTTGAGTTTCCAGAATTTTCCATCCTTGACCAAAACTAGTCAAGGATAGAAACAAAACAGTAATTAAATGAACTATTTTCATGGTATGTTGAACCGTTTATTAGTTTTTAGAAACTTCTAAATCAGCGATTAAGTTCACTTCGTCAGATAAACCTGGACCAACTTGACCTACTCCAAAATCAGAACGTTTCACTACTCCAGTTACTTTTAATCCAGCAACATCATTTCCAGCTCTGTTTTTTGCTGTTCCTGTGTGAACCGCTGTTAAAACAACCGGTTTTGTTACACCATGCATCGTGAAATCACCAGTGATTGCATATTTATTTCCTTTTGCTTTTTTCACAGAAGTACTTTTAAATGATAATGTTGGGAATTTTTCAGCATCAAAGAAATCAGCTGTTTTCAAGTGATTGTCACGCATTTCAAGACCTGTATTTACAGAATTTGATTGAGCTGTCATTTCGATCGATGCACCCGTGAAATCTTCGTTTGGCGTACTGATTTTCACATCAAAATTGGAGAATTGACCATTGATATCTGTGATTCCCATGTGGTTAATGGTAAATCCAATGCGAGAATGTGCGCCATCAACTGACCAGTTCGCTACTTCTAAAGCTGTAAATGAAAACAATGCAAATGCTGCAAATGCGGATAAAACTACTTTTTTCATACTTTTTTATTTTTGAGTTAAACAATGAATTGGGTGCAAAGTTCAAACAATCAAGTGTCTTTTCTCTTGATGTAGGTTAATAGATTTTAAAACTTACAGCTGGATTATACTTGCGGCATTTGCAATGCGCTTAATTTCTCAAAGGCATCTTTGATATGACGCACTGGCTCAATCACTAAACGAAGTTTGTCATTTTGTTGGACCAGACGATAACCTGATTGGTGTTTCATGATGGCATTTAATGTAAACGTAAATGACTCCGTTTCAAAGAATGGCGATTGTGGATTCGCAATAAAATAGCCGACTAACTTCTCTGATTTAATGACTAAACGTTCCAAGCCCAATTCTTCTGCAAGCCATCGCAATTCAAAAGAAAACAATAATTCTTTCACTGCTTTCGGTAATGGTCCAAAGCGATCGACTAATTCTGTCGAAAATTGCTCCAGTTCACTCTTGTTTTTCAAATGATCTAAGGACTGATATAAACTCAAACGCTCAGCAACATTATTGACGTAATCATCTGGAATACGCACCTCCATATCCGTTTCAAATATGCAGTCTTGGACAAAACTATTCATAAATTGATCAGTTTGACGATCATCAAATAGCTCCTTGAATTCGCTTTCTTTCAATTCCTGCATAGCCTCATTCAAGATTTTTTGATACATCTCAAATCCAATTTCAGAAATAAATCCGCTTTGTTCTCCTCCTAACATATTCCCTGCTCCACGAATATCCAAATCTTTCATGGCAATATTGAACCCTGATCCTAGATCTGAAAATTGTACGAGTGCTTCTAATCGTTTTCGGGCCTCACTGGTTAACACGCTAAATTTAGGCGCCACCAAATAACAGAATCCTTTCTTATTCGAGCGACCTACTCTACCTCGGAGTTGATGTAAATCACTTAATCCAAATTTATTGGCGTCGTTAATAATAATGGTATTGGCATTCGAAATATCGATTCCGGATTCAATAATTGTTGTCGCTAATAATACATCATAGGCGCCATCGATAAAATCCATCATGATTTTCTCTAGCTCTTTCCCGTCCATTTGACCATGACCAATTCCCACTCGAACTCCAGGACAAAGACGTGTGATCATGCCGGCAATTTCACGAATATTAGATAGTCGATTGTTGACAAAAAACACTTGTCCTCCTCTCGAGACTTCATAAGCGATGGCATCTCGAATGGTTTCTTCTTGAAATGTTATTATTTCCGTTAATACCGGCTGACGATTCGGTGGAGGCGTGTTGATGATGCTCAAATCACGTGCGCCCATTAATGAAAACTGCAAGGTTCTAGGTATCGGCGTTGCGGTTAAGGTTAAAGTATCCACCGTTGCACGAATGGTTTTGAGTTTATCTTTTACGGAAACGCCAAATTTTTGCTCTTCGTCAATGATCATGAGTCCAAGGTCCTTGAATTTAACACGATCCGCCACTACCGCATGAGTACCTATTAAAATGTCAATTTTACCTTCGGCCAGTTTTTTAAGTGTTTCTGTCGTTTCCTTAGCGGATTTGAAACGATTGATATAGTCAACCGTGCAAGGAAATGCCGACAAACGTTCTTTGAAACTTCGATAATGTTGCATGGAGAGAATGGTTGTTGGCACTAATACCGCCACTTGCTTGGAGTCACTTACTGCTTTAAATGCAGCTCGAATGGCCACTTCTGTTTTACCAAATCCAACATCTCCACAGACTAATCGATCCATTGGTCGTGCCGCTTCCATATCTCGTTTGATGTCCTGTGTCGCTTTGTATTGATCCGGTGTATCCTCAAACATAAAGGATGCCTCAAGCTCATTTTGCATGTAGCTGTCCGGCGAAAAAGTAAATCCAGGCTGACTCCTTCTCTTTGCGTACAATTGAATTAAATCAAAAGCTAATTCTTTGATTTTCTTCTTCGTCTTATTTTTTAAGGTTGCCCAAGCTTGGGTGCCTAATTTGTTCATTTTGGGTATAGACCCATCCTTACCCGTAAATTTAGAAATACGGTGTAAAGAGTGAATTCCAACGTAAAGCACGTCTCCATCCTTATAAATGAGTCGGATGGCTTCTTGTGGTTTTCCGTTCACATCGATGGTTTCCAAGCCAGAAAATTGACCTACACCATGATCAATATGCGTAACATAATCACCTTTTTGCAGGTTATAAATTTCCTTTAAAGTCAGCGCTTGTTTGGCTTGTTTGAATCCTTCTTTCAGCCTAAATCGATGGTATCGTTCAAAAATTTGATGGTCCGTGTAACAAACAAGCTTTAATTCAGGCGAAATAAATCCTTCATGTAAGGCAAAATTGATGGCAGTAAAATTCACTTCCGCATCAATGTCTTCAAAAATTTGATAAAGTCGTTCGATCTGTCTTGGTTGATTCGAAAAAATCAAATTTTCAAACTTATCCGCCTGACGTGCTAACAAATCCGTTTTCAGTAAGTCAAAATTCTTATTGAAATTTGGTTGCGGAACAAAATCAAACGTAAACAAATGAGACGTTTCAAAATGATAAACAGGTCCCCATTCGATGATATTGGTACGATCTATACTTTTTTGTAACTCAATGGAAGATAAATACAAAGAACTAGGAAGTGTATGTCGAACCGTTTCATTCAGTCCCGTGTATATCTCCACAGAACGATCGTATTCCTTTCGTAAAATCATTTCCATCCGCTCGAAAGAGCTTACCCAACAGGTCAACTTAGAACCTAAAAATGTAAAAATATCTTCTTGAGATTCAATGCTTAATTGTCCTTGAATATTTGGAATCACATTGAAAAAAGCATGGGTATTGATCGATAATTGAGTAGCGGCATCGAAGGTACGAATGGATTCCACTTCTTCACCAAAGAACTCAATACGAAAAGGAAAATCATTGGCGAAAGAAAAAACATCAACAATTCCACCACGGATCGAAAATTGACCCGGTTCGTACACAAAATCTACGCGTTCAAATTGATATTCAAGTAATAGTTCATTAATGAAATCAATGCTGTAATTCTTACCAAGCTCAACTCTTAGGGTGTTTTTTACAAGATTTTTTTTGCGTGGGGACCTTTTCAAACAACGCTTCCGGATAGGTGACTATCCAAGCGTTTGATCCGCCAGAAATGCGTTCTAACACCTCCGCTCTTGTGACGACATTGGCATTGTCAGTTTCCTCTAATTGATAAGGTACTCGGTAAGAAGCTGGAAAAAATAAAATCCGTTTATCTTCTGGAAACAGTCCTTCTAGATCATTGAGAAAATACGCTGCTTCTTCTTTGTCGTTTAGAATGAATAAATGGTTTCCGGGTACTTGTTGAGCTACACTAATGGAAGTCAAGGACTTGGAAGATCCGACCAATCCTTTCCAATGAACACGCACGTTCTCCTGACTTAATAATAAAGCCGTTTGATCAATTTGCCTCAATTTGGCAATGGATTTCAGGAGTTGCGTTTGATCCATGAATAGCGCGAAATTAGTGATTCTAATTTGATTGTTAACGAAGAAAAGGAAGAGTTATTTTTGAAAAGGAACGAAAGAACACGATTGGAGAATGGTCATCGAATCAAAAAGGGAAATTTTGTACCAAAATGAACGCGATGGCGTTGAGGATGTATAAAGGATGAAGAAATAACAATTTGATGTGAATATCTAATATTGTTCACTGAATTTGCCGAAATTTCATTCCTTACTTTTATGCGACGAAAACTTTTAATTCATATGAAAAAACAATTGAAATATCTCTTTGTAATCTCCTCGTTGATTTCGACAGGATTTATGTATGCACAAGATTCAGTAGCACCCGTTACAAATGGAGCGACGGAAGAAACAGGAAAAATTGTAGAAGAAATTTCTGCACTAGAGTTTTTAATGAAAGGTGGATTCTTTTTGATTCCAATCGCCATTTTATTGTTTTATACTTCATATGTAGCCATTGAGCGCTATTTGTACATCAAACGTATGACCAAGCACAACAAGCATATGTTGTCTGAAATCAAAAACAATCTTCAAAATGCGAATATTCAAGGTGCGATGGACACTTTGTCTCATGACCACACGGCATTTGGTAATGTCGTTCGTGAAGGTGTCCAATCCATGGGACGTCCTATTCCACAAATCGAATCCAACATGGAAAAAGTGGCGAACATTGAAATCGGTAAAATGGAGAAAAACATTGGTCACCTTGGTCTGATTGCTGGTATTGCACCAACATTAGGATTCATTGGAACAATTTCAGGGGTAATTAAAATTTTCTACAGTATTTCTGTAACAGAAAACGTGTCCATTGGAAATATTTCGGGTGGATTATATGAAAAAATGATCTCATCTGGATCTGGATTAGTTGTAGGTATCATTGCTTTTACGGCATACCATTTGTTGAATGGAATGATTGATAACTATGCATTGGCAATCCAACGAGTTAACTTAGAATTCATCAAATTGAATCGACCAAGCGATGGCAATAAAGCGTAATAGAAGGTTCCATGCGGAGGTTGCTACTTCTGCATTGAGCGACATCATGTTCTTCTTGTTATTGTTCTTTTTGATTATTTCTACACTTGCGAATCCGAACGTCATTAAAGTTCCGCTTCCACAAGCAAAGAATAACGAAAAAACGAACAAAGCCCATGTAGCCTTATCGGTGGAAATCGATCCGGTTACAAATGCAAAAAGATACAGTGTAGATAATAAAGAGGTTCCTTACGATCAAATTGGACCTGTATTAGTTGCTGAGACCAAAAAGAAGGGCGATACGACGGTTGTATTGCGTATTCCTTTTGATTCGAAAGTACAAGAATTGGTTGATTTATTGGAAATTGGCATGGTCAATCAATTGAAAATGATCATTGCAACAAAGGAACACAGTTAGTTTTACGAAATCAATTCGTTTAAAACAAAAAGGCAAAGATGAATGCATACATTGACATATTTGAAAAAGATTACATGGAGTCTAGAAGTGAAGTGAAACGCTCTCTAGTGTACACTTCTATCTCTCTATTGATACTTTTCATTTTATTGGTGATTACACAATTTAATATTCTCCCAGCGATTCCGGAAGATATTCCACCGTTAAAATCGGATGAGGTCATTGAACTTTTCGAAATGGAACATGTGGAGCTCATTCCAGAAGAAAGTGGAAGCCGAGGGGGAGGAACCTCATCAGATGCACCTATTGATCAACCCCAAGATCAAACCGAGCGAATTGCCACAAGTCATTCAAGTGATTTCACCTCAGCAAGTGGACAATCAAACAATCACAACACCAATAATTCCAACAATCCAACATCAACCACCGTCCGTGGAACAAATTATTTTGGTTCTGGAGGCAATGGAGGCGAAACTGGCTCAGGTAACGGGCCATTCGGAGGTTCAGGAAGTGGTCCTGATGACGGAAATGGTCCTGGACGAGGAACAGGAAGCGGAAAAGCACGCGTACGTTTAAACAATGTAAATTTACCGCAATACGATATTGATGTTGATTGCCGAGTGGGGCTTAAAATCACTATTAATTCAGATGGCGTTATAACGGATTGTCGAAGCATTAAATCGGTTACAACGTGCACCAGTCAGTCTATCATCAACGACGTCATCAATCGTGTTAAGCAACAGGTTAAATTCAACAAAGATCAGGGTGCACCGCTGGCTCAAGTGGATTACACCATCGGCTTGAAAGCAAGGTAAAGCTTAGTGACTCGTCGCGAGTAAATCCATTGCTTTTTCCACCATTAATTTCGATCCCACGTAATACGGAATGCGTTGATGCAAAGCAGTTGGTTGAATTTCCATGATGCGTTTTTCTCCTGTAGTTGCCAGTCCACCAGCTTGCTCAGCAATAAAAGCTAAGGGATTACATTCATACAATAAACGCAATCTTCCTTCAGGAGCAGATGGAACGGCAGGATAGATGTAAATTCCACCTTTAATCATGTGGCGATGAAAATCGGCAACAAGTGAACCGATGTATCGCCCAGAGTAAGGTTTACCTGTTTGATTCTGGTCACTTTGACAATACTGAATATAGGACTTTAATCCTGGTTCAAAATCGTTCAAATTTCCCTCATTCACTGCATAAATTCGACCATTCTCAGGCATTTTCATGTTTGGATGGGAAAGAAAAAATTCACCAATACTCGGATCCAGTGTAAATCCATTCACTCCATTTCCAGTCGTATAAACGAGAATAGTTGACGATCCATACAACACATATCCAGCAGCAACTTGCGCTGTTCCTGGCTGCAACATATCTTCTAATGTAGCCATTGTCCCTTGAGGTGAGACACGACGATATATAGAGAATATGGTGCCGATGGAAACATTTACGTCGATATTACTTGAGCCATCAAGTGGATCAAACAAAACAACGTAATTCCCGTTTTGTGCTTGTTCAGATTCAAAAGCAAGGAAATCGTCGTTTTCTTCTGAGGCAATTCCGCAGACCTCTCCCCCATGTGAGAAGGCGCGAATAAACGCTTCATCTGCTACAACATCTAATTTTTGTTGATCTTCACCTTGTACATTTTGACCGCCTTGAGCGCCCAAAATGTGATCTACAAGTCCCGCTTTTCTCACATCGTTACTCACAACTTTTGACGCGAGTACAATGTCGTTAAGCAATCTTGAAAGTTCACCTGTCGCGTAAGGAAAGTGACTTTGATTCGTCACGATAAACTCGTGCAGCGTGATCAATCTTGACATACGATTGAATTAAATAGAGAACATATTTCCGTGCTCGTTTCCAATCTGAATTGGGTTAACGATTAATGTCGGAATTAAGGCATCATTGGTGATGATATATTGCTCATAGTTTGTTGTCAATGCTGATAAGAAATTACTGCGATTCAAGTTCATGATTGCAATTAAATCAGCATCTACACTTACGGCATATTTAACCACTTCTTTATCGAATCCGCTACGAGAAACGATGGCAGAAGTCATTTCGATATTTCTATCCTTGAAAAAGCTTTCAGAGAACGTGATATTCGATAATACTTGGTGGCGAAGGTATTCGTCTGTTTCATCCGGTGTGACCACGTGAACTTTCGAATTAAAATATTTCGCCAAATTAGCTACAATGGATAATTTTTGTTTTGTTTCTTTGTGAAGGTCCATCGGTACAACAATAGAATCGTATCCTGTTGCTTTCACTGATTTCTCTTGAACAATAATAAAGGGCACTTGTGAACTCGTCACCACTTTCAGTGCATGGCTCCCCGTAATATGTTGCCATCCGTGTGCACCATGAGTCCCCATAAAAATCAACTCCGCTTCATGCTCAGCAGCAAAAGCACCTATATCTTCAAAAATACTTCCAATACGTACATTCGGTTGAAGGTTCACTCCCTCACCTGCAAATTTTTCAATGACATTATTCAATTGTGCTAGTGCATCTTGAATCTGATTTTCTTTCGAAACGACATGTAGCAGTTGTACAACAGCGTTCAATGGTTTCGCAGTGGCAATCGCATGTTGGAGAGCAATATCTGCAACTGATGTAAAATCATGAGGTACGATAAAAGTTTTTTGTAGCATAGTTGTGTTTTTTACAAAATTAAGACAAAGTGACTAAAGAACGCACTAGTTTTATCTTTATTTTTGTGGGAACGTGATTTAGTTTTCACAACAAAAAAAGGAACATGCCGATTATTGGAAAACTCATCCAGAAAACAACTGCTTTAAGCTTTAAGCGAAATGCAAAAAAAGGGATCGATTATCGCCATCAATTAGAGGCGTTACGCACAACGATCGAACGTGCCAAAAACACCAAATTTGGATTTGTTTATTCCTTTCATGCCATGCTGAACAAAACAGACGTTGTGTCGCAGTATCAAAAAATGGTACCGATTGTGGACTACGATGAATTCTATGAAAAATGGTTGAAAGAATCCATAGAAGGGGCAAAAGATCACACCTGGAAAGGACGCATCAAATATTATGCATTGTCCTCCGGAACAACAGGATCACCAAGTAAACGGATTCCTGTTACGACTGAAATGATCCGTTCTTTTCAACGTGTTAGTTTGCGCCAGTTTTCTATTTTACACGAATTAAACTTACCTGAAGAATTCTATTCAGCAAGTATTTTGGCCGTAGGTGGATCAACAAAACTGACTAAAAAAAGTACACATATCGAGGGTGACTTAAGTGGGATTTTAAAAAAACACACATCCATTATTGCCGCTCCTTTTACCAAGCCTTCTAAGAAGATCACCAATTTAAAAAATTGGAAAGAAAAATTACCTCTTATGATCGAACAAGCTCCAAAATGGAACATTGGCATCATTGCTGGTATTCCAAGTTGGTGTATTTTACTTATGGAAGAAATTGTAAAACACTATCAATTGAATTCCATTCACGACATTTGGCCTAACCTCCACGTATATGTTCACGGCGGAATCTACATGGAGCCTTACCGTGAGCGCTTGGAAAAAATTTGTGCACACAAAGTTGAATTATTAGATACATATCTTGCTAGCGAGGGTTATTTTGGCTATCAAACAAGTCCAGATCGAAAAGGAATGAAATTATTAATGAATAATGGCATTTTTTTCGAATTCGTTCCATTTACGTCAGAGTATTTTGATGAAAATGGAGAATTGATTAATCCAAACAAAGCATATACGATCAGTGAAGTAAAGGAAGGAATCGATTACGCATTGGTCATTACGACAAACGCTGGACTTTGGCGTTACCTCATCGGGGATTTAGTGCGTTTCGTTGATTTGGAAGCGCATGAAATCATTATTTCTGGAAGAATTAAACAATTTTTAAGTCTTTGTGGGGAGCATCTTTCTCTAGATAATATCAATCAAGGATTAATGAAAGTAGCACACTCAAAAGGCGTGAGCATTTCCGAATACACCTTATTTGCCGATGAAGAAAATCAACTGCATCAATGGTTTATTGGTTCGGATATTCCCTTGAATGGCGAAGAATTGATGAAGGAAATTGATCACGAATTGACCTTGATTAATGATGATTACGCTTACGTGCGCAAATACAATTTGGCACCGCCACAACTACGTATCATTCCAACAGCATTATTTTACGGATTTTTAGAATCCCTTGGGAAATTAGGCGCACAAAACAAAATGCCTCGCGTTTTGAATAAAACCCAAGCAGAAAAATGGAAGCAATTCCTTAATGCAAACGGCTACCTTTAAAGAGTGATTTTTTCGTGAAAGTATAGGCGAAATTAACTTCAATGGAATGACGATATGCACTAGAAATCGTCCCAAGGTCTAAATCATAGCTCATTCCGATATCAACGGAGCCGAAGGTCATGGAAAAATAAGGTGCAATTGTACCCATCGATCGAAGGTAGAAGCCCATCAAGATGGATTGCGAATTAACCATATTGGTCACCTCGGAGTTTCCGCGTAATTTAGATCGATAGAAGAGGCCAATAATGGTTTCCTTGTGTGGGCCCTGCATGTATTCCATGACACTTAACTCCATACTAGATTTATCATCAAATGCATACTTGAATTGGGTGTGAAAACAAAATTTTCGAAAAAGTCTATCTGTGGTTAAACTATTGTAATTTAATCGAGGGCTATTGACATGAGCAATGGAAAATCCACCTAAAAAGGACAATTGACCAGCACCTAGATTTGGTTTATTTCCGGGAATGTATCGGTAGTTCATTCCCAGTCCTGCATCTAGGTAAGAGAATGAAGTGAAGTCATTTACTTCGCCAGAATATACGTTAGGATCTAAGGAAGTGCCATTCCATTGCGAGTAATAAAGTAAACGTGAGAAATCAGCACTTCGATTACAAAATGCCGTTTGAATTCCAGCTGAGAGCCAATGCCCTTTGGCAAGTGGTAAGTGCCCACTGACGGAGGTTCCGAAGGACTTTTGAGACATTTTTGAATCACCACCAACATCATTGCTAAAAAAGACACCAATTCCACTATAGGCTTTATCACTTTTTTTTGTTTTTCCCACGGAAAATTCACCCATGCCATAACTGGTCATAAATTGTGTTCCAGCTCCCAACCATTGATTTCGGTTTTGCACGCTGATTTTTTCAAATCCTTGGTGCATGGAAGTGGCAGATGGATTCCAAATGGTCATTGTTTTATCCATTTGGGTTAAATGGTAATCTTGAGCAAACGACACAAATCCCCAAACGCTAAAAATGAACGTAATAAACTTCATCATCGATTTAGCGGATTAGGGTAATATTGCCAGTCATTTTTTTCGTTGTTCCGCCAACGTAGGTCACATCCACAATGTAAGCATAAACACCTGTATTCAATAATCTTCCTTTGTAGGTTCCATCCCACTTGAAGGATTTGTTATTGGTTTGATACATCAGATTTCCCCAACGATCGAATACTTTAAATTCGATGGATTCAATGTTTTTACCCACAATAATTTGGTACACATCATTGTCTGCATTCCCTACATTATTTGGAGAAAAAGCAGTTGGAATATAAATTCCGTCAGAGCATTCAGGTGAACTTGCATTTGGATCACATGGATTCAACGGATCAGACCCCTGAGCCACTTCTAATGCATCGTTATAACCATCACCATCGGTATCTGGATTATTTGGATTGGTTCCTAACACACCTTCTTGAGCATCCGTTAATCCATCAAAATCGGTATCTAGTTGACAACCAGGCAATGTATCATCAGGATCACATGGATTCAACGGGTCAGAACCATTGGCAACTTCTGTTCCATCATTAATACCATCCGAATCTGTATCTGGGTTGGTTGGATTGGTTCCTGCAGCGCCTTCTTGGGTATTAGTTAAGCCATCACCATCTTGATCACATGGACCTGCATTGGCATTTGGAATACATGGATTCAGGTTGTCGGGATCTAACTCGTCCATCACACCATCGCCGTCTGTATCAATTATGATGGATTCAAGTGCATCAATGATTCCGTCACCATCCGTATCCAATGGTGTTGCTGGATTCGGTCCAAGCTCGGCACAATCGTTTTCTCCGTCACCATCCGTATCTACTACATTTGGATCTGTTCCCGCGGCGATTTCCACTGTGTTTAAACAACCATCTCCGTCTAAATCGGGAATATCTGGAACAAATACTGCGACAATTGTTTCAGGACCATTAATATTGATGAAATTGGAATCTTGTGTATTCGCAAGTCCCATGGGTCCTGTTGTGTATGTCCAATGATCAAACACATATCCCGCATTCGCTTTAGCAATGACGTTTGTTTGAATTCCACCAAAATAGGTTGTTGACCAAGAATAATTCGGTGGATAAATCGAGTTTACTTTAATAATTCCAGCATTTGCTGGTGAAACGTCAAACGTCACAGGATATGGGCCTGTTAACTGATAACAATCAATGAGTCCTTGTGTTAAGGCTGTACAACGCGTATTGATAAAGTTGTGTAAAGCGTTAACGTTTGCCGTATAGGTAGTCATGGATCCACCCCATTTTGCAATTTGACCAGGCATTTCAGGTGCAATTTCCGCTAACATGGAATCCAATAATGGAATCATAAAAGAACAAGACAACTTGGTATTTAACAAATCGATATATCGTGCGATGTAATATTGCTCCACAACTGGATTTTCATTGATTAATTTTTGCAGAATTGACGTATGTCCTTGTCCACCAGGATTCGGTAAATTCTCCACATTACATGGATCAGCATTTGGCTGCGTACTTGGAACCCCCGTATAATTGATGTAGTGTCCAAAAGTGGCATCTAAATCCCAAAGTGCATACCCCCATTTTCTATGTTCACCTGTTGTATCAAGTCCGCGCCACCAAGCCGTATTCCAATTGAGCCAATCGGTTGTAACTGTCACAGAATTCAAGACAAAATAATCAATTAGCGACTTCCAGTTGAAAAGGCTATCGACATAATTAAAATTAGCTGCAACACCCATATTATTGGTAGCCACATAATTTTTTAGGCTATTCCATGCCGGTAATGCATTTGGCGTTCCGTATTCCTCCCACGTTCCGCCCCACGTTTTTAAGTATTGAAGATCATATTTATATTGATCATAATAGTAATTCGTGAAATCGTGATCATCTGCTTTTTCACGTATTTCATATACTCCCCAGTATGCACCGTTGATGTATAACACACAAGGTCTCCAGGTACGTTCATCCAATTTCAAATCTGCTCGATCCGAAAGGGTATGCACATAAGCGTCCCGAATATGAGCGCCACCAGAAGAAAACGGATAATTATCATTGGCTGCTGGTTTTAAAATCAAGCGTTGGAATTTTCCTCTTGTTGATTCTGGAAATATGTGATGGGCTATATCATTGTTATATCCATATTGATCTCTCATCACAAAGTCAAATCCACGTTGTTGATATGCCCATGAATCGTTTCCATGCTTATTAAAATCACCTTGACCTTCATCAATAAACAATTGATTATCTTCAAATAGCTCAAATGCGCCGATTCGTTCCGGTGGACTTTGATTTCCATTCGCAACTAAGCTATATACTCCTTGACTGCAGACAGAGACAACTGGAATCGAATGATTTACGTTGATAAAATACGTATTTGTAGTGGTAAAGGAAGTTAAACCCGTTCCAAATGCAGCAGCGCGTAAAACTTTTGTGGTGGCAATGGAAATAGGACCAGCGTAAATTGTGGATGTCGTTGTTGGATCAGAACCATCCAAGGTATATCTTATGGTTGCCGTTGGATCAGCGCAAGTAATGTTTACCGTTTGTGCACTTGGATAAAATCCTGCTTGTAAGCTGAGTACCGGAGTTGGAATGTAAAAATTTTGAGCCCCTGTGTTATTGGCATTAGGAGTTGGGGTCGTAAATAATTTAAAATCAACCGCGCCATTCGTTGAACGTCCAACAGAATGATCTGCTTTTGTCAAATGAACAATTTTAAAGGAGTCAACCACATTACCAAAGGAATTGGAAAGAATAATCCAATCTCCATCTGTTTGTGACAAGGTGAAATTCGGATGGTATTCATTTCCATTTACGAGGTCCCGTTTGGAACAATACACCATTTTGTATCCATTTGAAGCAACGGAACCACTTGGAATCATCCACTTGGTTAAATTGCTTGATTTATTTGACAAATACCAACCCGTTAAATCAATTGAGGCAGCCGTAGGATTGAATAATTCAATCCAATCTTCTTTTTGTCCGTAAGCATCCGATGGACCCGTAATGTTGGAACAAGAATATTCATTAATAACCACTTGACCATAAGTCAATTGACAAGATAAGAATAGCAACAAACTAAGTAATAGTTGTTTCATAGTTTAGGGTTTAAAGCGAATAAAATTAATCAATTACGCATCAATTTCCAACGAAGCAGACGTGTGAAAGTGTCTCAAGTTGTTTTTTTTGTTAAAATTGCATGAACAAAAATTTTCTATTTATGAAAAACGGACTCATTTTATTTTTCTCCCTGATTCTTTTGGTCAGCACCAATTCTTGTAAAAAAGTAGAAGGTCCAGGTGGTGGAGCGGTCATTAAAGGCATTTTAGTGGAGCAAAAATACAATGCGTTAGGAAACGTCATTGCCGAATATCCAGCTGCCAATCAGAGTGTTTACCTCATCTATGGGACAGCAGATCAATTTTATGACGACGACATTAAAACAAGTTACGATGGGTCTTTTGTCTTTAATTATTTACAAAAAGGAACCTACACGGTTTTTGCTTATGAAGATGATGCGACCCAGCCGAGCGGAAAGAATGTCGTTAAAAACAGCTTCGAAATCACTGAAAAAAACGAAGTAAAAGATTTGGATACTATTTACATTAAAAAGCTCTAATGAAGTTCTTTTTCATCGTTTTACTGTTCCTTTCCTCCCTCCCTGTTTTTAGTCAATCAACTGTATTTCAGGTCTGGAATGAACTAGGTGTAAATGGAAAAATCAACAAAGATTGGTCCTATGGCGTTGACCTAACGACGCGAATAGGAAATGTGGGAGTGGTGACCATGTTTCCTCAGGTTTCTTTCAAATACAAGCTCAATAAATACCTTCGTCCATCGATTGATTATCGAATGATTTCGAACAGGGAATTAAACGGGAATTACTTGATGAGTCACCGAATTAACGGGAATCTTCAATTTACTTATGTAGAAAAACGACATTCGTTTGGATTCCGTGTACGTTACCAATATTCCTTTCGTCGGATTATTGGTCCGTATGAATCAGAATTTGACCATGCCTTCCGATTCAAACCAAGTTATTCCTATGATTTGAATCACAGTATTTTTACACCTAAACTCAGTTGTGAGTTCTTTTATAATCCATCAAATGGTATCCAAGGACAACAATTTACGAGAATACGCTATTATGCAGGAGTAGCGTTAGAATTAGAAGGTCCACACAATCTTGAACTGGGTTATTACTACGATCAAAAGGTGAACTACGCCAATCCTGTCAATCGAAGCATTCTCAATGTTTCCTACTCTTATACATTAGCAGCAAAGAAAACAAAAACGAATAAAGGAGTTCGATTTTTATAGGCTTAATTCTTCCTCGTAAGCATTGGCTTCTAAGCGATCAATCACCAATTGCAAATTAAGATTTTTCTTTTCCTGGCGCATTTGAATGGCCGTTTGCGTAAAGTATTGGTGTTGTTTTAGGAATTTCACTTGGATTTCATCCCATTGTTTACGTGATTGGATTTTTCCCATCTCCGTTAATTCACGACGCAATCGATCAGCAATTTCCTCAAAATCATCCGTTCCAAGATAATCCAAATCCGCATCACAGATGATTTCCTGTAATTTATTAATGGGCTTGTGTGGAAGTTCCGTAGCGTGAATTAACTCGACAATTGTTTTCACGTGTTGCTCGGTATAACCATATTTCGGGAGAATTTCAGTGGCCATTCGTGCCCCGATTTCTTCGTTATTATCATAGCGTTCGATGAATCCGGCATCGTGCAAAATTGCGGCAGTTTTTAACAAGAAAAGACCTTCATCTGTTACCCCTTCCAAAAGCGCAATTCGTTCCACTGATTTTACTACATCTTTGGTGTGTTTTAGTGAGTGGTAATAAAGTTTGTCTGAAAGATTTTTCTCGAGAATAGATAATACATTGTGTTCTGTTTTGTAATATTTAATCGAGCTGTAATGGTGTAATTTTTTGATTTCTTCGAATCGAGAGTTTGGAACGAGTCCTTCACCATTCACAGAAAGTTCTGGTTTGATGCGGTTCACGACATACGTATCTACTTTGGCACGTGATTTCGTTAGGGCCTTTCCTTTGTATTCACATTCGAAATAAGGTTCAATAAATTGAAAAGTGTGTCCCGTAATCGTCACTTTACCAGGTTCACCTAACATCTCCATGCGCTGTGCTAAATTTACGGTGGAGCCCCAAATATCATAAGCAAGGCGAATGTTCCCTATGATCCCAGCAATGACAGGGCCGGTGTTAATTCCCAAGCGGATTTCCCAGAAATCTTCATGATCGGCGATGGCCTCATATTTGAGTTTATCCATGAACGCTTGGATTTGCAAAGCAGCAGTGCATGCATCAATGGGATTAGTCGAGTTTTCAATTGGCACACCACCAGCGCACATGTAAGCATCACCAATTGTTTTAATTTTCTCGAGGTTATTTGCTTGAATGATTTCATCAAATTTCTGAAAAAGGATGTCCAATTTAGAAACGATGCGACTTGGTTGCATATTATCCGAAATTCGGGTAAATCCAACGACATCAGTAAACATGACTGAAACTTGTTGGAATCCTTGCGCTTTAACTTTTCCCGAACGTTTCAGTTCAATCACGACTTCAGAAGGAAGGGTATTGTTTAACCACTGTTCGGTTTTATCTTTTTCTATTTGAAGGAGTGATTGTTGTTGAAGTACTTTATTTTTTTCTTCTTCGATGAGGCGATTTTGCTCTTCGATTTTGGTTTTTTGAAGCCGAATTTCTCTGGTTCTTTCAGCAATCTTCACTTCTAATCGAACTTGATTTCTTCTTGAGCGTTCGATGCGACTTCGGACAAAAATAAAAATGGCAAAAAATAGAATGATGGTTGTGAGAACCCAAAACCACCATGTTTGCCAAAAATGAATTTCACGTGTTAATTCGATCATGAAGAATAGTTGTAAAAATAAATTGCGCTTCAAACAAATTTACGAAATACACACGCCAAAACCGAGAAATAAGGCATAAAAAAAGGGGCCGAGGCCCCTTCTGCTAGTAGTACCCCTTGGGAGGGGCTGGTTTATTTATTGGTTGTTTACTTTTTTGAACGTTGAATCCAACATTCACACCTGCAAATCCACCACCTTTTTGTGAGGTATAAAACAGGTTAACAGGTACATTTAAAGATCCTGCACGGAAAGTTCTTCCGAAGGCAATCACAAAGCTCGTGCTCAATTTAGTAATACCTCGCATATCCAAATTTTCTTCAAAATGATATGAATTATCGAGTTGTACATTATTCAATTGTTGGTAAGCCGCCCAATCAGATTGAGAAAAATATTGTTTAGAGTCACCATATATATTTTTTGTATCGAAGAATCCTTGAGAGGTATGTTTTACACTGATTCTTGGTCCAAATGCAAATTCCCAGCCACTTTTTCCAAAACGGAAACCATTCATTAAAGTAAACGATGGTAAAAATCGACCTTGTTCCAATCCTGATACATTCACAATTCCTTCCACTAATGCAGAGAAATTTTCTGTCCCTACATATTGACCTTCAAATTGATAACCGATCATCGATACAAATGGTGCAATATTCAATCCTCCTTGCGATGTAGATCGAAGCGCAAACTCATTTAATGTTCCAACCAAAGCAGCGCCTCCGATGCGTGGACCAGAGTTGTTAATTTTACCAATATTATTGGATGTAATTACTTCATTTTTGAACGCCAAACGATCAGAAAGAACCTTGTCAACCGTTAGTCCATGCATCTCAAATAAAACGATTTCAATCATGCGTTGAATTTCCAATTCTTGGTTATCGAATTCTTTCACCGCAGATTTATACAATGTTTGATTTTTAACATCCACAATTTTAATGGTTAAGGCGATTTTATTACCAAGACCATCAATACTACCACACATCACATAGTTTACATTCAATTCCGTACCTAATTTAATCAAGCAGTTTTGACCATAACATTGCGTTCTGAATTCTTCTTTTGCCTTTAACACATCGGCCATGTCGAACTCATCATAAACTTTGTATTTGTTTAGTTTGATCGTTTCTAGTCGCATCATTTTCGCAACCGATTCAGGTTTAATGGTTAAACCATTCACATTTGGATTCGCAATCGCAATGGATAATTGTTGATCCGTTTGAGCTTGTCCGAACCAACTGATTAGACAAACCATAAAAAGTAAAAGTGTTTTTTTCATCTCGTTAAATTTTCTATGCAAATATTTCTGCATTTTTCACGAAAATGAAAATTGAATTCAGCAAGGTTCAGGTGTTTATTTGCGTTTTTCGCAACTAAGAGTTGAATTCGATGTCCGCTTCAATCTTTTTACGGAACATGTTGATTGTTTTTTCAAATTCAAAGAAATAGTTGTTTCGTTCTTTTTCATTGACAACACTAATCAAACTTGAATTCGCTAATTGTTTATCGAGTACTTGTTTTGTATCTGAAACATATTGGTCATCTGTTGTTTGCAGGTAATTCATGATGTTGTGAGTCACATACAATCCCTTTTTATCCTTGCTTTCGTAGTAAAAAGCAGCATCCGAATTAATGGTCTCATTGAGGTACATTTCAAATTGATTTCCCTGCTCTGGTGGATGCGTCCCATAAATAAATTTCTTTCCACATTCTGCTTGAGCTTTTAAATGCTGAGAAAACATAATTGCACGATCACAAAGAAACAAAGCATAACTCGGATCCTCGAACATATTTGATTTGAAATAATACAAAATTTGGCGAAGGAAACCACGCATCAATTCTGGGTCGAATATTTCAACGGAAGGAATCGAATTATACATGGACACAATATTCTTTCCTAATTCAAAGGCGCGCTCAGTGACTTTTTCATGGCGAAATAACATTTGTTGATACTCCGGAATCTGTAGGTGCGTTTTTGCCCAGAAGAACAAACGGAATCGCAATAATTGAGGAACATTAATCAATTGGAAAAAGTGCACATTATTGATGGTCAGAATAATTCGAGGGTCATCCAATGATTTTAATCGTTGAAACGATTCTAGAATTCCTTCCAAATACGATTCTAAACTAAAATCATAGGCATTAAGCGGAGTATAACCGAAGACAACATTCCCTGCTTTCTGTTGAATTAACGCGTCAAATGAAATGTCGAAAGCCTTACAGATGCGTTGAACTTCATCAATGGTTAGCGCTGTCTCCCCTCTTAATCGACGGTAAGCTGCATCTTGACTTACATGCAGCACATCACTAAGTACGTATCCCATGGAATCACCTCCGTGTAGTTTACTTTTAACTAAGCTTAGTAAATCAGATTGCAGTGTTTGCATCGTTAAAATTTATAAAACCAGGTACACATTGGAATGGGAAAAGAATAGCGATTACTACTCAAGCTTCCGCCGGATGATTGTGTAGTTGATTTACCAATGACTCCCGCCAAGGACACTTGAAAAGCCGAGTGTTCCGTTTTCTGAAAGCGCATTCCAGGCATGATTAAGCAATTTATCGAATGTGTAGTTTCCGTATTAGAATAAATCGGTCCAACTTCCGTTTTCGAAGGATTTCCCGTTGACTGATCGTAAATTAAATTTACTGACTGATAATATTGGTTGGATACCTTTTTCCCGAACATAAACATCATATCCACCACAAAACTTGCTTTTTTTCCAACGGAGGTAATTCCTGCAATGCCAAGAATAGGTGCTTTGGTCGTTGGGGTTTTCATCTGCACAGGTGTCATAGGAGCAAAATTCCAATATCCGTTTGACATCACTGCGGGATAAGTTCCAGGTTCGTACATTTGATCACTCGTTCGAATACCCGTATTCAAATAAGCATAACCCAGGGAAAGTGTCACATTGTTTTTTCGATCACCATACGTCGCCATTGCCCAATGAAGTCCACCATAACCTTTGCCTTTATTTAAGTAACCTACTGATCCCAGCAAGGTTCCAAATCCAAAATTTAACTTCTCGTTCCTGGTCGGAATTGTGTATTTCATTGCCAAAACAATTGGACTCGCTATCCAGGTCGCCATGACACCAACTGAAAAGCGTTTTGAAACAGAAAAATGCACTTCGGGACCATATAAATTGATCAAAGCATAATTATCATGTTTCTCAATAGGAAATGCATTGGTGCTAAATTGATATCTCGTCGTAAAAACACCTGTGCCACGGTACTCATCTTTCACGAAATCAATTTCTCGGTGAATAATGGTAATCGATTCGATATCCGATTTTGGAATATAAATCTTCCCTAGAGCACTTGTTTCCAAAAGCAATTCTCTGCCATCATCACTTAGTATTTTTCCGATATACTCCTGATTATTGTGTTTCAGAACTCGGTATAAATTCGTGTCTGCCGGATTTGACTGGGCCTTTATTTCACTTATATTGACAAATAAAAAAAGCAAAAGAAATAGTTGTAGTCGATTTTTCATAACCTGAGTTTAAACAAAAATAAGATTTATTCTTCTTCCGAATAACTTCGATGAACACGTGTCGAAATGGAAGTTAATATTTCATAGGGAATTGTCTGACAGCTTTCAGCAAATGCCTCCAAAGTTTGATTTTGACCAATGATTTCAACCTGCGTATGGACATCCACTGGCACATCGCCTAGATCGATCATAATCATATCCATACAAACCTTCCCAACTACGGCACATCGTTGATTTTGAATGTAAACCGCCCCTGCGCCATTACTTAAAGATCGTTTAAATCCGTCAGCATATCCAATCGGAACGATGGCAATTCTCATATCGTGATTCGCTACGAAAGAGCGTCCATAACCCACACTCTCCCCTTTTCGAACGATTTTAATTTGGGAAATACTACTGGACCATTGAATGACTGGTTTCAGTCGTTTAGCCATCGTGTCATTTGAGCTGATGCCGAATAATCCTATGCCAATTCGTACCAAATCCAGTTGTGTCTCAGAATGATTTGCAATGCCTTCTGAATTTAAGATATGGCGAAAAAATGGATAGGATAAATGTGCTTCAAATTGCGCACAAGCTTTTTCAAAAATGCTCAATTGTTGTTGAGTAAAAGAGGCATCAACCTGATCAGCATCTGCTAAATGGCTGTAAATACTTTTTACGATGACTTCGGGTTGCGCAGATAAAATCTCTATCAGTGCTTGAAGCTCATCGGGATGAAAGCCTAGGCGTTTCATACCTGTATCTATTTTGATATGAATTGGAAAGGCTGTGATCTCTTGCGCAATCAGTACTTTCAACAACTCATCCAGCTGATGGAAATCATAGATTGCTGGTTCTAATTGATGAATTACGCATGTTTCCATTCCTTCCTCCTCGGTATTCATCACCAAAATAGGGGTTTGAATTCCGGCCTCACGAAGTTCTCGTCCTTCATCTGAATATGCCACTCCAAAATAATGGACCCCTTGCTTTTCCAAGAATTTGGCCAAAGTCGTTAATCCTGCGCCATAGGATTGTGCTTTCACCATTGCGAGCATCTTGGTCTCCACATTCAACATGCTTTTAAATTGACCGAGATTGTGTTTCAAAGCAGACAGATGATACGTCAGTTGAGTCTTGTGTTTCTTTCTTTTTAATCGATTCGCAATACGCTGCATAAATCGTGCGCCCTTGATCAGAACTGTCGCGTTATTAATCTGCACATTGAACTCATCTTCAGGTGCTAAAAAATGAACCTCATCCACACCAAATTCCTGACACATTTGTAGAAATGCTTCCTTCATTGCAGAAAATTCAGGGGTCAAACCAATGAGCACGACTCGGTGTTTAGAAGCCGAAATAGACAATTGGTAAGAAAGTGAACTTTTGAATGCTTCTTGATCCATCGTGTAGGTATCATTGATAATCAAGGAACCATTATGTCCTTCAAAGGTTTCTAGTCGCATCGCAAGTTGCGGCAGCGTTTGGATGCGTTCGTTCTCGACGTTGGTCCATTGTTGTGCGGCCAGAATCGCTAATTGAGCGAGAATCACGCTCGTTTCATCATGAAATGGAATCAACGATTTACGAAAACGTTCGTCTTGGTTTTGTTCTGACAGACCTTTGGAATCGCTTAATTGTTGAACGTTTTCAAATATGGACATGATTTCAGCTCTATATGAGTCAAAATCTAAAAATTGTAGACTATGAGAAGGTAGTAAATTAGTGAGAATGCCATGTGTGGGCTTGACCATTTTGGCTAGTTTTTGCATTTCACCTGGTTTGGTGGCTGCCACTTCAATTAAAGCCAAATCTGCATGACGTGGCAATTGTAATAATGACAAAGCAACCCCGAGTTGCGAATTGTAACTCTTTGGACTTCTATACACCTGAAGTTTTCCTGATAAAAGGTGATACATCCATTCCTTCACCGTTGTTTTCCCAAGACTTCCGGCAATTGCCAAAATGGGATAAGTCAAAGAATCTCGGTATTTCATTGCTAATTTTTGCAAGGCATCTAGCACATCATCTACCACTATGAATCCAACATCTGTCCAAGTATGAACGGGGATTTTCTGAACAACAAATACACGCACTCCTTTTTCATAAGCCTCCGAAATATAGCTGTGTCCATCTCGAAAAGGTCCATGAAGCGCGAAAAATGCGCTATTTGCTGAAGGATTGATTTTCCGTGTATCATAGGCCACTTCTTGAAGAAGTCCAATTGATGGTTCTCCAGACAACACACCTTCAGTGAGCTGAGCTAATTCGTGGTATGAAAGTGCTAACTTCAATTTATTTTGATTGATAACAGGTACGACAAAGTGGGCGGTATTTTTCGACGGCACCCACCAAAACTTGTTCTGTTTGATTGACGGTACGTTGTGAGTAATGAGCCAAGTTTCCACATGAAACACAAATGGCATGAACTTTTGTGACGTATTCAGCGATTGCCATAAGTTGTGGCATAGGTCCAAATGCATTTCCCTGGTAATCCATGTCAAGACCAGCGACAATCACACGAATTCCATGATTCGCAAGTTCATTGCACACTTCGATGATCGATACATCAAAAAATTGTGCTTCATCGATGGCTACGACTTTTTGATTTTTGGTGTGAACCAATATCTCTTTTGCTTCATGAACAATGACTGCATCAAATGTTGAACCTTTGTGACTCACCACATGATTTTCGCTGAATCGATTGTCAATGGCTGGCTTAAATAAAATCAAGGATTGGTTGGCAAATTCCGCTCGGCGAATGCGACGAATAAGTTCTTCTGTTTTGCCAGAAAACATTGATCCACAAATCACTTCAATCCATCCATTGGTCTTGTCCGATACAGGAAATTGCTCTAAAAACATAAAAGAGTCGTTTGTTAACATTTATTTCAAAAGAATTGATAGCAAAACGTTGTACCAATCAGCATGTTTTCTAATTTTGGTCATGCAACGTTTCAATCAAGCAGTTGAATTGATAACGAAGTTAGTAACTTAAATGAAAAGTCAGAAAAAAGCATGCCCTTATGATGAAAACTATCTTATCAAATTTGACCGAAAGACTTTCCCAATTAGAAGCTGGAAATTTAACCCAAGCTGAAATGGAATTAATGGTAGAGGATGCCAAAGAATTATTTGAACGTTTGGTGATCTTACGTTATAAAATTTATGAGACGAATGTACTTGGTCCTCGTGAAGTTGCAGAGCCCATTGTATCTGCGCATATTGACGCGTTAGAAGAAGAAACTGCTGAGACACCTTCCTTTGATTTATTTGAAATGAGTGCTGAAGTTGCTGCTACATCGGAACCTGAAATCCCGATCGCCCCGATGGATTTAACAGTGTCCGAAGAATTACCAGAGGAATCAGATTTATTCCAAATGGAAATCGAAACACAAGAAGATCCATTAGAAATGATCGAGGAGGATAATATCGAAACATCAGTACAAGAAGAATCACTGATGGATGATTTTGAAGATGAGCTAACTGAAAACCCAATCGAGGAGGAATTGGAAACCGAAGTAGAAAGTTCGGAAGAAGAAATAGTCATGGAGGAAGAAAGTTCGGAAGAAGCAGATGAAACAATAGTGGAAGAACTTTCCATAGAAGAAACGCCTGTTTCTACATCTGCAGCACAAGAAAATTTCCTGGACACGATTGAAAATCCAGAAACGACGTCGATCAATAGTGCATGGATTATGCAAATTGAGCAAACCATTCGTGGAGATCGTTCTGTTTTCCCATTGGAAACCTTGATTGGTTCCTTTTCTTTGAATGAGAAGTTGCAATTCATCAATGAACTTTTTGATGGCTCTAGCGATGCCTTTTCTACCGCTACTAAAAAACTAGATTCTTGTGTTGATATGGCGGCTGCGCGTGAGCAGTTAAGTGATTTTTCATCCACATATCAATGGGATTTAGATTCAGAAATTGTAGAAGATTTTATTTTTAAAATTTGTCGTCGTTATGCGACTTCTGCTTCTTAATTTCTTTTTTGCAAGCCTTGTTTTTGGACAGAGTAATCCAGTTCAATCGTATATTGAAACACTTTGTTCTCCTGCTTTTCATGGAAGAGGATATGTGAATGGCGGTGATTCTATTGCTGGACAATTCATTGCCACACAATTTAAGCGCATCGGATTAAAGTCATTTGACGGAAATTATGTGCAAACTTTCTCCTTTCCTGTGCAAACTTTCCCGGGTGCATGCGACATTCAAATGGATGGTCGTTCGTTGAGGCCGGGAATAGACTTTTTGGTTGGACCATCATCGGGGCCTTCTTGTGAAGCGCGTGATTGTCGGAAAGGCACATCCTACAAGGTGATCACCTGTAATCCTCAGACGCTCTATCAATCTACCTCCAGTTTTTACCCGTGTCCACAACATACCATTCTCGCTGTTCGTTCATTTGGTTTGAGTGCCGATAGTTTGAAAATCATCAAAACACGATTGAAGGAATTAAGTGCATTTGCACCGGTACTTGAAATTACGCAGGAAAAATTTACGTGGTCGGTAAGTCAAACGGCAAGTGCATATCCGTATATTCAACTGCAGGATTCCATTTTTGAACAAATGGTTGAAGGGCGTTTGGACATTCACATTGAAACACGCTTCATTAAAGATCATCGAGCAAACAACATCATTGGGTATGTGCCAGCAAAAAAACAAGCAAAAAAGAAACCTTTTTTATTTCTCACGGCGCATTACGATCATTTAGGAAGAATGGGGCAAGCTACGTATTTTCCAGGAGGAAATGACAATGCCAGTGGCAACGGAATGCTCCTCGCTATTGCGCAAGAAATGGTCAAACATCCTTTAGATGATTACAATGTTGTATTTATCGCCTTTGCAGGAGAAGAAATTGGTTTGCTCGGATCAAAGTATTTCGTTGAGCATCCGATTGTTCCATTAAAAAAGATTCGTTTTTTATTGAATTTAGACATCATGGGGAGTGGCGAAGAAGGAATCACATGTGTCAATGCAACCGTTTTTAAAAATGAATTTGATCGATTGGTTCAGCTAAATGAGCAAGCACATTTTTTGAGTTTAGTGAAGCCTAGGGGTCCTGCAGCTAATTCTGATCATTATTTTTTCACGGAAGCAGGTGTTCCTTCATTTTTCATTTATACGATGGGTCCAAATAAGCATTATCACGACATCTACGATACCTATGAAGCTTTATCATTCGCGAAATTTAATGAAATTCAACAGCTTGTTTTAGCCTTCCTACGCGGATTTTAACATCTTTACAAGCACGATTGTTTGAACAAGAATTAAGCTAAGTGCTAGTCCAAGTAAATGAAGTACGAGCGCATTTGATTGATTGGTATAAATCAAGGCTAAACTGATAGACAAATAAGATAACAATTGAACGGTGATCATTATGAGTAAGCGAAACGTATTGGCTTGAGGATCTCCATCGTTTTTCAAAAAAAGAATCAACATTCCAAGAATGGAAATGAATCCAGCAGCACCCAAACAAAAAAAGCTATCTGTTCGGCTCAACTGAGACCATTGCGTGAATGTAAATGCAAAGAATAACAGAAAGGTTCCGACGTAAAATAGACCCAGTTTCAACGCGGGATTATTCATGATTATTTTTATTGATTTGAATTACTTCTCGAATGATCAAATACAATCCGACGGCCACTCCAAAAAGTCCGAGTACAATCGTAAACCATGGTTCTTGAAAGGCGTATAATTGGTCAATGTAATAACCGGAATAGGTGAAAAAAACAATCACCCCCGCCATTTGAAGTCCGGCGCTGGTTAAACGTAAATAAGGTGAAGCAGATTGTTGAGTTGGTTTCTTTCGATTATTCATCGAAATCGAAATCAGATTTCATGCTTGTATTCGAAACAGGTGATTTCATGACGCAAGCACCTTCAAAAAAGGCACCTTCTTCAATGTTCAATTTTTGTGTTTGAATATCTCCTTTAATACGAGCAGTTGAGTGCAAAACGAGTAGATTTTCAATGGTTAGTTCACCATCCATTGCGCCATCAATTTCTGCATTCACACAAACAAGATTTCCTCTAACTTTTCCTGAAGTTCCGATAAATACCTTTCCTGAGCAGGAAACATTACCGATGATTTCTCCTTCAATTAATAAATTTGAATCAGAAACTATATCACCAGTAATTTCCGTACCGGATAAAATTTTATTTAATCGATCACTTTGTTCGTGAGTTGAATTTCCTCCAAATAACTCTTTTCTTAACATATCGGGCTAATAATTATCGTCGTAAAAAACTTTATATTCATCAAATTTCGACGTTTCTATTAACTTTTTCAAATTTTCTTGATTAATAATGTAAATTTTATTGTTTTGGAGGTCATCTAAGTACTCAAATCCAGCTTTATAGGCATTCATATATTCGCTAGCAATTTTAGCCGTTTGAAATTCTTGTACTAAAATAAAATTGGTTTCTGCTAGCGTCATTTTTTGAGAAACTTTCACTTTAGCGAGTTTAAATCCTTTATTTGAGAAATCCGCCACTGTGTTTCTTGCTTCTTCGATATCATCATCTGGATCAAGTAATACAATCACATACTGGGGAACATTTGGAATGTAGGTAAAGATTGATTTTTTGTCAAAGTTCGCAGGTTCTGATTTTGAATAACCGTTCTTAATTACTGCCAACATTTCTTTCGCGCGGGCTGCTTGATCCGACTTTGGTTTTTCTTCAATAATTCGATTTAAACGCGGAATTAATTCTTGTTTGTTTTCGTGTGTTTGACCATAAGCCAAAGCGTTCAGCAACATATATTCTGCACGGTACGCATTTGATAAGTCGGTATCAACAATCACTTGTGTTTCAGCGAGTACTTGGTTGAAGCTTTCTTGGTTATATTTTTCAAGTAACTTCAAGTACTTCTGTTGATCTTTCAAGGCACTTTCTTTTTGTTTTACATAAAAGTCAGGATCACGGAAGAAATTAGCCGCATCTGAATTCGGGTAGTTTTTCAAGATATAAGAACGATAAGTAGAAGCTTGATCCGTTCCTTCCGTAAGTTTATATAATTGGAATGCTGCTGACAAATCTGTCATATTGGTTTGATGCATGTCCAAAATAGCTTGGAATTGTCCTGCCGCTAAATCCATTTCACCCAGTACTTCTTTGTACAATATTCCGGCAGTATATCTTGCATCCAGTAAGCGCTCTTCGGATTGTGCATAAGCAGAATCAGTCAGTGGAATGTTTTTACGCAGTTGATCTATGCTCAAGGTGTCTTTTGCACCTGAATTTTGAGCGGTTGTAGCAGAAGAATCTTGGTTATTCGCATTTGGAGAAACAACATTCAGGACAATTTTCTCACTTCTTCTCCAATCATCTTCATTTTCACGTTGTCCCCACATTTTTCGGAATTCATTGTATCCATCCTCACGTAATTTAGGATTGTTAAAAATGAATTTGTTTGAATTATTTACAGTTCCATTCGTCGGTTGATTTTGTTGAAGAGCCAATAACTTCGCTGCTTCTTGTTCTTTTCGACGCTGTTGTTCTTTTTTAATTTGAGCTAAGGTTTCTTCCAAGAAATCTTCTCGGTCCTTTTCTGACATTTTAGCGATGCGCTGCACTGAATCTTCGAAATTTGCTGTTTCAATGGCCTTCACTAAGTCTGCCAATTTACTTGCTTTGTTTTTAACAATTTCTCCATTCGGGTAATCTTCCGTGATAAAACGCGAACAAGAATCGTAATACTTTTGTGCTGAAACGTAGTCTTTTGTGCTGAAAGAAAGATCTCCTAACTTTTCGTAGGACATGGCTTTTTGACGTTTGTTCGTTGTCGAGTAAAAGGCGGACTCTGTTAGAAAAGATTTGGCTTTCACTTTTTGATTGCGATTTAATTCCACCATGGCCATGGCGTAATAAATTTGATCTTTGTATCCCGCATTTTTCGCATCTTTCAGCATGCGTTTCAAATCTTTGGCTAATCTATCTCCCCCACCGACAACGGCTCTATTCAGTCGGGCATTGAAAGAAATATCGAAAGGAGCCGAGGCTTTCATGGCTTTCGCATAACATTTAGCAGCATCCGGCATTTGATTCGCTTGTTGATATAACTGAGCCAAAATATAATTCAATCGAGCCTTTTCCTTCCCATTTTTACATTTGTCAATCGCCGCAACCAATCCAAGCACCGCCTCTTCGTAATCTTTTCGCTTAAGAGATAGGTCAGCGTATGCTTTATGAATTTCAAATTGAAGACTTGTCTTCATGATTGGCGCCGCGTCTTTTTCCTTCTTTTTGATAAAAGGAATGTAATCTTTGATGGTTTTTTTCTTTTGCTCATTGGCAATTTCGTTGAGTCCATCCAAAATCAACTTCGCGTCAGCAAATTTTCGCTGCTCAATATACACTTTCGCGATCCATAATTCAGCTACATAGGTAGAAGGATCTTTTTCAAAAAAACGTTTAATGAATTGAAAATTGCTGAGCGCGCGATCATAATCTCTTCGATAATACAGTGCTTGACCGACTGTCAACCATGTTTCATCCATCCAAGTGTTATATTCTGCTTGTTTGTAGAACATATTTTCAGCACTCGGCATACTGTGATTCAAGATCACCTTGGTACATTTGGAAACAGCGGTATCAATGGACGGAATCATTCCTTTCACTTCCAATTCCGTTGGAAGTGGGTTGACTGGAAGAATGCCATAAAAATCATCTTTTCTACTTCCGTAGTACGTTTTTAAAGAAACCCTGATTAATTCTTGTGCATTAAAATGCCCATTAAAACGGGCGGTGGTGTAATGATAAGATCGATTTACAAACGTGTTATTTTCTGTTGAGCAAGCACCCAAAAAAAAGAATAATGCAATCAGAAAGAAATAACGTGTGTAAAATTTAATCATAACATGGTTTGCCAGACTAATATAACTGAAAATGATGAATTTTATTTTGTCTTAAGCAATATTTGTGAAGACTTGTTGGATATCGTCGTCATCTTCAATTTTATCTAACATTTTTTCAATGTCCACTAATTGTTCTTCCGTAAAATCTACTGGAGTTGTAGGGATACGTTTCAAACTTGATTTTTGCACTTCGATTTGCATATCCTCTAGCGCTTTTGCGATGGTTCCGAAAGAAGTATAATCACCATAAACAATGATCATTTCATCCTCTACTTCAATTTCTTCGCAACCAGCGTCAATGAGTTCTAATTCTAACATTTCAGGGTCCATGTCGGCCGTTTTGGCGATTTCAAAGACACTCTTTCTTGCAAACATAAACTCCATAGATCCGTTAGGAACAACCATTCCACCCGCTTTGTTGAAATAGGATTTTACATTGGCAACCGTTCTTGTTGGATTATCCGTGGCACATTCCACGTAAACTAAAACACCATGTGGGCCTTTTCCTTCGTAATTCACTTCTGCAAAAGAGGCAATATCTTTTTGAGCTGCGCGTTTAATCGCAGATTCAATATTGTCTTTTGGCATGTTTTCAGATTTCGCATTCTGAATGGCGGTTCTCAATTTCGCATTCGTCGCCGGATCAACGCCCCCTTCTTTCGCTGCCATGGTGATGGCTTTTCCAAGTTTCGGGAACATTTTAGACATTTTGTCCCAACGTTTTTCTTTTGCTGCTCGGCGGTATTCAAAGGCTCTTCCCATAGTGATTTTGATAATTTAGGCAAAAATAGGGATTTCAAGAAGAAATTTCAAATACCTCAAAAGTCAATTCGTTAAAATGACAAAGTCAGCTTAAGCAAGGATTTGACCGATGTAATTTAAAATCGGTTCTTTTCCGAATCCTGAGGTGGCAGATGTGGTGAAAACAGGAGGAAGTTCTTCCCAGTATTTCAACATTTCTTTTTTGTATTTTGCTAGGTTCTTCTGAAGTGCTGTACTTGATAACTTATCAATTTTCGTGAAAACCATAGAGAATGGTAAGCCTTTCTCGCCGCACCAATTCATGAATTCTAAGTCGATTTTTTGAGGTTCTAAGCGCGCATCTAACAACACAAAAATATTCTGTAGCTCCTTTCGTTTCGTCAAATAATCAGAAATGAATTTTTCCCAACTATTTCGTTTTGTCTTGGACACTTTGGCATAACCATAACCAGGTAAATCGACCAAATACCAATTTTCATTAATCACAAAATGGTTGATGAGCTGGGTTTTTCCAGGGGTAGAAGAAGTTTTTGCTAGATTCTTTTTACCCGTTAACATATTAATCAACGACGATTTACCAACATTGGAACGGCCGATGAAGGCAAATTCTGGTTTTCCATCCGTTGGACATTTTGAAATTTCCGTATTCGAAATAAGGAAGGATGCTTCTTTAATGATCATGGAACAAAGGTACTTGAATAAAAATATTTATCCGCATGATGAACAAAGTTTGTTCCTCTGTGTTTAAGGAGAGCTCAACAGTTATGGCGGAATATAAGATCAAAGATATTGAAGTCCTTACAGGGATTAAAGCGCATACGATTCGTATTTGGGAAAAGCGTTATGGGATCTTGGTTCCCGAACGCACAGATACCCAGATTCGCACGTATTCCGACCATGATTTGTCCTATTTATTAAACATCAGTTTATTAAACAAACACGGACATAAAATTTCTAAAATCGCCGAGCTTTCAATAGATGAAATTCACGGATTGGTTTGGGATATTAAAATGAGTCGAAACGCGAATTACACCGAAGAAAAATTAATCTTGGCCTTGCTTCATTTAGATGAACAATTGTTCGCAGATACTTTACAAGTCGTAATAGAGGAGAAAGGACTTGAGAAAACGTTTAGTGAGGATTTGATTCCTTTTTTAGATCGAATTGGTGTGATGTGGCTTGTGAATAGTATCAGTGCGGCACAGGAGCATTTTATTTCGAACCTCATCCGTCAAAAGTTGATTGCGGCTATTGATAAGCAGCCTGTTCCAACAGACAAATCGCAAGCTTTTATGCTGTATTTACCCGAGCATGATTGGCATGAAATCGGACTGCTCTTTTATCAGTACTTGCTAAGAAGTAAGGGTTTTCACACTGTTTACTTAGGTCAAAGTTTACCTTATGAATCTTTATTAGATTGCATTGAACGTATTCAACCGAAAGCCATTATTAGTAGTTGGTTGACAGCCATAGATAAGCCATTCATCATTACTTATTTCAAGCAATTAAAGCAAGATGCTCCACATGTTGAACTTTTTGCTGGTGGTGCCCAAATCAACCTACATGCGATGGATCTCAAGGGTTTAGTTACCGAAATTAAAAACGCAGAGTCCCTACTTTCCCACTTTGTTAAATAACAAAATTGACAATTCTTCCCGGAACAATAATCGTTTTTTTCGGAGTCTTCCCTTCTAAGTATTTTTGAGCCTCAGGCATGTTCAAAATATGTTCTTCAATTTCTTTTGGCGTCAAAGACAAACTCAAACTGACTTTAAAACGCAACTTACCATTGAAGGAAACAGGGTACTCAAAATCAGACTCTTTCAAGTACTGCTCTTCAAATACGGGATACGTTTGATCAAAAATGCTGGATTGTTCCAACTGTAATTTCGACCAAATTTCCTCTGTAATATGCGGAGCATACGGCGCCATAAGAATACTTAATTGCGTCAAAACATGTCGATTATTGCACTTTTGATCCGTCAATTCATTCACACAAATCATAAAAGAAGATACCCCCGTATTAAACGAAAAACGATCTAAATCATCTCGCAATCGTTTAATGGTTTTATGCAGTGATTTCATCGCCTCTTTAGAAGCTTCTCCTTCACTGACTTCAAATTGACCATTCTGATGGAAAAGTCTCCAGTATTTTTTCAAAAAGCCATGAACACCCGTAATTCCTTTGGTGTCCCAAGGTTTACTTTGCTCTAATGGACCCAAGAACATCTCATACATGCGTAGGGTGTCCGCACCATATTTTTCACATAAATCATCCGGAGAAACGACGTTGTACCATCGTTTCGACATTTTGTCAACCTCACGTTTGACAATAATCTTTCCATTTTCATTGGTGACAAAAGACATTGATTCAAATTGTGGTTGCCAACTGCGTAATGCTTCGAGATCAATACTTTCATCATCTTGGATGAAATCGATGAGGATACGCACTTCTCGGAACGAGGAAACATCTGAAGAAATCAGATCGTAGGAGTGCATTTTACCTTCTGAATCAATATAGGCAATGGCTGATTTGCCTAGAATCATTCCTTGATTAATCAATTTTGCAAAAGGTTCGTCAAATGGAATGTATCCTTGATCAAAGAGGAATTTGGTCCAGAATCTCGCATAAAGTAAATGTCCTGTTGCATGCTCTGAACCTCCGATATAAAGATCCACATTTTGCCAATAGTCCACTTTCTCCTTGCTTACAAATTCCGACTCATTTTTTGGATCCATGTAACGTAAAAAGTACCAAGAGCTCCCTGCCCAACCTGGCATTGTATTGAATTCCATGCGGTCTCCTTGAAAATGATTCCACGCTTCTTTTTTAGCACGAGCTAAAGGTGGTTCTCCGTCTTCTGTTGGCAAATACTTATCGACTTCCGGAAGTTCAATCGGTAAATGTTCATCAGTGATAAGAACTGGAATTTCATTTTCGTATGCAACTGGAAAAGGTTCTCCCCAATATCTTTGTCGAGAGAAAACTGCATCGCGTAAACGGAAATTTGTTTTTCCTTTTCCTAATCCGTTGGATTCAATGACTTCAATGGCTTTTTTCATGGCCGCCTTTGTTTCCAATCCATTTAAGAAATCTGAATGTGCGATACACGCATCTTTCTCCGTATAAGCTTGTTCCGAAATATCGATATCGGCAAAAATGTTTTTAATTTCAAGTCCAAAATGTTTGGCAAAATCATAATCGCGTTGATCACCACATGGGACAGCCATAACCGCTCCAGTGCCGTAAGATGCCAAGACATAATCCCCGATCCAAATCGGAATTCGTTCTCCATTAAATGGATGAATAGCGAAAGCGCCAAGTGCTTGTCCACTAATGTTTTTTACATCGGCTTGACGATCACGTTCTGATTTTAATCCTGCCTCCCTTTGGTAATTTTCTACTGCTGCTTGATTGGCTGGACTCACAATTTGATTCACTAAGGGATGTTCTGGCGCGAGCACCATAAAAGAAACACCAAAAATAGTATCCGGTCTCGTCGTAAAAACTTCGATTGATTCTGTGGAGTTTTCTATGGCGAAGTTGACACTTGCTCCTTGCGATTTACCGATCCAATTTCGCTGTTGTTCTTTAATCGAGTCCGACCAATCAATGTGTTCCAATCCTTGTAATAATCGTTCCGCATACGCTTTGATTCGCATCGACCATTGACGCATACGCTTCTGTTCAACTGGGTGACCTCCTCGTTCAGACACACCATTTACGATTTCATCGTTGGCTAATACTGTTCCCAATGCTGGACACCAATTTACCCAACTTTCAGCCAAATATGCCAGACGGTATGCTTGAAGAATTTCTTCTTTCTGTTGCTGCGAATAGGATTTCCATTCACTCTCTGAAAACGTTTCTTCGAAATCGGTAACCGCTTCAACTTGTGTGTTTCCTGTCGTTTCAAACTGATGAATCAATTGAGAAATGCGTGCAGCTTTATTTGTTTTTAAATCGTAATAACAATCAAATAGTTGCTTGAAGATCCATTGGGTCCATTTGTAATATTCTGGCGCAGATGTTCTTACTTCACGAGACCAATCAAAACTAAATCCAATTTGATCTAACTGTTGACGGTAACGCGCAATATTTTCTTCCGTTGTGATGGCCGGATGTTGACCAGTTTGAATGGCATATTGTTCAGCCGGAAGGCCAAAGGAATCATAGCCCATTGGATGAAGGACATTAAAGCCCTGAAGTCGTTTATAACGCGCATAAATATCTGATGCAATATAACCAAGCGGGTGTCCAACGTGCAATCCTGCACCAGATGGATAAGGAAACATATCTAAAACATAATATTTTGGTTTGGACGCATCCTCTTTCACGTGATAGGTTCCGCGTTCCTGCCAATTCTTACGCCATTTACTCTCAAGATTTCTAAAATCGTATTCCATATCCTTATTTTCGAAGGACAAAGATAAAAAGGATTCAAGAGTTTACCTATTCTGTTAAAGTAAATACAGCAGTCCAACAAGGAAAAGAAGAAAATCGAAATATTGATGATTTATTTTTCGGCTATTTTTCAGGTAAACAGCGTAAATCAATGGAGAATTAGCCAAAATGATAGAAAGATATTTTATCTCCCAGTGCTCACTGAATATGTTCAAGCGATGATTCATGGCAAAGTAGCCAAATAAAGAAATAACAATGAGTAACTCTGTTGTCACTTTCGTTAGAAGCAAAGGGATGGTGCGAATATGGCCAATATCCTCTGACATATCTTCCAAATCTTCCACAACTGCCAGAATAAAAAACAGAAACAAATGAGAAAAATCCACGAATGGAACTTTTCCATAAAGCACAAGCTTCGGAATAGCAATGCCCAATGAAAACCAACAAATGGCAATAAAAACTGGTTTTATGTACGGGATTCTTCTCCATTTAATCCCTTTTTCATACGTCAGCACCAAGGCTCCGAGTAGTAAATAGTAGAAAAAGGGCCAAGAAAAAGGGCCGCATAAGTAAGCGTAAGACACACCGATTATACCAGCGATTAGGAGATAAAGCCAGTGATTAGATCTTTCATACAACCACTGATAAGAAACAACGATTGACAGGGTAAACAGAAGGGCAAAGTCCCAATGATGAATGTTTAAAATCCCAAGGGAGAAAAAAAAAGCAAAAAATGAAAGCAATAAATTTTTCTTGAGGGGCACTGAGATCATCCGATGGCAGCTAGTATTGTGGAAACGGAGATGTTTTCAATGCAAGAACAATTCGTACCTTTTTTACATGTTTTACACTGTGGATCGAAAACAATAAACGAAGCTAAGTTACCTAGCGCCATCCATCTGCCGGGGTCAATCGGCCTACGCATCGAAAAGAGTCCAATTGCATGGATTCCGGAAACTCCTGCAATATGATAGGGACCTGTTGAACAAGCAACCAAAGCTGCGGATTGAGAAATGAAATAAATCAATTGTTCTAGTGTCAATTTACCAGTAGAATCAATAATTCTAGGGTGTTTTGGAATGAGCTGACGAAATAGGAGTCCTTCTTGTTCGGTACCGGTAAAGCAAACAAACTTCCCTGCTTCGGCAAGTTGCAGTGCTAAATCCATGTATTTATCTAAGGGCCATTCCAAAGCACTACCTTTTGATTTCGGATGCAAGATAACCAACTGTTCATTTGGCATCGATAAGTAAGCAGGTAGTTCCGTTTTTACCGGATGAAAGGAGAGTAAATCTTGCATTTGATCCATCGAAGGAATTTCGGTGATTCCAAGAGGAGCGAGCAAGTGGAAATTAAGTTGGGCTTCGTGTAAGGAAGAATTTTTCCGTGTGAAATTCGGGCGTTCGTTACAGGTAAACAAATGAAAAACACGATGTGAGGTGCCAATTCGCATGGGAATCTTTGCTTTTTTCGCTAAAAAAGCTAATTCTTTATGCGGAAAAACGTGAATGATGCAATCAGCTTTTAATTGTTGCAGTTGTAGTGCTATCGGTTGATTCAATAACTCATCAATGTCCCAAAATGCATCAATCGCGGAGAAACAAGCAATCACAGGGCGGGTGTAATTCTTTCCTATGTAAATGATTTCTGCTTCTGGATAGGCCATGCGTAGTGCTTGACACATCGGTAGCGTCAATATAACATCTCCAATACTATCCGTTCGAGATATTAAAATTCGTTTCATGGTTTTTTACGATTTAATGCGCGCAATTTCGCGTATTTAACATAAGTGGCATAAGCACTTCGTATGGCAATGAGAAATCCAGTTTTACCGTCTAAAATCCCTCTTTTGATCACATAACTTTTAACGAATTGATTGCAAACTTTAATGTACAAATACGGTAAAGAAATAGTTTTTCCTAGAAGGAAAAGTTCCTGACTAGCAATATTTCCGAAATATTCAATTTGTTTGAAATGATCCTCTTTGGAATAATAGGAATAATGAAGTAAGTCACCTTTCAACGTTTGAACCTTCCCGTCCTCCAGCAGCTCCAAGCGATCATGTGGATTGACACCTGTCCACCGCGCTAAATCTTTTTGAATCAACCTTGTTTTTGTGTCAGGATACCAGCCGCTATGTTTCACCCAATGTCCGCAATAATTGGTCAGTCGGTTAAATGCGTATGCTTGATGAATTGGATGTTCTTTGATGTTTAAAATCGCTACTTCTAGTTCCTTCGTCAATGCTTCATCGGCATCCAAAGAAAGAACCCATTCCGTTTCCGCTAGTTGCATGGCTCGATTTTTCTGCTGAATATGACCATCAAAGGCATGCTGAATAAACCTCACTTGATTTATTCGACAAATTTCTTCGGTACGATCCGTTGAAAAAGAATCCAAAACAAGGATTTCATCACAAACAGCTTTCAGTGAAAGTAAGCATCGTTCAATGTTACGTTCTTCGTTAAAAGTAATGATGACACCCGTTATTTTCATCGTTCAAATCGGAACTTTACAGGGATTTATTTAATTCGAATACGTTGTCCGACAGAAATATTGTTGATATTCACTCCTGGATTTAACCGTTGCAATTGTCCCTGCGTGAGGTTATTGCGTTGTGCGATTTTCCCAAAAGTATCTCCCGGTTTAACGTTATAGTATTTTTTAGCAGGTTGAAC